>NZ_JBWKKF010000023.1:83743-116334 GCF_056431745.1 Amycolatopsis sp. NPDC045836 | reverse complement strand
GGGGCAGGCCCGCGGTGGCTCGTTTGTTGCGTTCGCCTTGTTGCCGGCCGACGTAGCGGTGGCCGCCGCCGTCGGGGATGTTGCCGAACTTGGTGGCATCGACGTGGATCAGCGATCCGGGGTAGGGGTGTTCGTAGCGGCGCAGCGGTTCTGCGGTGACCCGGTCGATGCGGGACAGGCGGTTGATCCGGCAGCGAGTCAGCACTGCGTGCACGGTCGAGGCGGGGAGTCCGAGCCGGCCGGCGATCTGGGCCGGGCCCAGCCGGTGCCGCCAGCGCAGCCGCACGATCGCCCGCACCAGGTGCTCGGGTGTGCGGGCCGGGCTGCGCAGGGGCCGTGAGCTGCGATCAGCCATCCCGGCCTCACCCTGGTCCTGGTAGCGCTGTGCCCACTTGCGGGCGGTCTTGGCGGCGACCATGAACATCTTCGCCGCTTCGGTGCAGGTCCACCCCTGCTCGACGATCAACCGGGCGAGCCGCAATCGGGTGCGTGGGGTCAGGGTGGCGTTAGGGTGGGACACGAAGGCCTCCGGACGGTGAAGCGGTTCCTAGACAGCTCCACTTCACAACCGGAGGCCTTCACCTGTCTGCACGACAGGCCGCGCTTGGCCACCTCAATCCGGGACAACGTCCCTGGACATCACACCTAGGCGGGCATCGCACCGGCCAGCCGGTCCGCCTCGGCCAGGTACAGCCGCTGCTCCTCGGTGGCGGGCTCGATCCGCCCGCCCCCGCGCACCAGCATCACGATCGACGGCCGCAGCACGCCGTCCACCATCATCCGCCGCAGTTCGTGGCCGGACCGGAAATATTCTTCGAATACGCGTTTGGTGAACACGTCGAATTGAACAATGTCCACCCGGTGGGTATCAGCCGCCGTCCCGGTGACGCCGGTGGGCACGCCGACCAGGCCCGCCAGCCCGCCGGCCAGCGCCAGGTAGGTCTCCCCGACGCGCGACGCCGGGCTCCACACCGCTTCCCCACCGAGTTCGAAAACGCAGCCCACGGAACTCCACCACCCAAAACCGGCGAAAAGATGGTTCATCCTAGAGCGGTTCCGTCCACTTCGAGGTCGAAAACGGCGAGCATTTCCGCGATGTAGCCGTTCAGCAGCGCGGTCATCGGCGAACCGGCTGCCGGGCTGTCCGCCAATCGCAGGCGCAGCCGCTCCAGCGCCACCCGGTCACGGGGGCCACCGGCGAGCAGCACGTCCAGCCGCCCGTTCTCGAACACCCGCAGGTGCTCGACCAGCACCTGGTCCTGAGCCTCGGCGAGGCGCCAGCCGACCAGGCGCCCCTCGGCGATCAACAGCTCGCGATCACGGGCGAGCCGGATCCGGACCACCTCCGAGAAGCACAGCCGAACCACCTCCGCCCCCCGATCCTCCCGCCCGGCGTCGGCGTCCGCAACGGGCTCGCGCCCCTGGCCCGGCGTGGGCTCAGCCGGCTTCGGCGTTCTTCAGCGCCTTCGCGGTGCCGCCCTCGCGCTCCTCGTACGCCGCGGCCGAGTCGCGGACCTTGGCCGAGGTCTCCTTCAGGGACTCCACCGCCGTCTTCAGCGCGTTGACGCCCATCTCCTCGAACGGCTGCAGCAACATCGCGAACGGCTGGCAGATCACCCCGTAGGCGCTGTCGTCCATGGTCACCGTGTTCGCCGCGTCCACCGCGGTCTGCATCCGCTCGGAGAAGCCGTCGACCTTGCCGGCGTGCACGGTCAGTTCGTCGTTGAGTACCTCGTAGCCCTGTGGCATCGCTCACCCCTCCTAGTCGCGGCGCAGGAACGACTGGTCGCTGAAGTCCTCGCCGTCCTCGTCGTCCGGGCCGGTCTTCCGCCGCGGCGTCGGCTTGGGCGCGAGAGGCGGCGTCTTCGAAGCAGGCGGAGCAGGCTCTTCGTCTTCGCGCTCGTACAGCTGCCGCTGCTGCGGCTGCCCGGCGGCGGGGGGCTCCTCCTCGTCCGGCGGCGCCGGGAAGTTGTCCACCGCGGTGGCCACCAGGTGCCGGGTGGTCGCGTCGTCACCCACGGTCTCGGCGGTGATCTCGGCCAGCCGCTCCGGGTACTTCGACTGCGCCTTCTGCATCGCCCGGAGCACGTTCGCGGCGATCTCGTCCGGGCTCATCTTCAGCACGGCCTGGGTCATCTTGACGTCGGTGGGCAGCCCGTTGTGCCCGACGGTCACGCTCACCGCCCCGGCGGCCACCGACTCGGTGATCGAAATGCGCTCGACCTGCGCCTGCATCGCCTGGTACCGCTGCGACTTCTCGGCCGCGTCGCGCTCCCAGTCGTTCACCATGCGTTCGACGTCGGCCAGGTCAGCCACCGGACACCCCTCCCGTAAGTCCCTCTCCGACACAGACGGCGGCCGGCCGCCCGCGGTTCCCCATCATCCCGCGCGGGTCCGGACCGGAGGCGCAACCACCCTCCCGTATCGATTCAGTGACAAATGCCAACCTCCCGTCCGCCTGCTAGGGCCACTTCGGTCACACGCGCCGGAGCGAGGGGGTTAGCCTGGTAGGCGCGTAACCGGACCCAAGATCGAGTATGGATAGAGGCGAGCCCAAGCCGTGTCCAGCAGCAGCCCTGCGTCACAGTTCGGCCCCAACGAGTGGCTGGTCGAAGAGATGTACGACCAGTTCCTGGCCGACCCCTCATCGGTGGATGCCGCTTGGCATGACTTCTTCGCCGACTTCAAGCCCACCCAGGACGCGCAGTCCAAGGCCGACAGCGCCCGCGCGAACGCCAAGGCGGAGGCGTCGACCACCTCGAACGGCCAGGCCACCCCGCCCTCGGCCAAGTCGCAGCAGAACGCCGAGTCGGCGGCCCGCCAGTCGGCCCCGAAGCAGGCCAAGCCGGAGCAGGCCAAGCCGGAGACCGGCGAGCATGCCGAACCGGCCCCCGCCAAGCCCGCGCCCGCCAAGGCCGCCCCGGCGAAGAAGGCCGAGCCCGCCGCCGCCAAGAGCAGCAGCGAAGCCGAGAGCAAGCCGCTGCGCGGCGCGGCCGCCGCGATCGCCAAGAACATGGACGCCTCGCTGTCCGTGCCGACCGCGACCAGCGTGCGCGCGGTCCCGGCCAAGCTGATGGCCGACAACCGCATCGTGATCAACAACCACCTGAAGCGGACCAGGGGCGGGAAGATCTCCTTCACCCACCTCATCGGCTACGCGATGGTGCGCGCGCTGCGCGACTTCCCGAACATGAACCGGCACTACCAGCTGATCGACGGCAAGCCGTTCGCGGTGACCCCGGAGCACGTGAACTTCGGGCTGGCGATCGACATGAAGGGCAAGGAAGGCGCCCGCACGCTGGTGGTGGCCTCGATCAAGGCCACCGAGAACATGACCTTCCTGCAGTTCTGGCAGGCCTACGAGGAGATCGTCAAGAAGGCCCGCAACAACAAGCTCACCGCGGACGACTTCTCCGGCACCACCATCTCGCTGACCAACCCGGGCGGCATCGGCACCAACCACTCGGTGCCGCGGCTGCAGGCCGGGCAGGGCTGCATCATCGGTGTCGGGGCCATGCAGTACCCGGCGTCCTTCGAGGGCACCAGCGAGAAGACCCTGGTCGACCTGGCGGTCAGCAAGATCATGACGCTGACCTCCACCTACGACCACCGGATCATCCAGGGCGCGGAGTCCGGCGAGTTCCTCAAGCGCATCCACGAGCTGCTGCTCGGCGCCGACGGCTTCTACGACGACGTCTTCACCAGCCTGCGCCTGCCGTACGAGCCGATCCGCTGGGTGGCCGACATCCCCGAGGGCGCGGTCGACAAGACCGCCAGGGTGATCGAGCTGATCGACGCCTACCGGATGCGCGGTCACCTGATGGCCGACACCGACCCGCTGAACTACCGCCAGCGCCGCCACGAGGACCTCGACGTGCTGACCCACGGGCTCACCCTGTGGGACCTGGACCGCGAGTTCCCGGTCGGCGGGTTCGCCGGGCAGGAGCGGATGAAGTTCCGCGACATCCTCGGGGTGCTGCGCAACTCGTACTGCCGCACGGTCGGCATCGAGTACACGCACATCATCGACCCGGACGAGCGCCGGTGGATCCAGGAGCGGGTGGAGGTCCCGCACGAGAAGCCGGACCCCGCCGTGCAGAAGTACGTGCTGTCCAAGCTGAACGCCGCCGAGGCCTTCGAGACCTTCCTGCAGACCAAGTACGTCGGGCAGAAGCGGTTCTCCCTGGAGGGCGGCGAGACCGCGATCCCGCTGCTGGACACCGTGCTGGACAAGGCCGCCGAGTACGAGCTGGACGAGGTCGTCATCGGCATGCCGCACCGCGGCAGGCTGAACGTGCTGGCCAACATCGTCGGCAAGCCGATCTCGCAGATCTTCCAGGAGTTCGAGGGCAACCTCGACCCGGGCCAGGCCCACGGCTCCGGTGACGTGAAGTACCACCTCGGGGCCGAGGGCAAGTACTTCCGCATGTTCGGCGACGGGGAGACCAAGGTGTCCCTGACCGCGAACCCGTCGCACCTGGAGACCGTGGACCCGGTGCTCGAGGGCATCGTCCGCGCCAAGCAGGACATCCTGGACAAGGGCGGCGAGGGCTTCACCGTGCTGCCGGTGCTGCTGCACGGCGACGCCGCGTTCGCCGGTCAGGGCGTGGTCGCCGAGACGCTGAACCTGGCGCTGCTGCGCGGGTACCGCACCGGCGGCACCGTGCACCTGATCATCAACAACCAGGTCGGCTTCACCACCGCGCCGGAGAACTCGCGGTCCTCGCAGTACGCCACCGACGTGGCGAAGATGATCGGCGCGCCGGTCTTCCACGTCAACGGTGACGACCCCGAGGCCGCGCACTGGGTGGCCAAGCTGGCCGTGGACTACCGCCAGGCGTTCAACAAGGACGTGGTGATCGACCTCATCTGCTACCGCCGCCGCGGGCACAACGAGGGCGACGACCCGTCGATGACGCAGCCGGCGATGTACGACATCATCGACACCAAGCGCAGCGTGCGGAAGACCTACACCGAGTCGCTGATCGGCCGCGGGGACATCTCCGTGGAAGAGGCCGAGGCCGCGCTGCGGGACTTCTCCAGCCAGCTGGAGCACGTCTTCAACGAGGTCCGCGAGCTGGAGAAGCACCCGGTGAAGGCGAGCCCCTCGGTCGAGGAGGAGCAGCAGGTGCCCGCCAAGGTGCCGACCGCGGTGTCCCGCGAGGTGGTCGAGCGCATCGGCGACGCCTTCATCAACGTGCCGGAGGGCTTCACCCCGCACCCGCGCGTCAAGCCGGTGATGGAACGCCGCCACAAGATGTCGCGCGAAGGCGGCATCGACTGGGCCTTCGGCGAGCTGCTCGCCTTCGGCTCGCTGGCGCTGGAGGGCAAGCTGGTCCGGCTGTCCGGGCAGGACTCCCGCCGCGGCACCTTCACCCAGCGGCACTCGGTGTTCATCGACCGCAAGACCGGCGAGGAGTACTCCCCGCTGCAGCACCTGGCCGAGAACCAGGGCCGCGTGATGATCTACGACTCGGCGCTGTCCGAGTACGCGGCGGTCGGCTTCGAATACGGCTACTCGGTGGCCAACTCCGACGCGCTGGTGATGTGGGAGGCGCAGTTCGGCGACTTCGTCAACGGCGCGCAGACCGTCATCGACGAGTACATCTCCTCCGGTGAGGCCAAGTGGGGCCAGCTCTCCGACGTGGTGCTGCTGCTGCCGCACGGCCACGAGGGCCAGGGCCCGGACCACACCTCCGGCCGGATCGAGCGCTTCCTGCAGCTGTGCGCCGAGGGCTCGATGACCGTCTCGGTGCCGTCCACCCCGGCGAACTACTTCCACCTGCTGCGCCGCCACGCCCTCGACGGGGTGAACCGGCCGCTGGTGGTCTTCACCCCCAAGCGCCTGCTGCGCGACAAGGCGGTGAAGTCCTCGATCGAGGAGTTCACCGAGCAGTCGAAGTTCCTGTCCGTGATCGACGACCAGCACCTGGACCCGGCCAAGGTCCGGAAGGTGGTGCTGACCTCGGGCAAGATGTACTGGGAGCTGCTCGCCGAGCGGGTCAAGCAGCAGATCGACGACGTGGCGCTGGTGCGGATCGAGCAGTACTACCCGCTGCCGAAGAAGAAGCTGCTGGCCGCGGTCGAGCGGTACACCGCGGCGGAGTCGATCATGTGGGTGCAGGAGGAGCCGGAGAACCAGGGTGCCTGGCCGTTCTTCGGGCTGAACCTGCCGCGCAAGTTCCCGGAGGTCTTCGGCGGCCTCGAGGTGGCCGCGCGGCGGCCGATGGCGGCGCCGTCGGCGGGCTCGTCCAAGGTGCACGAGGTGGAGCAGAAGGCGATCATCGCCAAGGCCTTCGAGTAGGCCACCGGCGAAACAGGTGGGGCCGCTCCCGCGCACGCGGGGGCGGCCCCACCGTCGTTCAGGGGGGTCAGACCGTCAGGGTCCAGCTGTCGAGGTAGCCGGTGTCCGCCCGGTAGACGTCCTGCACCCGCAGCTTCCACACGCCGTTGGCGGCCTCGGACGAGGCGTTCACGGTGAAGCTGGCGTTCACGTCGTCACCCGAGTCGTTGTTCGAGTTCTTCAAGCGGTACGCGGTGCCGTCCGGCGCGACCAGGTCGATCACCAGGTCACCCCGGTAGGAGTGCTTGATCTGCACGTCGACCTTGGTGGTGGCGCTGGCGTTGCGCGCGCACTCGGCGACGGTGATCGAGCTGGTCACCGCGCCACCCGGCGAGTCGGGGATGGCCACGTCGGTGGCGTTCGCCGTGGTGGCGCACGGGGTGGGCCCGGGGTCCGGCGCGCCGGTCCCGGTGTAGAGCAGCACGTTCGGCGAGCCGGTGCCCGGGTTGGTCACCTTGCCCTTGGTGCCGTTCTCCACCAGCGCGGCGGAGACCTGCGCCGGGGTGGCCGACGGGTTCGCCGCCAGGTACAGCGCGGCGGCGCCGACCACGTGCGGGGTGGCCATCGAGGTGCCGCTGATCGTGTTGGTGGCGGTGTTGCTGCCGATCCACGCCGAGGTGATGCCGCTGCCGGGGGCGAAGATGTCCAGGCAGTCACCGATGTTCGAGAAGCTCGACCGCGCGTCGGTGTTGGTGGTCGAGCCGACGGTGATGGCTTCCTTGGTGCGCGCCGGGGAGGTGTTGCACGCGTTGGCGCCGGTGTCGTTGCCCGCGGCCAAGCCGTAGGTGACGCCGGAGGCCACCGAGTTGCGCACCGCGTTGTCCAGCGTGGTCGACGCGCCGCCGCCGAGGCTCATGTTGGCCACCGCGGGCTTGGCCGCGTTCGTGGTCACCCAGTCCACCCCGGCGATGACGCCCGCGGTGGTGCCCGAACCGCTGCAGTTCAGCACCCGGACGGCGACCAGCTTGGCGGCCTTCGCCACGCCGTGCGCGGTCCCGCCGACGGTGCCCGCGACGTGCGTGCCGTGGCCCTGGCAGTCGGTGGCGTTGTTGTCGTTGTCGACGAAGTCGTAGCCGTGCGTGGCCCGTCCGCCGAAGTCGTTGTGCGTGGTGAGGATGCCGGTGTCGATGATGTACGCGGTGACGTTGGCCGCGTCGGTGCTGTAGCTGTACTTCTGGTCCAGCGGCAGATTGCGCTGGTCGATCCGGTCCAGCCCCCACGACGGCGGGTTCAGCTGGTCGGCGCTGGCGCGCACCACCTTGTTCTGCTCCACGTAGGCCACCGCGGGGTCGGCCGCCGCCCGCTTGGCCTGCGTCTCGTTCATGTTCGCGGAGTAGCCGCGCACGGTCGAGGTGAAGAGCCGGTCCAGCGAGCCGCCGTGGCGGGCCAGCACGGACTGCGCCGCACCTTCCACCGACTGCGCCGACACGCCGTCCTTGAGCACCACGATGTAGCTGCCCGGTACCGCGTCGGCGCTGTTCGCGTCGACGACCGTGCCTTCCGCGGCGGTGGCGGCGGTGGTGCCGCCGAGCGCGGTCAGCACGGCGACTCCGGCCGCCAGGCCGAGCGCGGCCAGTGGTCTGCGCTTGCTCATTCGGGTCCTCCCATGGGCAGGGTTCGCCGGCCCACCGCACGGGCGACGGGCAGCACGAATCGGGGTAACCGGGGAACGGGGGCGTGCGCGTTGGGTGAAAGGATCTTCACCCTCTGTCGCACGCAGAGAGCGTAAGTCCGAGATTCCCCCGAAGGTAGACCTTGAAATCAAGTTTCCAACGGAGTATGTGGCTACTCGTTCGGCCGCCGACGAAAGTAGGGACTACCGAGCGCACGGAATGCGGTTGCCCTCTTCAGCGGCCTCCGGCAGGGTCGGCGCATGCTCATCCGCCGTGAAACCGAAGCCGACGCCGCCGCCATCCGGGTGGTGCACGACGCGGCTTTTGCCAAGGCCGGTGCACCGGGTGCGGAAACCGTGGAGTCGAGGCTGGTCGGCGAACTCCGCGCGGACGGCGACCTGATCCCGGCGCTGTCCCTGGTCGCCGAGGTCGGCGGGCGGGTCGCCGGGCACGTCTGCTGCAGCCACGCCCGCATCGCGAACACCCCGGGACCGGTCGGCCTCGGCCCGCTCGGGGTGCTGCCGGAACTCCAGTCGGCGGGGGTCGGCTCGGCGCTGATGCACGCCGTGCTGGCCGCCGCGGACGCACTGGACCTCCCGGCCGTGGTGCTGCTCGGCTCCCCCGGCTACTACTCCCGGTTCGGCTTCGAGCCCGCCGCCGAGCACGGCATCACACCGTCCACCCCGGACTGGGTGCCGTACTTCCAGGTGCGCCGGCTGAGCGCGTACTCGGCGGAGTTCACCGGCGCGTTCCACTACGCCCCGGCCTTCGACCGGCTCTAGGCGAGTCCGTTCTCCCGCAGGAACTCCTCCGCGATGTCGAGCGGGTTCTGCTTCTCCTCGCTGAATTCCACGTTCAGCCGGGTCAGCTTCTCGGTGGTCAGTGCGGCGGACACGTCGTTGAGCGCCTTCACCTCGCGCTCGTTCAGCGTGCCCTCGGCCACCAGCGGCACGATGTGCTGCGCGGGGAACATGTTCTTGTCGTCCTCCAGCGGCACAAAACCGTTGCTGGCGATGGTCGACGAGGTGCTGAACAGGTCCGCCACCTGGATCTCACCCGAGCGCAGCGCGGCCACGGTCACCGGGCCACCGGTGTCGGTGGTGCGGATCTCCTTGAACTCGCAGCCGTAGAGCGCCTTGATCTTGTCCTTCCAGCGGTCGCTCCACTGGCCGGGGCCGCCGAAGACCAGTTCACCGCAGCGCGGCCCGAGGTCGGAGAACGTGCGCACCCCCGAGTCGGCCAGTTCCCGGCGCACCACCAGGAGGTCCTTGTCCTCGGCGGGCGCCTGGTCGAGCACCTCGAACCCGGCGGGCAGCTTCTGCCGCAGCTCGCCGTAGACGTCCTCGGAGGTGGTCGCCCCGGTGTTCTTGTCGAAGTACCGCAGCAGGTTGCCGCTGTAGTCGGGCACCACCGACAGCGAGCGGTCCTGCAGCGCCTTGACCACCACCTCGCGGCCCCCGACCGGCGGCCGCACGGTGACGTCCTCGGCCCCGGCGTTGCGCAGCGCACCCGCGTAGATCTGCGCCAGCAGCAGGCTTTCGCCCACGTCGGAGGCGCCGATGATGATCTCGCCGGTAGCCCCGCCCTCGGCACCGCCTTCGAACGGATTGCCGCAGGCGGTGGTGAGCAGGGCGACCACCGCCAGCACAGCTCCCAGCCGTCGCCTCATTCGCCGCCTCCCGCCGCCTTGGCCTGCTTCCCGGCGGCCAGCGCAGCCAGCCGGACCCCCTTCGGCACCACGGCCCGTTGCAGGCCCGCGAACACCAGGTCCAGCACGATGGCCAGCAGCGCGGTCAGCACCGCACCGGCGACCACCTTGCCGTAGTCGAACACGGCCAGCCCGTCGAGCAGGAACCGGCCGAACCCGCCGAGGCCGACGTAGGCCGCCACGGCCGCGGTCGCCACCAGCTGCAGCACCGCGTTGCGCACGCCGCCGAGCACCAGCGGGAGCGAGATCGGCACCTCGACCTTCCACAACCGCTGCCAGCCGGTCATGCCGACCCCCTGCGCGGCGTCGACCACCCCGTGGTCGGTGGCCTGCAACCCGGCGTAGGTCGCGGCCAGCACCGGCGGGACGGCCAGCACCACCAGCGCGATCGTGGTCGCCGGCCCCTCCACGGTGAACAGCAGGAACAGGAAGGTGACCAGGCCGAGCGTGGGCAGCGCGCGGATCGAGTTGCTGCCCGCCACCAGCAGCACCGCGCCGCGTCCGGTGTGCCCGACGAACAGGCCCAGCGGGAGCGCGACGGCCAGCGCGATCACCAGCGCCAGCAACACGTAACCGAGGTGCTCGAACAACCGCGTCGGCACCCCGTCGGGCCCCTGCCAGTTGGCCGGGTCGCCGAACCAGGCGAAGATCTCGTTCACGCCGCACTCCCCTCGGGCGCCGGTGCGGCGGTGGCCCGCCGCCACGGCGTGCTCACCCGCAGCAGCCACACCAGCAGCAGGTCGGTGACCAGTGCCAGCAGCAGGGTCAGCACGATGCCGACCACGATCGGCGAGAAGTACTCGCGCTGGAACCCGTCGGTGAACAACACGCCGAGCCCGCCGGTGCCGATCAGCGCGCCGACGCTGACCAGGCTGATGTTGCTCACCGCGCCGACCCGCACGCCCGCGGCGAACACCGGCACGGCCAGCGGCAGCTCGACGGTGAAGAAGCGGCGCACCGGCTGGTAGCCGATCGCGGTGGCGGCCGCGATCACCGGCGGGGACACCGAATCCAGCGCGTCCAGCACCGGGCGCACCAGCAGCGCGGTGGTGTAGACGGTCAGCGCCACCACCACGTTGACGCTGTCCAGGATCTTCGTCCCGATCAGCCCGGGGACCACCACGAACAACGCCAGCGACGGAACGGTGTAGAGCAGGTTGGACCCCACCATCGCCACCCGGCGCGCCACCCGCCACCGCTTGCCGAGCCAGCCGATCGCCACCGCCAGCACCACGCCGAACACCAGTGGCAGCAGGGCCAGGTAGAGGTGCTCCAGCAGGTTCTGCAGCAGTTGCGCGCGGTTGTTGGCGCTGGCCAGGTAGCGCCCGAGTTCGCCGAAGAACTCGCCCATGTCCCGCCCCCTACCCAGCCGCTCCCTGCGGGTGCCGCTCGATCACGTCCAGCACCTGGCGCGCGGTCACCGCGCCGACCACCCGGCCGTCTTCGTCGACGACCACGCCGAGGCTGGCCGGAGAGGACAGCGCCGCGTCGAGCGCGCCCCGCACCGGGGTGCCCCGCTGGTACAGCGATCCACCGGCGACCAGGTCCCCTTCGGCGAGTTCACCGTCCACTGTGGAATTCGGGGGCAGCCAGCCCCGTGGCTCGCCGTCGCCGTTGACCGCGAGGCGCCAGGTGGCCCCCGCGCCCGGCACCGTGCCGATCTCGACCTTCTCGACCGGCTCGATCCGCACGTCCTCCGAAGTGAGGAAGGACAGGCCGCGGTAACCGCGGTCCTTGCCGACGAAGGCGGCGACGAAGTCGTCGACCGGGTGGCGCAGCACTTCCGACGGCGTGCCGTACTGGGCGAGCTTGCCGCCCACCCGCATCACCGCGACCTTGTCGCCGAGGCGGACGGCTTCGTCGATGTCGTGCGTGACGAAGACGATGGTCTTGCCGAGTTGCTGCTGCAGCCGCAGCAGTTCGTCCTGCAGGCCCTCGCGCACGACCGGGTCCACCGCGGAGAACGGCTCGTCCATCAGCAGCACCGGCGAGTCGGCGGCGAGCGCCCGCGCCACGCCGACGCGTTGCTGCTGGCCACCGGAGAGCTGGGCGGGGTAGCGCTTGCCCAGTTCCGCGGGCAGGCCGACGGTCTCCAGCAGTTCGGCCGCGCGGCTGCGCGCCTTCGCCTTGCCCCAGCCGGACAGCAGCGGCACGGTGGCCACGTTGTCCAGGACCGTCCGATGTGGAAAGAGCCCGGCGTGCTGGATCACGTACCCGATGCCGCGGCGCAGCTGCGCCGGTGGCGAGTCGCAGACGTCCTCGCCGTTCAGCAGCACGGTGCCCGACGTCGGCTCGACCATGCGGTTGATCATCCGCAGCGAGGTGGTCTTGCCGCAGCCGGACGGCCCGACGAACACCGTGATGGTGCCGTCCTCCACCGTGAGGCTGAGGTTGTCGACCGCGACGGTCCCGTCCGGGTACTGCTTCGTCACGCCCTGGAACTCGATTGCCACGTGGCACTCCCATCAACGACCCTGGAGGGTCCACAGGTCGGAAAACCCTAGCCCAAGTCGATGCCCTCGGCACGCCATTCCATATCTTGTGCACCGTGAGTTCACTGAGCGAAGTCCTGCGGTCCCACGGGGTGCACCAGCGTCCGCTGCGCACGGCGCTCGCGCTGCTGGCGGACTGGATCCCGTTCGGCGAGCTGGTGCGGCGGGCCGCGGTACCGCGGCGGAGCGTGGAAGAACTGCTCGGATCACTCGGTTCCGATCTCGAACGCGACGGGGTCGCGGTGCGGCTGCGCCCGTCCGCTGTTTCGCGTTACGCGGAATTCCTGCCGCGTGATCCGCACGAGCCACCCGAGTTGCTCGCGGCGGTGTCACGGTGGGTCGAGCACGCCCCGCCGCCGCTGCCCGCGCTGGACCACGTGCAGGCCACCCCGGAAACCGTGGTGCGACGGGCGTTGTGGCTGGACGAGCGGTACCGGCTCGACGAGGCGCGCCTGGTGTTCCTGGGTGACCACGATCTCACTTCGCTGGCCGTGCACGCGGTGCGGCCGGACGCCGACCTGACCGTGGTGGACCTCGACGAGCGCGTGCTGGCCTATGTGGACGAGCGGTCCGGCGGCGCGGTGCGCACGCTGCACGCCGATCTGCGCGTCGGGCTGCCGCACGCCGTGGCCGGTTCCGCGGACCTGGTGTTCAGCGATCCGCCGTACACCCCGGAGGGCATGGGCCTGTTCGCCGCGCGGGCGGTGGAGGCGCTGGCGGATCCGCCGCTGGGCCGGGTGCTGCTGGCCTACGGCTACAGCCCGCGGCACCCGGCGCTCGGCGGGCAGGTGCAGCAGGAACTGGTGCGGCTGGGGCTCACGTTCGAAGCGATCCTGCCGGATTTCCACTCCTACGACGGCGCGCAGGCGATCGGCGCGGCCGCCGACCTGTACGTCTGCCAGCCGACGGCGCGCGCCAGGAAGCGGTCCGGGAAGCAGGGCATCTACACGCACGGCCCGCAATCGGTGGAAGCCACGTCCCCCGGAACGGCGCTGATGGACCGGGTGCGCGCGGTCGCCGACCGTCCCGTGGTGGAGACCCCGCGCCCGGACTGGTCGACCCCGATCAACGGCAAACCGGACGCCGCACTGGCCTTCGACCTGTCCGGCGACCCGGGCCCGTGGCTGCTGCGCCTGCTGCTCGCCACGAACGCGTCCCGAGTGGTGGTCCTGGTGCCGAACTCACACCCGGACCTGGTCAACGCCGCTGCCCAGAAGGCCCTTTCGGACCTCATCGGCGGGAAGTACCAGCTGAAGCTGCTGCGGAGCCTGCCGGACAACAAGCACGCGGTCGTGGTCGCCGATGCCGTGGCTTCCCCTTCGCCGCTGCTGACCCGGGCGCACGCCCGCCTGGCGAACGTGCCGGGCGCCCCGGCGTCCCTGCACCCGTACCGCCTCATCGACCTGCCGCGTCACCTGCTCCCGACGCTCCTCTGACCCTTCGGGGGAATCCGGGAGGTGGGCAGTCCGAGAGCCTGAGCGCCCCACCCGAGCGCTCAAAGGCGGCCCAGAAACCCCGGAAGGCCGGGACCGACGCCACACCTCAGGAAGCAGAGTGGTGCTGGAGCCCTGTCCCAGGAAGCAGGCGGTGGCGGACACCTGCCTCGGGGAGCAGAAGTGGCGCCGGATGCTCCACCCGGGGGAGCAAAGGGGTCGCCCAGAAACCCGCAGGTGGGGCGCCAAGAGGCGGCGCCGGAAACCCACCCGGGGAAGCAGAAGCGTGTGAGCGCCCCACCGAGCGATCAAAGGCGGCCCAGAACCCACGAGGTGGGGCGCCGAAAGACCGAGCGCCCCACCTCGGGCAGCAAAAGCGGCCCCAGCGCTCAGAGGGTGGCCGCTGCCGCCACGGCGGCGGCGACCTCCGGGGCGACCCTCGGGTCGAGGGGGCTGGGCACGATGCGGTCCGGGGCCAGGTCGTCCGCGGCCACGGCGACGATGGCGTCCGCGGCGGCGATCTTCATCCGCTCGGTGATCGCCCGCGCCCCCGAGTCCAGCGCACCCCGGAACACGCCGGGGAAGGCGAGCACGTTGTTGATCTGGTTCGGGAAGTCGCTCCGGCCGGTGGCCACGATCGAGGCGTACTTCGCCGCCACGTCCGGGTGAATTTCCGGGTCCGGATTGGACAGTGCGAAGACGATCGGGTCCGGGGCCATGGTGGCCAGCAGCTCCTCCTCGATGGTCGACCCCGACAACCCCAGGAACACGTCGGCACCCCGGAGCGCCTCCGGCAGCCCGCCGGTCAGCCCGCTGGCGTTGGTCGACGCGGCCAGCTCCTGCTTCACCGGATTGAGCCCGTCACGGCCGTCGTGGATGATGCCCTTCGAGTCCAGCACGGTCACCTCGCCGATGCCCGCGGCCTGCAGGATCCGCGCGCAGGCCACGCCGGCCGCGCCCGCCCCGGAGATCACCACCCGCTGGTTGCCGAGGTTCTTGTCGAGCACCAGGTCGGCCCCGCGCAGCGCGGCCAGCGCGACGATCGCCGTGCCGTGCTGGTCGTCGTGCATGACCGGGCAGTCGAGCGCCGCCTTGAGCTTGTCCTCCAGTTCGAAGCAGCGCGGCGCGGCGACGTCCTCGAGGTTGACCGCACCGAACGACGGCCGCAGCCGGACCAGCGTCTCGACGATCTCGTCCACGTCGGTGGTGTTGAGCACCAGCGGGATCGAGTCCAGCCCGGCGAAGGTCTTGAACAGGACCGACTTGCCCTCCATCACCGGCAGCGAGGCGCTCGGCCCGATGTCGCCGAGGCCCAGCACGGCGGTGCCGTCGCTGACCACCACGACCAGCCGCTCGGCCCAGGTGTACCGCTTGGCCAGCGCACCGTCCTCGGCGATGGCGCGGCTCACCTTGGCCACGCCCGGCGTGTAGGCGATCGACAGGTCACGCGCGACCGAGATCGGCCGGTGGGCGGCGACGGAGAGCTTGCCGCCCTCGTGACCGGAGAAGATCTCCTCGTCGGTCACCGGCGTGCTGGCTTCGTTCATGGAATTTCCCGTCATGGTTCCGTCTTCGTCGGAAACCGAACCTTCGACTGGTGCGTAGGTCACTGGAGTTCTCCCGGGACTTCGAACAGGGGACGGCGGGCGCCGTCCCCTGCGGTGGCGTGGGCTCCTCGAGCGCGGCTGTCCAGCGCGGTAGCGCCTACGACCGGGCGAGGCGTCCGTCGATGCCCGTGGTGAGGCTGCATCTGGTCCGGCTCCCGGCGGGGAACCGCGGACGCGGCGGTCCGGACAGTGTGGCAGGCCGGTCGCCGGTTGTGGCCCCCTGGTGCGGCTGATGTCACATATTCAGGGGTTTTCCCTTGCCGGAAGCCGTTTTAACAAGACGTCCGTCCGGATTGGGAAGCCCTGCCCTAAGCTGGGCGCATGCAGGTGCGCGAACTGGCCGTCCGGGATTGCTACGAATTCACCCCGCGTAAATTCCCCGATCACCGCGGGCAGTTCAGCGCGCCCTTCCAGGAGGACGTCTTCCAGCAGGCGGTCGGCCACCCGCTCCACCTCGCGCAGACCAACCACAGCGACTCCCGCCGCGGCACCATCCGCGGCATCCACTTCGCCGACACCCCGCCGGGCCAGGCGAAGTACATCTACTGCCCGCGGGGCGCGCTGCTGGACGTGATGGTCGACCTCCGCGTCGGCTCGCCGACCTTCGGCCGGTGGGACGCGGTCCAGCTGGACGCCAAGGACCTCCGCGCGGTCTACCTCCCGGAGGGCATCGGGCACAGCTTCTACGCGCTCGAGGACGACACCGCGATGACGTACTTCTGCTCCACCGGCTTCAACCCGGGCGCCGAGCACGGCGTGAACCCGCTCGACCCGGAACTCGCCCTGCCGTGGCCCACCGGGATCGAGCCGATCCTGTCCGAAAAGGACCGCAACGCCCCGTCACTGGCGCAGCTGGCCGCCGAGGGCCGCCTGCCCAGCTACGACGCCTGCTTGGCGCGCTACGAGGAACTGCGCGGCGCTATTTTCTCCTCGTGACCCAGATGGTGATGGTGCCGGCGACCACCACCTGGCCCGCCCGGTCGCGAACGGTCACCGGTACGCCCAGTTCGGCGCCGCCGTCGCCGAACTCCGGGAGCACCTCGAGTTCGGCGACCGCGGTCAGCCCGGTCTCCGCCTTGGCGGGGTAGTCGACGGACATGCCCTTGGGCAGCCAGCGGTGCGTCGGCGGCACGGTCGCCTCGGCCAGCATGCCCATGGCGATCTCGGCGAGGTTGCACGCCGCGATCGCGTGGAAGGTCTTCATGTGGTTGCGCACTCCCCACCACAACGGCGCGGACACCTCGCAGCGGCCCGGCCGGAGGTCCCGCACCCGCGGCAGCACGGTGCGGAAGTACGGCACCCGCAGGCACATCGCCGCCGAGAACAGCAGCGCCCCGCCCGGCTTGGCGGCCAGCGACCGCCACGTCGAGTAGGTCCCCACGATCGGCTCACCTCCTTGTTACTCACCAGTAGCGAAGCACACCGGCGGCTATATTCCAACCCGTGGAGCATCCCTTCTTCCTTCTCCGGCACGGCCAGACCGAGTGGTCGGCGAACGGCAGGCACACCGGCCGGACCGACCTCCCGCTCACCGCGACCGGCGTGGACCAGGCCAGAGCCGCCGGCCGGACGCTGGCGGAGCGGCTGGACGGCGCCTCGGCCGCGGTGCTGTCCAGTCCGCGGCAGCGCGCGCTGAAGACCGCCGAACTCGCCGGGCTCACCGTGTCGGAGGTCACCGAAGACCTGGCCGAATGGGACTACGGCGACTACGAGGGCGTCACCACCGACGAGATCCGCGAGACGGTGCCCGGCTGGACCGTGTGGACGCACCCGATGCCCGGCGGCGAGACCGCCGGGCAGGTCTCCGCCAGGGCCGACCGGGTGCTGGCGCGGATCCGCGGACTCCTGGTGCGGCAGCCGGTGGTGCTGGTGGGCCACGGGCACTTCAGCCGGGTGCTGGTGGCGCGCTGGCTCGGCCTGGCGGCGACCGACGGCGTGCGGTTCGCCCTCGAAGCCGCCGGGCTCACCGAACTCGGCGACGAACGCGGCGTGCCGCAGCTCCGCCACCTCAACATTCCCCCGCGCTGAAAGGAAAACACTTGTCGCAGTTCACCATTCGCCGCATCACGGAGTCCGATGTGGACGCCGTGGTCGGCTTGGTCCACGACCTCGCCGAGTTCGAGAAGGCCCCGGACGAGTGCCACCTGACCGCCGCGCAACTGCACACCGCGTTGTTCGGCGAGCAGCCCGCGGTGTTCGGCCACGTCGCCGAAGTCGACGGGGCGGTCGCCGGCTTCACGCTGTGGTTCCTGAACTTCTCCACCTGGCGCGGGGTGCACGGCATCTACCTGGAGGACCTCTACGTCCGCCCGGAGCAGCGCGGCACCGGGCTGGGCAAGGCGCTGCTGGCCACGCTGGCCGAGGAGTGCGTGCGGCGCGGGTACGCGCGGCTGGAGTGGTCGGTGCTCGACTGGAACCCGGCGGTGGACTTCTACCGCGCACTGGGTGCCGAGCCGATGGACGAGTGGACCGTGCACCGCCTCACCGACGAGCCGCTGCGCGAGCTCGCCGCACAGAGCCGTTAGGTCCCACCCCGCCGACGGCGTTCGGCGTCGCGCTCGGACGCCTCGGCTTCGGTTTCGCCCTCCTGCATGCCCAGCACCCAGGCCCGGGACGGACGGCGGAACAGCAGCACCACCACGACCAGGCCGCCGATGATCAGCGGCACGCCGAAGCCGGGGCGCCCCGACGGGCCCGCGCTGTACCAGCCGATCCCGGCCACCATCAGCGCGACCACCACCGACGGCGAGCGCGCCCAGGTGTGGCCGAGCAGCAGCCCGATGCCGCAGGCCAGCGTGCCGGCGCCGAGCACGGCGTAGTAACCGGCTTCGGCGTAGATGTTGCCCGCCCTGGCGGCCTCCGCGCCGAACGCGCGCACCAGCAGGATGACCGCGATCACCACCGAGGCCAGGCCGGGGAGCGCGGTGAGCGCGCCGGCGAGGCGCACCTCACGCGGCGCCGGCTGGATCTTGTCGGCGAACGGCACGCGTACCGCACCTTCCGTGCTGCCGGGACCGGGCACGGCACCCGAACAACGTCCAATCCAGACGGGTGACCGTGCGTGAACACATTCGATGTTATGCCACCCGGTCGGCCGTTCCCGCCCGGGCGCCGGACGGGTCAAGATTCGGGTGTCGTCTGATGAGCCGGGCGGTCCCGGGGTGCACTTGTCACGACGAACGTCCTGTTCGCGCGACTCGGAGGAGGAGTGACGAGGCTCGCAGCTTCTCGGCGGAGGGTTAGCCGCACGCGGTTCTGACCTACCCTGCGGTGGTGCGTGCAGTGCTGATCGTCAATCCGCAGGCCACCGCGACCACCCCCGGTGGCCGCGACGTGCTCGCGCACGCGCTGGCCAGCGAGGTCAAGCTCGACGTGGTCGAGACCGACTACCGGGGCCACGCGCTGGCCGTGGCCCGCTCGGCCGCCCGTGACGGCATCGAGCTGGTGGTCGCCCACGGCGGCGACGGCACGGTCAACGAGGTGGTCAACGGGCTGCTGGCGGACAACGCCGGGGTACCGGGCGGGGCCCACCGGGGACCGGCGCTCGGCGTGGTGCCCGGCGGTTCGGCCAACGTCTTCGCCAGGGCGCTCGGACTGCCGCGGGATCCGGTCGAGGCCACCTACCACCTGCTGCAGGCCATCGAGCACGACCGCGGCCGCCGGGTCGGGCTCGGCCTGGCCGACGGCCGCTGGTTCACCTTCAACGCCGGGCTCGGCTGGGACGCCGACGTGGTGGCCGGGGTGGAGCGGCGCCGCGGCAAGCGCGCCAGTCCGGCGCTCTACACCCGGATGGCACTGGCCTGCTACTTCCACCCGCCGCAGGGCCGCCCGCCGCTGACCGTGCGGGTGCCGGGCGCGGAACCGGCCTCGGTGCGCACCGCCTTCGTCTCCAACACCGACCCGTGGACCTACCTCGGGAACCGCCCGGTGCACCTGAACACCGGATGCTCCTTCGACAGCGGGCTGGGGTTGTTCGCCCTGCGCAGCATGGCCGTGCCGACCGTGCTCAACCAGGCGCGACAGGCGCTGAGCAGCCGCAGCAAGCATCGGAGCAAGCGTTTGCTTCGTCACGACGACCTGGCGATAGTGCGCATCGACGCTGAACAGCCGGTAAACTTCCAGGTGGACGGTGACCTGATGGGTCAGCGGAGCAGTGTGGAGTTCCTCAGCGTGCCGGACGTGCTGACCGTGCTGGTGTGACGGTCGGCGGGCCCGCTGTCACGGAGCCGGTGATCGTGCGGGGCAAAGTGGTTGGTGCCGTTCGTCGACCGGAAACCTCCGTTCACCGCATCTCCCCTTCCGTCCAGCGGCGAGTTTCGGACTGAAACCGCAGGTCAGGCTAGTCGCCCGGCCGGGTGAGGTGACTCACCGATCCGCAGAAAACCCTTGTCGAAAACGGGTCTTCGTGAAAGCATTCACAAGCACCCCAAAAAACGACCGCCATGACGACTATGGTGCGGACTCCCGCGCCATCATGAAGGAGCTCAGTAAAATGGACTGGCGCCACGACGCGGCCTGCCGAGACGAGGACCCCGAGCTGTTCTTCCCCGTGGGGACCAGCGGTCCTGCCATCTCCCAGGTAGCCGCGGCGAAGGCCGTGTGCCACCGTTGCACCGTCGCTTCCGATTGTCTCGCTTGGGCTTTGGCCAGCGGGCAGGACGCCGGCGTGTGGGGCGGGATGAGCGAGGACGAGCGACGCGCGCTCAAGCGTCGCCGTGCGCACATCGGCACGCGCACCAACGCCTGAATTATTTCCTCCGCTGCACCCGCGGCCGACGCCACGGCCGCTCAGGGACCGACGAGTCCCTCCGCCAACACGTTTGAGGGCGGGCACCGCTTCAGGTGCCCGCCCTCAAGTGTTTGTCACAGGCGACGCGAAAGCGGGATGCGCAACGCGGCTTCGGTGCCGCGCCGCCCGCCGCCCGATTCGGCGCGCCCCGCCCGCAGGGAAAGCGAGCCGCGCAGCTCCGATTCGATCAGCGTTCGCACGATCTGCAAACCGAGGCCGTCCGCGCGCTCCAGCGAGAAGCCCTGCGGCAGGCCCTGACCGTCGTCGCTGATCACGATGTCCAGCCAGCGCGCTGACCGCTCGGCGGAGATCTGCACCTTGCCCGGCCGCCCGCCGGGGAAGGCGTGCCCGATCGCGTTCTGCACCAGTTCCGCGACCACCATCACCAGCGGGGTGGCGATCTCGGCGACCACCACGCCGAAGGTGCCGGTCCGCGACAGCGTCACGTGCCCCTCGGCGGTGGCCACCTCACCGACCATCGGCAGCACGTTGTCCAGCAACTGGTCGAGGTCGACCCGCTCGTCGACGGACATCGACAGCGCCTCGTGCACCATCGCGATCGACGACACCCGCCGCACCGACTCACCGAGCGCGAGCCGGGCCTCCTCGCTGGCCGTGCGCCGCGACTGCAACCGCAGCAACGCGGCCACCGTCTGCAGGTTGTTCTTCACGCGGTGGTGGATCTCACGGATCGTCGCGTCCTTCGACAGCAGGGCGCGGTCCCGCCGCTTGACCTCGGTCACATCGCGGACGAGCACCAGCGCACCGGCGGGCTGCCCGGCGGGCCGCAACGGCAACGCGCGGAACAACACGACCGCGCCCCGGCGTGAATCCGCTTCGGTGCGTGAACTCGGCTTGCCGTCGAGCGCGTCGATGATGCGGTGGGACACCTCGGTGGCGTCGAACGGGTCGCGGATCAGCGACCGGGTCAGCGGTGCGAGCCGCACGCCGACCAGGTCCGACTCGTAGCCCATGCGGTGGTAGGCGGACAGCCCGTTGGGACTGGCGAAGACCACGGTGCCCGACTGGTCGAGCCGGATCAGCCCGTCGCCGACGCGCGGGCTGGTGTGCACGTCGGTGAGCGTGCCGTCGGCCGGGAAGGTGCCGTCGGCGATCATCTGGCACAGGTCGGCCGCGCTGCCGAGGTAGGCGATCTCCAGCGGGCTGGGCACCCGCGGCGAGGCCAGGTTGGTCTCCCGGCTGAGCACGGCGATCACCTGCTTGCCGAAGGTGACCGGAATCGCTTCCCGCCGCATCGGCAGGTCGCGGTACCAGTGCGGGTCCTCCTCGCGGCTGATCCTGACCTCGCGCATGGCGCGGTCCAGCTGCGGGTGCTCGTCGACGGTGAACCGGCTGCCGACCACGTCCTCGGGGTGCGCCGTCGGCGCGGTGGTCGGCCTGGCCTGCGCGACGCAGACGAAGTCACCGCCGTCGGGCTGGACGCCCTCGGCCACCGGCACCCAGAGCAGGAAGTCGCTGAACGACAGGTCGGCCAGCAGTTGCCACTCGGCCACCACCGACTGCAGGTGGTCGGCCGCCGCGCCGGACAGCCCGGTGTTCTCGGCCAGCAGATCGGAGAGAGTGCTCACGCACCTATTCCAGCACGGCGAGCAGGTCGCCCTCCTGCACCACGTCGCCCTCGCCGACGGCGAGCCGCGAAAGGGTGCCCGAACCCTCGGTGAGCACCGGGATCTCCATCTTCATCGACTCCAGGAGCACCACGGTGTCCCCGGTCTCGAGCTCGTCGCCGACCTCGGCGACCACCTTCAGAACGTTGGCGACGATCTCGGCCCGGATTTCCTCGGCCATCGTTGAAGCCCTCCTGCGCGCCGGCTGGGAGTCCAATCCAACCAGAGGGAAGGGGGCGTGGCCCAGGCCGAACACCCCGGTTCTAGGGCACATGCCACACTAGGGGGGTTGCCCGGGTAGCGATCCACCGAGGAGTGATCCATGTCGAAGCGTGCTCGCAAGCGCCGCGACCGCAAGAAGAACGGCGCCAACCACGGCAAGAAGCCCAACGCCTGAGTTCGCGCGCGGAAGCCCCGGCCACCAGCAGGTGACCGGGGCTTCGTTCTGTTCGCGCCCTATTCGGTGATGCGCTCGACCGTGACCTCGGTGCGCTCGATGGTCTTGCCGGAGCGCTCCTCGACGGTCTTGCGGATCGACGCCCGCAGCTTGCTCTTCAGCTCGGCGGGTGCGAGGTCACCGCCGCACTTGCGGGCCAGGATCTGCTTGATCTGCTCGTCGATCCCGTACTCCTCGAGGCACGGCGGGCACTCGTCGAGGTGCCGGCGCAGCTCGACCTCGTGCTCCTTGCTGCACTCGCGGTCGAGCAGCAGGTAGATCTCGGCGAGCGCCTCGTCGCAGTTGACCTTCGCCTGGCCTTCTTCACCGGAGCAGTGGTTCATCGCCCTGCCACCTCCTGCTTGGCTCCGCGGATGAACCCGCGTTCACGAGCCACGTCCGCGAGCAGCTCGCGCAGCTGCGCGCGACCGCGGTGGAGGCGGGACATCACAGTACCGATGGGGGTGTCCATGATTTCAGCGATTTCCTTGTAGGCGAAGCCCTCGACGTCGGCGAGGTAGACGGCGAGCCGGAAGTCCTCCGGCAGCCGCTGCAACGCGGCCTTGACGTCGGCGTCCGGCAGCTTGTCCATGGCCTCGACCTCGGCCGAGCGCAGGCCGACCGACGAGTGGTTCTCCGCCTTGGCCAGCTGCCAGTCGGTGATCTCCTCGGTCGGCTGCTGCACCGGCTGGCGCTGCCGCTTGCGGTAGCCGTTGATGTAGGTGTTGGTCAGGATGCGGTACATCCAGGCCTTGAGGTTGGTGCCCTGCTTGAAGGACGCGAACGCGGAGTACGCCTTGAGGTAGGTCTCCTGCACCAGGTCCTCGGCGTCGGCCGGATTCCTGGTCATCCGCATCGCGGCCGCGTAGAGCTGGTCCAGCAGCGGCATCGCGTCGCGCTCGAAGCGCTCGGTGCGCGCCTGGACGTCCTCCTGCTCGACGGCGGCGGATTCTGACGTGCTCGGCAAACCGTTCCCTTCCCAATCCACGTCGGGCAGACGTGCGTACTTCTGCCCCGAGGATACGCGCGCCGCTCCGGCGCGGCTGGGCACGGCCGGTCGCCTGAGCTGCTCTTCGCGAGGGGATACCTTGGTCAACACGCTGGGTACAACACGGTGGCCCGCACGGGCATTCCCGCCGTAGGGTGCGGTCCCATGGCGGGCAAGGGCACACCGGCGACGGCGCTGCTGGCGCAGCGGAAGATCACCCACAAGCTGCACGCGTACGAGCACGACCCGCGTCACGAGTCGTACGGCGGCGAGGCGGCGGAGGTGCTCGGCCTGGACCCGGCGCGGGTGTTCAAGACCCTGGTGGCCGAGGTGGACGGCAAGCTGACCGTCGGTGTGGTGCCGGTCACCGGTTCACTGGACCTGAAGGCGCTCGCCGCCGCCGTCGGCGGGAAGAAGGCCCGCATGGCGGAGGCGGCGGCCGCGCAGCGCGCCACCGGTTACGTCCTCGGCGGCATCTCCCCGCTGGGCCAGCGGAGCAGGCTGCCGGTGGTGGTCGACGCCTCGGCCGAACGGTTCGACACCGTCCACTGCTCGGCGGGCCGTCGCGGGCTGGAAGTGGAGCTGGCCCCGGCGGACCTCATCCGCCTGACCGGCGCGACGGTGGCCCCCATCGCCGCCTGATCAGTCCAGCGGGCGCAGCACGCGTTCCAGCCACTCCGACGCGGCCCGCGCCACCCCGTCCAGGTCGGCGCTCAGGCTGTGGTTGCCCGCCAGCACCACCAGTTCGTGGTGCGGCCCGGCGGCGGGCACCCCGAACGGGTCCTGCTCCCCCTGCACCACCAGGGTCGGCACCTCGACGGCGTCCAGCTCCGGCTGCCGCGTCTTCTCCGGTTTGCCCGGCGGGTGCGTCGGGAACGCCAGGCACAGCACCGCCACCGCCTGCCCGGCGGCGGCCGTGCGGCAGGCGACCCGTGCCCCGGACGAGCGGCCCCCGAAGACCACCGGCTCGCCGTCGAACCGGCTGCCCGCCAGTTCGTCGGCCACGGTCAGCCACGCGTTGTCCAACTGCCGCGCGGGGGCGGGCGCCCGGCGCCCGGCCACCCGGTACGGCTGCTCGACCAGCGCCACGTGCACACCGACCGCCTGCGCGGCCCTGGTCACCGCGATCAGGTCCTTCGAGCCGAACCCGCCACCCGCGCCGTGCCCGAGCAGCAGCACCGCCCGGCCCTCCTCGGCGCAGTGCAGCTCGACCCGCGCCGGGCCGTGGTCGGTGTCGATCCGGATGGTGGTCATTTCGACGGCGCGTCGAACAGCGCTTCGCCGTCCAGTTCGGTCGCCGGCTCGGCGCGTTCCACCAGCTCGGGACCGTTGTTGCGGACGTTGTTCACCCGGGTGGACACCGGCCGCAGCTCGAGGGCGTCCACCAGCTCCGCGCTCGGTGGCGCCAGCAGCTCGCCGACGTCCTCGCGGTCCGGGTCCAGCCAGCTCGCCCAGTTGTCCTCGGCCAGCAGCAGCGGCATGCGGTGGTGGATGTCGGCGACCGGGCCGACCGCGTCGGTGGTCAGCACCGAGCAGGTGATCAACGGCTCCGCGTCGGGGTTCGACCGGTCACGCCAGCTCTCCCAGATCCCGGCCATGACCAGCGTGGACTCGTCCCGCGGGGTCAGGAAGAACGGTTCCTTCACCTTGCCGTCGCGGCGCCACTCGAACCAGCCGTCGGCCGGGAGCAGGCAGCGCTTGCTCGCCAGCGCCTTGCGGAACGCCGGCTTCTCGTGCGCGGTCTCGGCACGCGTGTTGATCATGCGGTTGCCGACCGACGGGTCCTTCGCCCAGAACGGCACCAGACCCCACTTCATCACCCGCAGCGTGCGCACCGACGGCTCGTCCTCGAGCACCTTGCCGTCGGCGTCACGCGGGTGGCGCTGCACCACGGCGAGCACCTTCTTCGTCGGCGCCACGTTGTGGTCGGGTGAAGGGGCGTGGCCCCCGGTCTCGTCGGCCGCTTCGAACTCCTGCACCAGCTTGGCCGGGCTCTTCGTGGCGGCGTAACGACCACACATCGCGGCCCCACCTCCCATCTGCGTACACACCTGGTCCAGCCATGGTTCCACGGTCGCGGCGGCCTTGGCGAGTGCGCCGCGTGACCGGACTGCGCCCGATGGGGGATCATGGCCACCGGGACGAAGGGGATGGGCGGTTGAGCAAACGGGACTGGCGCAGACTGGATGAATCGGACGTCCGCGTCCGCCCCGGCAAGGGCACCCGCCCCCGGAGCAAGCGCCGTCCCGAGCACGCCGACGCCGTGGCCGCGATGGTCACCGGCGTCGACCGCGGCCGCTGGACCTGCGCGGTCGACGGCGACCCGGCCCGCTCGGTGACCGCCATGCGCGCCCGTGAGCTGGGCCGCACGCCGGTGGTGGTCGGCGACACGGTCGGCCTGGTCGGCGACGTCAGCGGCCGCCAGGACACGCTCGCCAGGATCGTGCGCGTGGAAGAGCGCACCAGCGTGCTCCGCCGCACCGCCGACGACACCGATCCCTACGAACGCGTGGTGGTGGCCAACGCCGAGCAGCTGGTCATCGTCACCGCGCTGGCCGATCCGCCACCGCGGGCCGGGTTCATCGACCGCTGCCTGGTCGCCTGCTACGCCGGTGGCCTGGAACCGCTGCTCTGCCTGACCAAGGCCGACCTCGCCGACCCGGCCGAACTGCTCGCCGGGTACGCCGACCTGGCCGTGCCCGCGGTGGTCACCCGGCACGACGAGGAGCCCGGCGAGCTGCGCGAACGCGTCGAGGGACGGGTCTCGGCGCTGGTCGGGCACTCCGGCGTCGGCAAGTCCACCCTGGTCAACCGGCTGGTCCCGGACGCCGCGCTGGCCACCGGCGTGGTCAGCGCGGTCGGCAAGGGGCGGCACACCTCGGTGGCCGCGGTCGCGCTGCCGCTGCCCGGGAACGGCTGGGTGATCGACACCCCCGGGGTCCGCTCGTTCGGCCTCGCCCACGTCACCCCGGACGACATCGTGGACTCGTTCGAGGAGTTCACCGAAGCCGCCGAGGAGTGCCCGTCCGGCTGCGGCCACCTCGGCCCGCCGGAGGACCCGGACTGCGTGCTGGACGACGTGGTCACCGACGGTGACGCCAAACCGGAGCGCCTGGCTTCCCTGCGGCGGCTGCTGGCTTCGCGTGCGGGTCTCGAATCGTGACCTGAACCTGGGCAACCCGCCCCCACGATTTGCGCGTGTCTGAGACGCTATAGCTCTATTGGGGGACAACCACCCAACCGATCACGAATGTGAGGGGTATCCCGATGCGCAAGACAGCGCTCGCTGCCAGCGGCTTCGCGCTGCTGCTCGCGCTCACTGCCTGTGGCAGCGAGAGCACGCCGACCACGAACGCCACTCCGGCCCCGCAGGCCGACCAGAAGCCGGCGTCCTCGCTGTTCAACGACGCGCAGGAACTGGTCCGCGCGGCCACCGCCAGGGCCGACCAGGCCAAGTCGGCGAAGTTCACCATCGACATGGACCTCATGGGCATGCAGATGTCCGGGTCCGGCGAGGGCTCCTTCGAGGGCACCAACAGCCAGATGTCGATGACCATGCAGATGATGGGTCAGAACATCGAGATGCGCATGGTCGACACCGTGATTTACATGAAGATGCCCGCCGGCCAGAACCCCGGCGGCAAGCCGTGGGTGAAGATGGACCTGAACAGCGCCCAGGCCGGTGAGATGAAGGGCATGCTGGAGCAGGGCCAGCAGAGCGACCCGCGCAAGATGCTGGAGGTGATCCAGAAGGCGGGCAAGATCACCAAGGCCGACACGGTGCAGCTGGACGGCCAGGAGGTCAGCCACTACGTGCTCGACCTGGACATGAAGAAGGCGGGCGGGCTCGGCGGGATGTCCGAGGCCGACCTGGCGGAGCTGCCCGACGGCGCGATCGTGCCGACCGAGATCTGGCTGAACCAGGACCAGCTCCCGGTGCAGATCACCATGGACATGGGCGAGGCGATCAAGAAGATCGCCGAGAAGCAGGGTGAGCAGGTGCCCGCCGGCACGAACGTCGGCGGCAAGATGACCATGAAGTACAGCGACTGGGGTGCCCCGGTCAACGTTGAGGTGCCGCCGGCCGACCAGGTCGGGGAAATGCCTCGGTAGTCGTCGAAGTGACGGCGAAACGCCCCCGGAGCCGCCTGGTTCCGGGGGCGTTCTTCGTCGCTCAGCCCATGTGCGGGTAGCGGATGTCCGTCGGCGCGTCGAAGGTCTCCTTGATCGCGCGCGGGCTGGTCCACCGCTGCAGGTTGAACATCGAGCCCGCCTTGTCGTTGGTACCCGAGGCCCGCGAACCGCCGAACGGCTGCTGGCCGACGATCGAGCCGGTGGGCCGGTCGTTGACGTAGAAGTTGCCCGCGGTGAACCGCAGCGCCTGGTGCGCCTGCTGCACGGCCCGCCGGTCGTCGGCGAACACCGCACCGGTCAGCGCGTAGGCCGCGCTCTGGTCCACCACCTCGAGGATCCGCTCGTACTCGGCGTCCGGGTAGACGTGCACGGCCAGGATCGGGCCGAAGTACTCGGTGGCGAACACCTCGTGCGACGGATTGGCCGAGACCAGCACGGTCGGCTCGACGAAGTAACCGATCTGGTCGTCGCAGTTGCCGCCGACCAGCACCTCCAGCTCCGGATCAGCGTCCACACCGGACAGCAGTGCCCGGTGCTTGGCGAAGGCGCGGGCGTCGATCACCGCACCGCCGAACGTGGACAGATCGGTCACGTCCCCGTACTTCACCGTGCGGGTGACGTCGGCCAGTCGCTCCCGCAGCCCACCGTCCCAAAGGGACCGCGGCAGGTAGGCCCGCGAAGCCGCCGAGCACTTCTGGCCCTGGTACTCGAAGGCGGCGCGCACCAGCGCGGTCACCAGCTTGTCCGGATCGGCCGACGCGTGCGCCACCACGAAGTCCTTGCCGCCGGTCTCGCCGACGATCCGCGGATAACCGCGGTAACCGTCCAGGTTCTCCGCGATCCGGCGCCACAGCAGCTTGAACGTGGCGGTCGACCCGGTGAAGTGCAGCCCGGCGAAGTCCGGGTCGGCCAGCGCGACCTCGCTGACCGCGCGCCCGTCGCCGGTGACCAGGTTGATCACGCCCGGCGGCAGCCCGGCCTTCTCGAAGACCTCCATGGTGTAGTGCGCCGCCAGCTGCTGCGTCGGCGTCGGCTTCCACACCACGGTGTTGCCCATCAGCGCCGGGCTGCTGGGCAGGTTGCCCGCGATGGCGGTGAAGTTGAACGGGGTGATCGCGGTGACGAAGCCGTCCAGCGGCCGGTACTCCATCCGGTTCCACGCACCCGGCACCGAGATCGGCTGCTCGGCCAGGATGCGGCGGGCGAAGTGCACGTTGAACCGCAGGAAGTCGATCAGCTCGCAGGCCGCGTCGATCTCCGCCTGCTGCACCGACTTCGACTGCCCGAGGATGGTCGCCGCGTTGAGCGTGTCCCGGTACGGCCCGGCGATCAGGTCGGCCGCCCGCAGGAACACCGCCGCGCGCTCGTCGAAGGGCAGGTCGCGCCAGCCGGGCGCCGCCTCCTTGGCCGCGGTCACCGCGTCGGCGACGTCCTCGTTGGTCGCGTTCGCCGAGACACCGAGCACGTGCGCGTGGTCGTGCGGCTGGACCACCTCGAACGCCTCACCGCCGGCGAAGCGGCGCCGCCCGCCGATGGTCTGGGGCAGCTCGTGCTTCTCCCCCTCGAGTTCGGCGATCCGGCGCTGCAGCGACTCCCGTTCGGCGCTGCCGGGCGCGTAGGTGTGCACCGGTTCGTTGACCGGGTGGGGAACGGATGTCACCGCGTCCATGGCTTGCTTCGCCTCCTGTGGTTCGTCCAGCCGGGTGGGCGCCTTGTGGGCGCGCGTGCCCATCCTGGCACGGGAACCGTGGTCAAAGCAGGTCGAGCAGGAAGGGCAACTCCTGTGGGGCGTACCAGGCCAGTTCGTGGTCCTCGGCCTCACCCAGGGCGAACTCGGCGTCGTCGTCTCCCAGGTCGGCGGCGTCGATCACCGCGGCGGCGGCCACCACCGCGGCCTCGGCTTCGGCGGTGTCCACGTGCACCGCGGCGATCTGGGCCAGCTCCACCGCACCGGACAGCCGCACCACCGCGGCGTCGAGATCGGGCCGCGGGGTGGCGTGGTCGACGTCGGCGGAGACCACCACGCGCCGCGGCGGGTCCTTCTCGTCGGTGTCCTCGGCGGCGATCAGCCGGAGCGAGGCCCTGGCCGCGTCCAGCAGCGCGGCGTACTCCAGTTCCTCGGTGTCCCCGCTGGTGTAGGACTCGCGCAGGGCCGGGGTCAGCGCGAAGCCGGTGCCGCTGACCGGGGTGAACTCCCCGGTCTCGACCAACCGGCGCACCATGGCGATCGTCGCGGGCAGGTAGACCCTCACCAGTCCGCTCCCTTGAGCTCGTCGAGCGCCTCTTCGATCATCCCGCCGAGCAGGTCCACGTCGTACACGGCCTTGCGATCCCCGTTCAGTCCGAAGTAGACACCTCCGTGGTAGGAGGTGACCCCGATCGCCAGCGCCTGGTTCTTGGCCAAGGGCAGCACCGGGAACATCTCGGTCATTCTCGCCGGACCGGCGTACCGCGGTGCCTGTGGCCCCGGCGAGTTGGTGATGACCAGGTTGAAGAACCGCCCGGCGAACGAGTTCGCCGCCCTGGCGCCCAGCGAGTGCAGGGTCGCCGGGGCGAAGCCGCCCACCCGCAGCAGCGTGCGCGCGGCCACCGAGCGGCCCGAATCGGCGTGCGCCGACATCGCGTGCCCGATGTGCTGCAGCCGCAGCACCGCGTTCGGTTCGCCGACCGGCAGGTCGACCAGGTACGCCGCGACCTCGTTGCCGACCAGCCCGGCCGAGGAGAACTCGGTGTCGACGTCGCTGACGGCCAGCGGCACCAGCGCGCGCACGGTCGAAGCCGAGGTGAGCGCGACCCCGCGTGAGAGCAGCCATTCGCGCAGCGCGCCGGTGACCACCGCGAGCACCGCGTCGTTGACCGTGCCGCCGTGCTCGGCGCGGATCTTGCGGAAGTCGTCGAGCCGCGTGCGCACCACGGAGAACATGCGCCCGCCGGACACCGGTGCGTTCAGCGGGCCCTCCGGCGCGGGCCGGGCGACGCTGCGCAGCGTCGCGGCCACCCCGCTGATCGCCTCGGTGACCTTGCCGACCGTGGCCACCGCGTCCTGCGCGGCCGTTCTGGCGGTGTTGACCAGCTCACCCGGCCGCTGCACGGTCTCGCTGACCGCGTCGAGCACCAGCTGCGTGCGGCTCGGCTGGCGGCGGGGGGTCCAGGTGTCCTCGAACTCCTCGGATTCGGCCGGGTTGTCGTCCAGGATCAGCTGGCCGAGCTCGATCGTGCCGACGCCGTCGACCACCGCCTGGTGGGTTTTGGTGATCAGCGCGACGCGGTCGTCGGACAGGCCCTCGACGAAGTAGACCTCCCAGAGCGGGCGTTCCTGCGCGAGCGGGCGCGAGGCCAGCCGGGCGACCAGGTCGAACAGCTGGGCGTCGGTGCCGGGCGCGGGCAGCGCGGACCGGCGGACGTGGTAGTTCAGGTCGAAGTCGACGTCGTCCACCCAGACCGGCCTGGCCAGGTGCCCCGGCACGGGAACCACCCGTTGGCGGTACCGCGGCAGGTAGGCCAGCCGCTGCCCGATCAACGCGAGCACGTCGGGGTAGTCGAAACCGGCACGCGGCCGGTCGAACACCGCGACCCCGCCGACGTGCATCGGCGTCACCGGGTCCTCCATGTAGAGGAAGGACGCGTCCAGGGCGGACAGGCGGTCGTGCATGCGGTGATCCTGGCACACCCTGCTCTAATGCTCTCGTGCGTGAGTCGAATTCCGCGGTGTCCCCGAAGGACCGGTTCCTGACCGTGTACGGCCGCAAGCCGGTGCTGGAGGCGCTGGCCGACCCCGGGCTGGTGGTCGACAAGGTGATCCTGGCCGACACCGCACGGGGCCCGGCGGCGGCGGAGATCCAGCGGGCGGCGAAGGCGTCGGGCGTGCCGGTCCAGCGGGCCAGCGCGCACCGGGTGAAGGTGCTGGCCGGCAACGGCAAGCAGGACCAGGGCGTGCTCGCCGACGTGGTGGCGCCCCGGATGCGGCCGCTGCACGCGGCGCTGGAGGACCGCGTGCCGCCGGGGCGGTTGCTGCTGCTCGACGGCATCACCACCCCGGCGAACGTGGGCATGATCCTGCGCACCGCGACGGCGGCCGGGGTGGGCGGCATCGTGGTGCCGCGGCGCGGGGTGGCCGCGCTGGACCCGCTGGTGGTCAAGGCTTCGGCCGGGATCGCGTTCCGGGCGCCGGTGCTGCGCTGCGGCAGCGCGGAGGAGGCGGCGACCCGGCTGACCGAGGCCGGGTACGCGGTGTACGCACTGGGCACCGGCGGCGGGTCGCTGTTCGAGGCCGACCTGCCGGAACGCGCGGTTTTTGTGCTCGGTGGCGAGACCGGCGGGGTCAGCGGGGGCGTCGCCGAACTGGCGACGGGCTGGCTGTCCATCCCGATGCCGGGTGAGGTCGAATCGCTGAACGTCTCGGCGGCGGCCGCGGTGCTGTGCTTCGAGCTGGTCCGCCGGTCACGCTGAGAAGAGGACATCGAGTTCGAGCAGCGTGCCGCCGATCGAGGTGTGGTGCACGCCGACCATGCCGGTGGCGACCGCGCCCCGGACGTTGCCCGCCGAGTCGTCGACGAACACGCACTGGCCGGGGACCAGCCCGAGGCGGTCGGCGGTGAGCAGGAAGACCCGGGCGTCCGGCTTGGCGACGCCGACTTCGCCGGAGAAGACGAGCGCGTCGAAGAAGGGTTCGAGCCGGCGCTTCGCCGGGCCCGCGGCGCCGGGCGCGTTCGAGAGCAGGGCGGTTCTTACCCCGCGGTCCCTCAGCCGGTCCACCACCTCGAAGAGGTCGGCGGCATCGGGGTCGGTGAGCACCCCGGCGTAGTCCAGTACGAGTCCCCGCAGCATGACCGGTCACCCTAATCCGGGTGTCACCGGGTCGGGCGATCTTGGACCGGAATTCCGGCGCCCACCGCACTACGGGGCGAGGTGGCCGACGACGGCCGCCCGGACCTGGGGGGAGCCCTGTGGATTTCAGACCGCTGAACGCGCTGGAGGCGGCCGACCGCCTGCGCGCGGTGCCGAACCAGCTCGAACTCCCGATCTTCGGCGGGGGCCCGGCCGACCGCACGCGCCCGGGCCCGCCGGTGCCCGGCAGGCGCGCGCTGGAGCGGATGATGACGGCCATCCTGGAACTGTGCTGCGGGCAGCGGCCGCGGGCGCAGCTGCGCCCGGTCCTGCGCCCGGACGTCTACACCCGGCTGACCACCACCACGATGCGGCAGTACACGCTGCAAACCCCGATCCAAGCGTGCTTCCCGGGGGCGGGGGTGATCGAAGCGTGCGGCACCGTGCACGGGGGTTCACGGTCGTTCGCCGTTGCGGCCCGCTTCGAAGCCACGGGGACGGGGTGGTGGTGCGTCGCCTTCGACCTCATCGGGGAACCCAGCCAACGACGGCGGGTGGGGTGAGGGGCGGGGGTGTGTGGGTCGTTGGCCTGC
>NZ_JBWKKF010000023.1:0-83644 GCF_056431745.1 Amycolatopsis sp. NPDC045836 | reverse complement strand
CGCACCCCCTCGGTGACCTGGGTGGTGGGGCTGGTTCGCGTGGTGGGGTGAGGGGCGGAGTGCGTGGGTCGTTGGCCTGCGCACCCCCTCGGTGACCTGGGTGGTGGGGCTGGTTCGCGTGGTGGGGTGAGGGGCGGAGTGCGTGGGTCGTTGGCCTGCGCACCCCCTCGGTGATCTGAGTGGTGAGGGCTGGCTTGCGTGGTGGGGTGGGTGACTTGGGTGGGGCGGTGGCTGGGGACGTGGTCGGCGGCTCGGCCGGGTGGGTGCCCGGCCGAGCGGCCGCCCCGGTTGATTGTCCGGCCTGGCTGCCCAGCCGCACGATCGCCCGCTCGACCGCCCTGGTCGGCTGCCCGGCACGGCTGCCCAGCCGCTTGGCCGCCCCGGCCAATCGCCCCACCTGGCTGACCAGCCGCCCGGCTGGCAGCCCGACCGCACGAACCGACCAGTTAACTGCCCAGCCGCCTGGCCGCCCCGGCCAATCGCCCAGCCTGGCTGACCGGCCGCCCGGCTGGCAGCCCGACCGCGCGAACCGACCAGTCAACTGCCCAACACGACTGCCCAGCCGCTTGGCCGCCCCGGCCAATCGCCCAGCCTGGCTGACCGGCCGCCCGGCTGGCAGCCCGACCGCGCGAACCGCCCAGTCAACTGCCCAGCACGACTGCCCGGCCGCACGATCGCCCCGGTCGGCTGCCCAAGCTGGTTCCGGGCGCGTGGCCACAGCAGTCGACTGCCTGACGCGGCTGTCCGGGCCGGGTGACTGCCCCGCCCGGCGGTCCCGGACGACTCGGCTGCCTCGGCGCTTGGCTGCAATCGCGTTGGGCTGCCTCGGCGCTTGGCTGCGGTCGCCGCGTTGGGCTGGCTGGGTGTGCAGGCGGGGCTGGTTGAGCGTGTGGGTGGGCGGCGCGTGTGGGTGGGCGGCGCGAGTGGGTGGGCGGCGCGTGTGTGGTTCGGCGGCCTGAAAACAGCGAGGAGGCCACGCACCGGCGGTGCGTGGCCTCCTCGGCGGGTCTCCTGGCTGGAGGGGTGCCCTTGGCCGGGTCAGCGGCGGGGGGCCTTCTTGCCCTTCTTCGCCTGGGCTCGGGCGGCGGCGCGGCGTTCGCGCCGGGTGCCGCCGGCCGAGTCGTTCCCGGCGGAGGCGGCGGCATCGCCGTGGGACTCGACACCGCCGTCTTCGGCGGGGCCCGAGTAGGTCAGGCCACGCGGGGCCCCACCACCGTCGAGGCCCTTGCCGCGCAGGGCGGCGGGCACCGGGTCGGGCTTCGGCTGCGGGGGCACGGCCTGCGCGTGCCTGCCGCCACCGGAGCCGTTGTCCCTGGCGGCACCGTTGCCGTTGCCGTTGCCCTGCGGAGCGCCACCGCCGGTGGGCAGCGGCACCGGCAGGTCGGTGGCCGGTTCCGGGGCGGGCGGCGGGTCCTGCCGCTCGACCTGCAGGTTGAACAGCAGCCCGACCGCGTCCTCCTTGAGCGCCTCGACCATCCGGTCGAACATGTCGAAGCCCTCGCGCTGGTACTCGATCAGCGGGTCGCGCTGCGCGACCGCCCGCAGGCCGATGCCCTCCTTGAGGTAGTCCATCTCGTAGAGGTGCTCACGCCACTTGCGGTCCAGCACCGACATCATCACCCGGCGCTCCAGCTCACGCATCGCGCCTTCGCCGACCGTGGCGTCGATCTCCGCCTCACGCCGCTCGTACGCCGCGTGGATGTCGGCGACCAGCGCTTCCCGCAGCGACTCGGAGTCCAGGTCGTCGGTGTCCTCGGCGAGGTCCTCCCACTGCACGCCGACCGGGTACAGCATCTTCAACGCGGTCCACAGCTTGTCGTGGTCCCAGTCCTCGGCGTAGCCCTCGGCGGTGGCCTCGTTGACGTAGGCGGTGACCACTTCGGTGAGCATGTTCGTCACCTGGTCGCGCAGGTCCTCGCCCTCGAGCACCTTGCGACGGCGGCTGTAGATGACCTTGCGCTGCTGGTTCATCACCTCGTCGTACTTGAGGACGTTCTTGCGGATCTCCATGTTCTGCTGCTCGACCTGCGTCTGCGCGCTCTTGATCGCCTTGGAGACCATCTTGTGCTCGATCGGCACGTCGTCCGGCAACCGCATGGTGGTCATCACGCGCTCGACCATGGTCGCGTTGAACCGGCGCATCAACTCGTCGCCGAGCGAGAGGTAGAACCGGGACTCACCCGGGTCGCCCTGACGACCGGACCGGCCGCGGAGCTGGTTGTCGATGCGGCGCGACTCGTGCCGCTCGGTGCCGAGCACGTACAGCCCGCCCGCCGCGCGGACCTCCTCGGCCTCCGCCTTGACCTCGGCGTTGACCTCTTCGAGCACCTTCGGCCAGGCGGCCTCGTACTCCTCGGAGTGCTCCACCGGGTCGAGGCCGCGCTCGCGCAGCACCTCGTCGGCGATGATGTCCGGGTTGCCGCCGAGCACGACGTCGGTACCACGACCGGCCATGTTGGTGGCCACCGTGACCGCGCCCTTGCGCCCGGCGCGCGCCACGATCAGCGCCTCCCGGTCGTGGTACTTCGCGTTCAGCACCTCGTGCGGCACCTGCAGCTTGAGCAGCAGCTTCGACAGGTGCTCGGACTTCTCCACGCTGGTGGTGCCGACCAGCACCGGCTGGCCCTTGGCGTGCCGCTCGGCGATGTCCTCGGCGACCGCCTCGAACTTCGCCTGCTCGGTCTTGTAGATCAGGTCCGGCTGGTCGACGCGGACCATCGGGCGGTTCGTCGGGATCGGCACCACACCCAGCTTGTAGGTCTGGTGGAACTCGGCGGCCTCGGTCTCGGCGGTACCGGTCATGCCGGCGAGCTTGTCGTAGAGGCGGAAGAAGTTCTGCAGCGTGATCGTGGCCAGCGTCTGGTTCTCGGCCTTGATCTCGACGCCTTCCTTGGCCTCGATCGCCTGGTGCATGCCCTCGTTGTAGCGGCGACCGGCCAGGATGCGGCCGGTGAACTCGTCGACGATGAGCACCTCGCCGTTGCGGACGATGTAGTCCTTGTCGCGCTTGTACAGCTCCTTGGCCTTCAGCGCGTTGTTCAGGTACCCGACCAGCGGGGTGTTCGCGGCCTCGTAGAGGTTGTCGATGCCGAGCTGGTCCTCGATGAACGAGACGCCCTTCTCGGTGACACCCACGGTGCGCTTGCGGATGTCGACCTCGTAGTGCACGTCCGCCTTCATCAGCGGCGACATCCTGGCGAACTCGATGTACCAGCGCGAGGACTGGTCGGCCGGGCCGGAGATGATCAGCGGGGTGCGGGCCTCGTCGATCAGGATGGAGTCGACCTCGTCGACGATGGCGAAGTTGTGCCCGCGCTGCACGCAGTCGTTGATGTCCCACGCCATGTTGTCACGCAGGTAGTCGAAGCCGAACTCGTTGTTCGTACCGTGCGTGATGTCGCAGTTGTAGGCCGCGCGGCGCTGCTCCGGCGTCATGTCGGAGAGGATCACGCCGACCTCGAGGCCGAGGAAGCGGTGGATGCGGCCCATCCACTCGGCGTCACGTTTGGCCAGGTAGTCGTTGACCGTGATGACGTGCACGCCCTTGCCCGAGATGGCGTTGAGGTAGGCGGGCAGCACCTGGGTCAGGGTCTTGCCCTCACCGGTCTTCATCTCGGCGACCTGGCCGAGGTGCAGCGCGGCCCCGCCCATCAGCTGGACGTCGAACGGGCGCTGCCCGATCACCCGCCAGGCGGCCTCGCGCGCCACCGAGAAGGCCTCCGGCAGCAGGTCGTCGAGCGATTCCCCGTTGGCGAACCGCTCGCGGAACTCACCGGTCTTGGCCTGCAGCTCGGCGTCCGGGAGGTTCTTCACATCGTCTTCGAGGGTGTTGATGTGGTCCGCGATGTTGCGCAGGCGCTTGACCATCTTGCCCTCGCCCGCGCGGAGCAGGCGGTTCAGAACCATCTCAGGAGACCTCACTATGACTATGCGTACTTCGGGGGGTCCGGGGGTTGCCCGCCCACCATCGTAGGGAACGTGCCGGTGTTCGTGCACGCACCGCCGTACGAAAGATGCTGCTCGGACAGGCCGACGGCCCGCACGCGCTGCGCGTGCGGGCCGCCGGGCGGAGTACCGGAACGGGATTTCAGCTCTTGGTGAAACAGGCCACCGGGTTCAGTTCGCCAGCCGGATCACGCCGTAGTCGAAGCCCTTCCTGCGGTAGACGACGCTCGGCCTGCCGCTGGCCGAGTCGTTGAACAGGTAGAAGTCGTGGCCGACCAGCTCCATCTGGTAGAGGGCCTGGTCGACGGTCATGGGTTCCGCGTCGTGCACCTTCTCGCGGACGATGCGGCCGGGGAGGTGTTCGGCCACACCGTCGTCCCAGCGCTGCTGGGGTACGTCGATGCCGTTCGTTCTTCCGGCGGCGCCGTCGAGCGCCAGGTCGTCGTGGGTGGGCGCGTCCAGCACCGCGGTGCTCGCGGCGGGGCGCCTGCCGGTTTCGGCCAGTCCGCCTGCCACCGAGGTCGCCTCGGCGACCGATTCGGAACGGCGGCGTCCATAGTGGACCCGACGCCGGTCGTGGGACCGGCGGAGGCGGCTCTCCAGCTTGCTGACCGCGGCGTCGAGCGCGGCGTAGAAGTCACCTGCCGTGGCCTCCGCCCGGACGGCGGGACCCTTGCCTGCCACGGTGATCTCCACGCGCTGGCAGTTCTTCGCCTGGCGGCGGTTGGGCTCGTGGAAGAGCTCCACGTCGTAACGGATGACCTTCTTGTCATAGCGTTCCAGCCGCGACAGCTTTTCGCTGACGTGTGCCCGGTAGTGCTCGGGCACCTCCACGTTACGGCCCTTCACGACGATGTCCATACACGACCTCCCTCGCTGAATTGACTGCGAGCTTGTGTGAGCATTACGGCGCCGGTGAAATCGGGACTGCGATAATCGGAATCCGCCGGAGCGGAACGGAAGTACGCCTTGCTGAGAGAATCCGGCCGCTGGGTCACGACGTCTCGCGCGGCCGGCCGGACGCGGGCTCAGCGCGCCTCCGGCGCCAGGGACATGGGCTTTTCACCTCCCCGCCTACCGGGTTTGCTGATAGCGGAGCACGTTAGCCCGCTCTGGCCCGGAACAACAGCCCCCGAGCCGGGGGATGTCACGCCGTGAGAACCCGTCACTGCGAGCAATGGGCTACGCCGGTTACTCGTCAGTTTCCGACCCGTTCGGAGCATTGCACGGTGCTGCCTTTCACGCAGAAGGCTCAGCGAATGGAAGCCAGAATTCAGCACCGTGACGGATGCGGGGAGAACGGCGGTCACGGCGGCGGGATACCCAGTCGAGGGCGTTCTACTCACTGACCGCGTCATATCCCGACAACGGACGGGCGGTACCGGAATGTTCCCGGCGCAGCTTCACTCGGATGAGTGAGCGTTGATCAGCGTTAACCCGGCGGTAACCGGGTGGCCCGCCGCACGCAGCACGCGGGCGCACGCCGACACCGTGGAACCGGTGGTCAGCACGTCGTCGAGCAGCACGACCGGCGTGCCGGGCGGGGGCAGACCGGCTGGCTCGGCCGTGATCCGGCCGACGAGGTTGGCGGCACGCTGGTGCCTGTTCAACGTGGCGGCGTCCGCGGCCCGCGAGTCGAGCACGAGCCCCGGCGCGACGGCCGCCGGGTGGCCGCGCTCGGCCAGGCGGCGGGCGCAGACGCGCGCCAGCCGCACCATGTGCGGGCCGCCTCTGGCCCGCGAAGCGACCCGGCGCGAGGGCACGGGCACCAGCCACCAGAGGCCGTCGGGCGCGGGTCTCACTCCTGGTAGGTACGGTACGGCCCTCGCGAGCAGCTCGCCGAGCACCGGCGCGAGGTCGCGGCGGCCGCGCTCCTTGTAGGCGAGCACCAGCCGGCGGGCCGTGCCGGTGTACGCGGCGAGGGTGAACACGGCTACCGCGGGCAGCGGGACCGGTACCGGCGCGCCCCAGACGCGGAGGCAGCCGGCACAGCAGGCGGCGCCGAGCGCACCGCAACCGGCGCAGATCGGCGGGAGGATGAGGTCGAGGAGTTTGCTCATGCCTGCAGCCTGCCGAGGGACCCCGACAAGTTGGGATCGAGTGGTAGGAAGTTGCGGTTGGGCGGTGCTGGGGCCGGGCGCGGGTGTGAGGTTGTGCCCCGCTTGGGAGGGGCGGCGGTCGGGCGAAGGGTGGGGTGTTCGGTCATGGGCGCAGCCTGACGACAGACCCCGACAAGTTGAGAACGAGTGGTAAGAACTTGCGGTTGGCGGGGAGGATTCGGCAGGTGGCGGCTTGAGCGGCAGGCGGATGCTGCGGGCAGCGGCCGGTAGCCGGTGCGGTGAGGCAGATCGGTCCGCTGGAGCGGCAGTCGAACCCGGGCGGAGCGGTGGCGGACGGCGGCCGGGTGCTGGGCGGCCGGGTGCGCCGGGGGCGCTGGGGGCGGCCGGGTGTGGAGGGGCGTCCGAGGGTGCGGAGGACCGACGGAGCAGGCAGACAGTGACTGAGGCAGTCGGGGCTGACCGGGACAGCTGAGGACGGCCGAGACCAGCCAGCCTTGATCAGGGAACCGCAGCCGCAGCCCAAGGCAGCCGGAGACGGCCACCGCGAAGGACAGCGGGGGGACGGACGTCAGCCGGGGTAGAAGGGGATGGCTTCTCCCAGGCTGTGGTCGTGCGGGCTCCACACCTCCCCCACCTCCGACGCCGTCCACAGGCCCTCCCGGTCGGCGACCACGACCGGGCGGCCCGGAGCCGCGGTGATGGCCTGCAGGGGCGGGGTCAGGTTCGACAGGTTGAACTGGTCCAGCCGCAGCCCGTCCACCGGGACGCGCACGACCGGCAGCGCCGTCGAGTCGGTGATGGCGACCAGGCTGTCCTGGTTCGCCCAGTCCACGTCCTTGACCTGCGAGAGCCGCGCCGCCTGGAGGACCCGAGGAGCGCGCAGGCTGACCGAATCCGCGTTGCGCACCACCGCGGCGACCACCAGTTTCCCGGAGACCACCAGTGCCGCGCGGGTGCCGTCGCGGGACAGGCGCAGGGCCGAGATGTCCGGGCCCAGTGAACGCACGTTGTCGGCGTTGACCACCTGGCTGGCCCAGGTGCCCTGCGCGGTCCGCAGCACCCGGACCACCTGCGAACCGTCGACCACCGTCCACAGTTCACCGCCCGCCCCGGAGGCCGGCAGCGAGGGGCGCCAGGTCGGCCTGCTCAGCCGGTCCCCGTTCAGCTCGGTCCTGGCCAGGTCGAGGCCGAACTCCCCGACCCGCAACCACAGCCTGCCGTTGTCCCGCTCGATCACCGCCAGCTGCCTGCCGTCCAGTGACTGCGCGGCGCTGACCACGTCGTAGGCCCGCGCACCGGCGGGCCCGGGGATCGGCGCGCCGTCGTTGAGCGCACGCACCCGGCCGCCGGTGACCATCAGGCCGGGCAGGTCGGACTCCGGGGACGCCCACGTCTCGTACGACGGCAGGTCGCTGGCCCGCCACTCCTCCCGGCCCGCCACCAGCGGCGCCCCGTCCGAGAGCAACCGGATCCGGCTGCTGGTCACGCTCTGCAGCGAGCGCACCACCTGCGCGGCGATCAGCCGTTTCTGCTCTTCGCTCTGCTCGGCGACCCCGGTCAGCGGCACCACCACCGAACCGTCCGGTGCGCCGCTGACGTTCTGGTCGATCGTCGCCTGCTGGCCCAGCGGGTTGTCCACCGCGCCGTCGAGGAAGTCCGACGGCCCGTTGAGCAGCAGGTCGATCACCCGCCCGGGCAGCCCGGACTGCGGTTTCTGCACCACGTACCGCAGGTCCGGCACCAGCGAGTTGCGATCGGTGGAGAAGAAGTACACCGGCACCCGGAAGTAGTTGCGGGTGAAGTCGGGCTCGGTGATCACGATGCTGTTCGACGGCGAGACGATGCGCCACTGGCCGTCCGGCTGCCTGGCCAGCTGCACCGGCTGCTCGAAGCTGTCGCTGAGCGGGATGAACGCGCTGTCCGGGCCGAGCTTGCCGACGTAGGTGCCGCGCAGCAGCACGATCCGGCGGTTCGGGTCGGCGGGCTGGTTGGGCGAGTAGACCGTGTCGAACTTCTCCTCCATCACGGTCAGCCCGCGGTCGGGGCGCCAGGTCGACCGGGACGGCGGGTCCAGGAACAGCCGCGCCCGGCCGTTGTCGTTCTGCGGCTGGGCGCTCGCGGCGACGAACTCGCGGACCACACCCAGCGCGTCGAGGTCCTTCTGGGGCTCGGGCACCGGGGGCGCGGGCGGCGCCATGCCGCCGGACGAGATGACCCTGGCCTGCGACTCCTCCGGCACCGTGGCGCAGCCACCGGCCCCCAGCACGACCAGGCAGGCCACCAGTGCCCAGACCGCCCGCCACCGCTTGCTCACCTGACCTCCTCGCGTTCGGCGGCGACCAGGTTCGGCGTCACCGAAGCCTCACCGGCCGGTTCGTCCGGTTCGATGCCGATGAACCCGCCCGGCGGCACGTCCGGGGGCAGCTCCAGCGGGCTGGCCTCCCACTGCTCGCCCTGGCGCAGCGGCAGGGTCAACCGGAAGCAGGCACCGCGGTCCGGCTCACCCCACGCCTCCAGTTCCCCGCCGTGCAGCTTCGCGTCCTCCAGGCTGATCGCCAGGCCGAGGCCGGTGCCGCCGGTGCGGCGGTTGCGGGAGGGGTCGGCCCGCCAGAACCGGTTGAACACCAGCCCGGCCTCGCCGGTCCGCAGGCCGACGCCGAAGTCCTGCACGGTGATCGCCAGCGCGTGCTCGTTGGCCGCCAGCCGCACCCGCACCGGCTTGCCCTCGCTGTGGTCGACCGCGTTGGCCAGCAGGTTCCGCAGGATGCGCTCGACCCGGCGGGCGTCCAGTTCGGCCTCGACCGGCGTCTCGGGCAGGTCCACTTCCAGTTCGCTGTTCGCGTCCCCGGCGATCACCCGGACCTGCTCGACCACGCGCAGCACGATCGGCCGGGCGTCGATCAGTTCGGCGGACAGCTCCTCCACCCCGGCGTCCAGCCTGCTGATCTCCAGCAGGTCACCGAGCAGCGCTTCGAACCGGTCCAGTTCGTCGACCAGCAGTTCGGTGGACCGGGCCAGCCCCGGCGGGAACTGCTCACGCGAGGCGTGCAGCACGTCGGCGGCCATGCGCACGGTGGTCAGCGGGGTGCGCAGCTCGTGCGAGACGTCCGAAGTGAACCGGCGCTGCAGCTGGCCGAACTCCTCCAGCTGCCGGATCTGCCGCTGGATGCTCGCGGCCATCTCGTTGTACGACTCGGCGAGCTTGGCCAGATCGTCCTCGCCGAGCACGCCGAGCCGCTGGTCCAGCTCACCCTCGGCGAACCTCTCCGCGGCCGCCGCCGCCCGGCGCACCGGGTGCACCACCTGGCGGGTGACCAGGTTGGTGATCAGCACCAGCAGGAACAACAGCACCAGGCCGCCGACCAGCAGGGTGTTCTGCACGGTCAGCACGGTGTTCTGCTCGGCGGTCAGCGGGAAGAGCAGGTAGAGCTGCAGCGGGCGCGGGGCGCCGGTGACCGGGGCGCCGATCATCAGGTAGGTGGTGCGGGCACCTTCGGCGCCGGCGGTGTGGATCTGCTCGGAGAACTGCTCGCCCTCGACGAACTGCCGCAGCCGCGGGGTCACCTTCTCGAACGGGCCCGCCACCGCTGGGGACTCGCTGGACTTGCTCGGGTCCACGCTGGCCAGCACCGGTTCGAAGGCCCCGGCGCTGGCACTGGTCGGGTCCTGCCCGGCCGGCGCGCTGGCCAGCTTCTTGAGCGCGTTCTCCAGCCGGGACTTGAGCTGGTCGGCCGGCGCGTCGAGGCCGGACAGCTCGCTCTCGGCGTCGTCGAGGATGGCCCTGGTCTGGGCGATCGCGGCGACCTTCTTGGTCTCGATCAGCCGGTCGGTGATCTGGTTCTGCAGCACCATGCCCAGCACGAAGACCACCGCCGACGAAAGCGCCAGGGTGGAGATGGTGACCCGGAACTGCAGGGACTGCCGCCACAGCTCGCCGAAGTCGATGGACCGGCGGCGCAGGAACGCGGCCACCCGGCGACCGGTGGCCACGGTGCCGCGACCGAACGCGGCCGGCCTGCTCACGGTCTGCTCACGGCGGGCCAGCCTTGTACCCGACGCCGCGCACCGTCAACACCACCTCGGGGTGCTCCGGGTCCTTCTCCACCTTCGACCGCAGGCGCTGGACGTGCACGTTGACCAGCCGGGTGTCAGCGGCGTGGCGGTAACCCCACACCTGCTCCAGCAGCACCTCGCGGGTGAACACCTGACGCGGCTTGCGCGCCAGCGCCACCAGCAGGTCGAACTCCAGCGGGGTGAGCGGGATGGCCTTGCCCTCCCTGGTCACCTCGTGCCCCGGCACGTCGATGGTCAGGTCACCGATGGCCAGCGACTCGGCCGGCTCGGACTCGGTGCGCCGCATGCGGGCCCGCACCCGCGCGACCAGTTCCTTCGGCTTGAACGGCTTGACCACGTAGTCGTCCGCACCGGACTCCAGGCCGAGCACGATGTCCACGGTGTCGCTCTTCGCGGTCAGCATCACGATCGGCACGCCCGACTCGGCGCGGATGGCCTTGCAGACGTCGATGCCGTTCATCCCCGGCAGCATCAGGTCGAGCAGGACCAGGTCGGGCTTCAGTTCGCGCAGCGCGGGCAGCGCCCGCGAACCGTCCGCGACGACGGCCGTGTCGAACCCCTCCCCACGCAGCACGATGGTGAGCATCTCCGCGAGCGCAGGGTCGTCGTCGACCACCAAGACACGTGCCTTCATGTTCACATACTCGCACTCTGGTGCGTGCGCGCACGCACGACCCGGCGAACAGCCGATGATCACCGGCCGGACTTAGCCCGGATGGACGATCAACCGACCGCCACCGGGGCCGCGAGCGCCCGCCGGAGCCGGGTGAACGGGCGCGGGCGGTCCACCGCGAGCACCCCGGTGATAACGCCGTTTCGGTGGTAGGTGGCGACGAACGGGCCGTCGGACGGCGATCCCTCGACCACGCGCACCTCGTCGGCGGCCTCCCCGGCGAACTGGATGCGGTGACCGTACTGTTCGGACCAGAAGTAGTCCGGCCGCCGGTACCGCGCGACGGTGCGGCCGGCCAGCAGGTTCGCCGCGGCGACCCCGGCCTGTTCGGTGGCGGCGGTCCAGTGCTCGGCCCGCACGCGGTGGCCGCCACGGCGGTACCTGGCCACGTCACCCACCGCGACCACGCGTGGATTCGCGGTGACACAACCGGAATCGCAGAGCACGCCGTGGTCGACGGCGATGCCGGAGCCGGTCAGCCAGCCGGTGTTCGGCCGGACCCCGATCCCGGCCACCACCACGTCCGCCCCGGACGGCAACTCGGTCACGCCGGTGCGCAGGCGCACGCCGTTCCGTTCGTGCAGCGCGGAAACCACCGCGCCCATGGTGTCCCCGAGCACCCCGGCCAGCGGGACCGGCAGCGCCTCCACCACGGTCACCTCGTGGCCCAGTTCGCGTGCGGTCGACGCCACCTCGGCACCGATGAACCCGGCCCCGACCACGAGCACGCGGGCTCCGCCACCGGACAGCGCGCGGCGCAGCGCGACCGCGTCGTCCAGGGTGCGCAGGGTGTGCGCCTTCGGTTGTCCCGGCAGGGTTTTCGGCGTGGCACCGGTTGCGAGCACCACACCGTCGGCGACGATTTCGGTGCCGTCGGACAGGGTCACCGCGCCGTCGGCGGGGCTGAGCCGCTCGGCTCGGGTGCCCAGGTACCACCGGGCTTCGAGGTCGAGCAGCTCCTCCGCGGTGGCCAGGTCCAGCTCGGCCACGTCGAGCTCGCCGAGCAGGAAGTCCTTCGACAGCGGCGGCCGGTCGTACGGGCGGTGCGGCTCCTCCCCGACCAGCACCAGCCGCCCGTCGTAACCGCGTGCCCGCAGTTCCTGCGCGGTGCGCAGCCCGGCCAGCGAGGTGCCGATGACCGCGATGGTCTTCACGCGACCTCCTCCCGCACGTCCGGGTCGACGTAGACCTCGCCGTCGGCGACCAGCACGGGATAGGGGCGCACGGGTTTCCTGGCGGGCAGGCAGCTCGGCGCCCCGGTGCGCAGGTCGAACGCCGCGGCGTGCAGGGGGCACTCCACCGCGCACCCCTCCAGCCAGCCGTCGGCCAGCGACGCGTCCTGGTGGGTGCAGGTGTCGTCGATCGCGTAGAAACCGTCGTCGGCGTGGAAGACGGCGATCGGCACATGGGCTTGGACAACGATCGCCTCACCGGGTGGGAGGTCGGCGACGGCGCAGGCTCTGATCATGAGGGGCCTCCGGATTGCCTTGCCGGGTCGAGTTTTCCTTCGCCGTGTTGCGTATGGCGAGACACGGCGTGCTAGACGCAACAGTGCGCGCCCCTCCCGGCGACGTCAAGCGATTCGCCCGGTCGGCCGAGCGGAACCGCGCCGAACGGTTACTGTTGCGCCATGCGGAACTCCGAGCAGGGCAACGGGGCCCCCAGCCAGGTCCAGTCCGTCGACCGCGCGATCAGCGTGCTGGAACTGCTGGCGCGCAACGGGGAAACCGGGATCACCGCGATCGCGAACGAGCTGGGTGTGCACAAGTCGACCGCCTCGCGGCTGGTCAGCGTGCTGGAGGCCCGCGGACTGGTGGAGCAGCTCGGCGAGCGCGGCAAGTACGTGATCGGCTTCGGCATCGTCCGGCTGGCCGGGGCCGCCACCGGCCGGATGGACCTGGCCAGGCTGGGCAGGCAGACCTGCCAGGCGCTGGCCGAATCGCTCGGCGAGACGGTCAACATCGCGGTGGCCGACGACGGCGTCGCGATCAACATCAGCCAGGCCCGCGGTTCCGCCGCGATCACCACGCAGAACTGGACCGGCCAGCGCACCCCGCTGCACGCCACCTCCAGCGGGAAGGTGCTGCTCGCCTACATGCCGGACGCCGAACGCCGCCGCGTCCTGCGGCGCCGGCTGGAGCGGTACACCCCGCGCACCACCACCGATCCGGCGGATCTGGCCGCCGAACTGGACCGGGTCGCCGAGGACGGGTACGCGGCCTGCTTCGAGGAGCTGGAGCTGGGCATGCACGCCGTCGCGGTGCCCATCCACGGCGCGCACGGCGAGATCGTCGCGGCGATGAGCGCGTCCGGGCCCTCGTACCGCCTTTCCCGGCAGCGCGTGCGCCAGGTGGTGCGCCCGATGGCCGACGCCGCCGCCGAGCTTTCGGAGCAGCTCGGTTACTTCCAGCGCTGACACCCAGGGGACTACCTGCCGGTACCCCTTGACAGTGCTGTCCCGCTTCCCGCACCTTGTTGCAGAAGACGGAACACACCTCCCCATCCGCAACACCCGCCACCCTTTGTCCACTCTGGACACGGCGGGTGGCGTACCCCTCTTCCGCTGGAGGTTTCGCGATGGTCGCCAATCCGCGCGTGGTCCTGATCGGGGCGGGCATCGTGGGGTGCGCGCTCGCCGACGAGCTGACCGAGCGCGGCTGGACCGACGTCACCGTGCTGGAGCAGGGCGAGCTGTTCACCACCGGCGGGTCCAGTTCGCACGCGCCGGGGCTGGTCTTCCAGACCACCGGGGGCAAGACGATGACCGGGTTCGCCCGCTACACCGTGGCCAAGTACAGCGCGCTGACGCTGGACGGGAAGTGGTGCTTCCAGCAGCTCGGCGGGCTGGAGGTGGCGACCACCCCGGAGCGCTGGGCGGACCTCAAGCGGCGGCACGGCTGGGCCGCCTCCTGGGGCGTGCGGTCCTACCTGCGCAGCCCGGACGACTGCGCCCAGCTGCACCCGCTGCTCGACCCGTCGAAGGTGCTCGGCGGTTTCCACATCCCCAGCGACGGGCTGGCCAAACCGCTGCGGGCGGCCGAGGCCCAGGCCCGGCGGGCGATGGCCCGCGGGGCGAAGTTCCTGGCAGGCGAGAAGGTGACCCGCATCGAGCGCACGGCCGGCCGGGTCACCGCGGTGACCACGGAAACCGGCACCTTCCGGGCGGACGTGGTGGTCTCCTGCGCCGGTATGTGGGGCCCGCTCCTCGGCGAGCTGGTGGACCTGCCGATCCCGCTGGTGCCGATGGTGCACCAGTACGCCAGGACCAGCCCGCTGGCCGTGCTCGCCGGGCGCAACGACGAGCTGACCGAGGCGGGTCAGCCGATCCTGCGGCACCAGGACGCCGACCTGTACTTCCGCGAGCACGTGGACCGCATCGGCATCGGCGCCTACGGCCACCGGCCGATGCCGGTCGACCCCGGTGAGATCGCCGATCCGCGCACCTCACCCGGTATGCCCTCGGAACTGCCGTTCACCCCGGACGACTTCGACGAGTCGTGGGCGGCGGCGGTCGACCTGCTGCCGGTGCTGGGCGAGGCGAAGGTCGAGGAGGGCATCAACGGGCTGTTCTCCTTCACCCCCGACGGCCTGCCGCTGCTCGGCGAGCACCCGGACCTCGAAGGGTTCTGGGTGGCCGAGGCCGTGTGGATCACCCATTCGGCGGGCGTGGCCAGGGCGATGGCGGAGTGGGTGGTCGACGGCCAGCCGAGCGCGGACCTGCACGGTTGCGACCTGAACCGGTTCGAGCGGGTGCAGCTCGCGCCCGGTTACGTCCGGGCGCGGGCGTGCCAGAGCTTCGCCGAGGTCTACGACATCCTGCACCCGCTGCAGCCGATCGAGCAGCCGCGCCCGTTGCGCACCACCCCGTTCCACCGGCGTCAGGCGGACCTCGGCGCGTACTTCCTGGAGGCGTCCGGCTGGGAGCGGCCGCAGTGGTACGAGGCCAACGCGGACCTGCCCGAGGTCGAGCGCGTCCCGGTCCGCGAGGGCTGGGCCGGGCGGTTCTGGTCGCCGATCGCCGGGGCCGAGGCGCTGGTGGCCCGCGAGCGGGTGGCGTTGTTCGACATGACCGCGTTGCGGCGGCTGGAGGTGAGCGGGCCGGGCGCGTTGTCGTTCCTGCAGGCGCTGACCACGAACCAGCTGGACAGGAAGGTCGGCGCGGTCACCTACACGCTGCTGCTCGGCGAGGACGGCGGCATCCGCAGCGACCTGACCGTGGCGCGGCTGGCCGAGGAGACCTTCCAGGTCGGCGTGAACAGCCCGCTGGACCTGGACTGGCTGCGGCGGCACCTGCCGCGCGACGGCAGCGTGCAGGTCCGCGAGACCACTTCCGGTACCTGCTGCGTCGGGGTGTGGGGGCCGCGTGCCCGCGACCTGGTGCAGTCGCTGTCCCGGCAGGACTTCTCCCACCGGGCGCTCGGTTACTTCAAGGCTCGCGAAGCCTTTGTCGGCGACGTGCCGGTCACCGCGCTGCGACTGTCCTATGTGGGCGAACTGGGCTGGGAGCTGTACACCACCGCCGACCTCGGGGCGAAGCTGTGGGACGCGCTGTGGGCGGCCGGGCGGGAGTTCGGTGTCATCGCGGCCGGGCGCGAGGCGTTCAACAGCATGCGCCTGGAGAAGGGGTACCGCTCCTGGGGCACGGACATGACCACCGAGCACGACCCGTACGAAGCGGGGGTCGGCTTCGCCGTGCGCGAGGACAAGGGCTACTTCATCGGGCGGGACGCGATCGCCGGCCGCTCCGCCGAGACGGTCTCGCGCCGGCTCACCTGCCTGACCTCGGACGATCCGGCGGCGGTGGTGATGGGCAGCGAACCGGTGTACGCGGGCGGGCAGCCAGCGGGTTACGTCACCAGCGCGGCCTACGGCTACACCATCGGCAAGTGCATCGCCTACGCCTGGTTGCCCGCCGCGCTCTCGGTGCCCGGACAGGCGGTGGAGATCGAGTACTTCGGCACGGGACTGCCCTACACGGTCGCCGAGGAGCCCCTGTTCGACCCGAAGATGACCCGGTTGAGGAGTTGACCGTGCGCTACGACGTGATCGTGATCGGCCTCGGCGGCATGGGCAGCGCCGCGGCGTACCGGCTGGCCCGGCGCGGGAAACGGGTGCTCGGCATCGAGCAGTTCGCGCCGGTGCACAACCGCGGGTCGAGCCACGGCGGCTCCCGCATCACCCGGCAGGCGTACTTCGAGGACCCGGCGTACGTGCCGCTGCTGCTGCGGGCGCACGAACTGTGGGCGCAGCTCGAGGCCGACAGCGGCAGGCGCATCTTCGACCGCTGCGGCGGCATCATGATCGGCGAGCCGGGAACGCGGGCGATCGCGGGCAGCAGGCTCAGCGCCGAGAAGTGGGGCCTGCGGCACGAAATGCTGGACGCGGCGGAGATCCGGCGGCGCTTCCCGACGATGACGCCGGGTGCCGGGGAAGTCGGCCTGTACGAGCCGACGGCCGGGCTGGTGGTGCCGGAGGCCAGCGTCGCCGCGCACCTGCAACTCGCCGCGCGGGCCGGGGCCGAGCTGCACTACGAGGAGAAGGTGCTGTCCTGGGCCGCCGACGACCACGGCGTCCGGGTCGGCACCTCGCAGAACCACTACACCGCCGGCGAGCTGGTGGTCTGCCCCGGCGCGTGGGCGCCGGAGGTGCTGTCTTCGCTGGGCATCGGATTCACCGTCGAGCGGCAGATCCAGTTCTGGTTCGCGCCGACCGGCGGGGTCGCGCCGTACCTGCCGGAGCGGCACCCGATCTACATCTGGGAGAACCCGGAGGGGCGGCAGTTCTACGGTTTCCCGGCGCACCGGGGGGCCGACGACGGCGTCAAGGTCGCGTTCTTCCGCGGTGGCAAGCCGTGCACCGCCGAGACCATCGACCGGACCGTGCACCCCGAGGAGGTCGACGACATCGCCGGCTTCATCGGCCCGCGCCTGCCTTCGCTGCCGGGGACGTTCCTGCGCGCGGCGACCTGCATGTACACGAACACGCCAGACGAGCACTTCGTGATCTCCCGGCACCCGGAGTTCGACCGGGTGGTCGTCGCCTGCGGTTTCTCCGGGCACGGGTTCAAGTTCGTGCCGGTGGTCGGGGAGATCGTCGCGGACCTGGTCGCCGACGGCGGCACCGAGCACCCGATCTCCCTGTTCGACCCCGCGCGATTCGCTGGAGTGCCGTGATGACCTCGCTGGACCTGCCGCCGAGCCTGCTCCCGACGCTGGGCGGGCGCTACTACGTCGATGACGCGATCTTCGCCGCCGAGCAGGAGAAGGTCTTCGAGCGCATGTGGTGCTGCGCGGTGCGGAGCGCCGACCTCGAACGGCCCGGCGACTTCCGGACAGTCCGAATAGGACGTGAAAGCGTGTTGCTCAGCCGGGCGCGGGACGGTTCGCTCAGGGCCTTCCTGAACGTCTGCCGCCACCGGGGCGCGCGCCTGTGCACCGAGGAGACCGGTTCGGTGAAGCGGTCGTTCCAGTGCCCGTACCACGCGTGGACCTACGGGCTGGACGGCAAGCTGATCGCCGCGCCGAACCTGACCAGGATGCCGGAGCTCGACCGGACGCGGTTCGGCCTGACCGGGGTCCACCTGCGGGAGTGGCTCGGCTACGCCTGGGTGTGCCTGGCCCCGGAACCACCGTCCTTTTCGGACACCGTGGTCGACGCGGTGACCGCGCGACTGGGTGACGCCGCGGCCATCGAGGGCTACCGGCTGGCGGACCTGCGGGTGGGCAGGCGGATCAGCTACGACGTGCGGGCGAACTGGAAGCTGATCGTCGAGAACTTCATGGAGTGCTACCACTGCGCGACCATCCACCCGGAACTGACCGAGGTGCTGCCGGAGTTCGCCGACGGCCTGGCCGCGCAGTACTTCGTCGGCCACGGCGCCGAGTTCGGCGCGGAGGTGGACGGTTTCACCGTCGACGGCGGGGCCGGGTTCGACCGGCTCGACGGGGTGCGCTCGGAGCAGGACCGGCGGTACTACGCGATCACCGTACGGCCCCAGGTGTTCGTGAACCTGGTGCCGGACCACGTGATCTTCCACCGGCTGTACCCGCTGGCCGCGGACCGCACCCTGGTCGAGTGCGACTGGCTGTACGCACCGGAGGTGATCGCGTCCGGGCGGGACGTGTCGCGGTCGGTGGAGCTGTTCCACCGGGTCAACCAGCAGGACTTCGACGCGTGTGAACGGTGCCAGCCGGCGATGTCGTCGCGGTCCTACGCCGACGGCGGGGTGCTGGTGCCCGCCGAACACCACCTCGGCGAGTTCCACGGATGGCTGCTCAAAGTCCTCGCAGGCTGACCGCGAGCGCCGGGGCGTCGACGGCGCCGGCCCCGTCGAGCACGAACCACGGGGAGAGCCAGTTCTCGGCGGCGAGCTGGTCGTAGACGGCGCCGCAGCGGTCCTGGAGGCCGCCGTCGGCTTCGAAGGCGTCCCTGGCGCGGTCGGCCTCCTCCCGAGCACGCTGCTCGGCGCGCTCCGCGGCGAGTTCGCGGGGTACGCGGAGGAGGAGCTGGGCGTCGGGCACGGGCAGGCCGAAGCGGTCGATCTCCAGCTCACGGACCCACTTGACCACCTCACCGGTGCTGTCCTGGTGCAACCGGGCGGCGGCGTACGCGGCGTTGGAGGAGACGTAGCGGTCGAGGAGGAGCACGTCGTGCCGTTCGCGGAGGTCGTTGATCCGGTCCGCCGCCCCCCGCCGGTCGAGGGCGTAGAGCAGGCCCATGCCGTACACGGAGTCGGCGAGGTCGCCGTGCCCGCGGTGGAGCGCCTCACGCACCAGATCGGCGTGCACGCTCTCGCCGTAACGGGGGAACGCGAGCGTCGCCACGGACGCTCCCGTGTCGTGCAACGCCTTCGTCAGGTTCGCCGTCAGGGTCCGCTTACCGGCCCCGTCCAGCCCCTCGATCACCACCAGCCTGCCCACCGCCGCACTGTACCCAGCGGGCGGTGGACCGGCGCGGTGGCCGCTCAGTAGCGGTAGTGGTCCGGCTTGAACGGGCCTTCGACGTCGACGTCGATGTATTCGGCCTGTTCCTTGGTCAGCTTGGTCAGCTCACCGCCGAGGGCCTCCAGGTGGATCTTCGCCACCTTCTCGTCGAGCTTCTTCGGCAGCCGGAAGACCTCCTTGTCGTACTCCTCGTGCTTGGTGAACAGCTCGATCTGCGCGATCACCTGGTTGGAGAAGCTGTTCGACATCACGAACGACGGGTGCCCGGTGGCGTTGCCCAGGTTCAGCAGGCGCCCCTCCGAGAGCACGATGATCGACCGGCCCGACGGGAACACCCACTCGTCGACCTGCGGCTTGATGTTGTTCCGCACGATGCCCGGGTACCGCGCCAGCCCGGCCATGTCCAGTTCGTTGTCGAAGTGGCCGATGTTGCCGACGATCGCCTGGTGCTTCATCTTCGCCATGTGCTCGACCAGCACCACGTCCTTGTTGCCGGTGGTGGTGATCACGATGTCGGCCTCGGGCAGCGCCGACTCCAGCGTCTTGACCTGGTAGCCGTCCATCGCCGCCTGCAGCGCGCAGATCGGGTCGATCTCGGTGACGATCACCCGCGCGCCCTGGCCCGCCAGCGATTCGGCGGCGCCCTTGCCCACGTCGCCGTACCCGCAGACCACCGCGACCTTGCCGCCGATCAGCACGTCGGTGCCGCGGTTGATGCCGTCGACCAGCGAGTGGCGGATGCCGTACCGGTTGTCGAACTTCGACTTGGTGACCGCGTCGTTGACGTTGATCGCCGGGAACAGCAGCTCACCCGCGGCGGCGAGCTGGTACAGCCGCAGCACGCCGGTGGTGGTCTCCTCGGTGACGCCGAGCACACCCTCGCCGATCTTGGTCCACTTGCCGGTGTCCGCGGCCAGCGATTCCTTGAGCAGGCCGAGGAAAACCTTCCACTCGTCGGGATCGTTGTCGTCCGGCGACGGCACCACACCGGCCTTCTCGAACTCGGTTCCCTTGTGCACCAGCATGGTCGCGTCGCCACCGTCGTCGAGGATCATGTTCGGACCCTCGCCCTCCCAGGTGAGCATCCGCTCGGTGCACCACCAGTACTCCTCCAGCGTTTCGCCCTTCCAGGCGAAGCACGGCACCCCCTTGGGCTCCTCCGGCGTCCCGTGCGGGCCGACCACCACCGCGGCGGCCGCGTGGTCCTGGGTGGAGAAGATGTTGCAGGAGGCCCAGCGCACCTCGGCGCCGAGCGCGACCAGCGTCTCGATCAGCACCGCCGTCTGCACGGTCATGTGCAGCGAGCCGGAAACCCTGGCTCCGCGCAGCGGGTACACCTCGGCGTACTCCCGGCGCAACGCCATCAAGCCGGGCATCTCGTGTTCGGCCAGGCGGATCTCCTTGCGGCCGAATTCGGCCAGGCCGAGATCGGCCACGGCGAAGTCGATCCCGTTCCGGTTCTGCAGCCGCGCGGCAACGCTTTCGGACGACATAGTGGTGGTTCCTCCAAGGCTCGCTGACGCCAGAACAGTACCGTGTCTTTCTCGACGTACGATTGAGGAAGAGTGAGGAGCCCGTGGTGCCGTTACCCGGTCCAGACGCCCGCGTGGTGGAAATCCGCGTGGCCGGCCTGGTCGGTACCACCGGCGAGGCCCTGCTCGACGCGACCGCCGCCGTCGACGTGGCAGGCGACGGCATCGGCCAGTTCACCCGCCCGGCCGATCGGCTCCGCCGTCCGGCCCCCGGCCCGGTGCTCCCCGCGCTCGGCCGGACCGTGCCGCGCATCATCGAGGGCTACCTGTGGAGCCGGATGACCTCCGGCGGGGTGGCCAAAGCCACCTGGGCGCTGCTGTTCCCCTTCTCCCTGGCCAACGTGGCGCACTGGATGCTGCCGCCGGTGCCCGGGCGCCGCTTCCCGCGGGTGCTCGCCGCGGTGTGCCGGAGCCTGCTGCGGATCACCGCGCTGGCGTTGACCATGCTGCTGGTCAGCCAGGTCGCGGTGATCACGCTCGACCTGCTCGCCGCGCAGTGCCTGGCGCCGAACACCGGCTGCCTCGACTGGGCGCCGTCGTGGACGCGGGAGAGCCCGGTGCTCCGGCTCTCCGCCGGGCTGCTCCCGCTGCTGGTGCTGATCTTCCTGCTGCACCTGATCTCTTCGACGAACTGGGCGGTGGCCCAGCCGAAGCCGATCACCGCCGAGGGCGGGCCGCTGCCCGGTGACGACCTGCGCACCTCCCCCGACACGCCGCTGCTGCGCTGCCTGCACACGCTGTCCGCGCTGGCCTGCGTGGCGCTGCTGCCGCTCGGCGGTCCGCTCCGGCCGCCGTCCGACGCCTTCGGCGCGGTGCTGTGGGGCGTGGCCGTCGGGCTGATCGCGCTGGGGCTGGTCCTGGTGGCGGTGCTGGACGTGCGGTTCCTCACCCGCGGCATCGGCCGGTGGACGCAGCGGCTGGTGCTCGGCCTCGGGCTGGCGCTGGTGGTCGCGGTGGTGGTCCAGGTGCGGGAGATCCCGCAGGTGCTGCCCGGCACGCAGGGCATGGTCGAGGTGATCGGCGGCGGGCTCCTCGCCGTCGTGGTGCTCTTCGCGCTGCTGCTCGTCCCGGCCGCGCTGCAGTCCCGCCCGGCGTGGCGCTCGCTCCCGCGTCGGCTGCGGCCGTGGATGGGTGGCTGGGCGCCCGCCCCGGCGCTGGCGCTCGCCGGGCTGATCGGCGGCGGCTTCGGTGCCGGGGTCGCGATCGCCGCCCGTGAGCTGCTCGGTGCCGAAGACCTGGTGCTGCCGCGCGGGTACACGCTGCTGACCATGGTCTGGGGCGTGGGCATCGTGGTGGCCGCCGTGCTGGCGGTGGTCGGCTTCGCCGGGGCGGTGCCGCGGCGGTTGCGCAAGCGCGGTGTGCCCGAAGTGGTGGAAATGCTCCAGGACAAGCCGGAGGACTGCGAGGAAGCGGCAGCGGCGTGGGCCCGCTCCGCCTGGGAACGGCGGCGGCTGCACCAACTCGTGCTGGCCGTGACGCTGGTCATGTCGGCGGCCACGCTGGCGCTGCTCACCGTGCGCGTCGGCGACCTGCCGCTGCCGACCTGGCTGGACCCGCTGTCGGCGCTGGGGGTGTTCGCGCTGGGTGCGCTGGCCGCCGGTCTGCTGCGGGTGGTCTACACCGCGGCGACCAGCCCGGAACGCAGCAGGCACCTCGGGGCGCTGGCCGACCTCGTCTGCTTCTGGCCGCGGGCGGCGCACCCGACCGTGCCGCCCTGTTACGCGCTGAAGGTGGTCCCGGAGCTGGCCGCCCGCGTGCGGCTGCACCTGGAGGAACCGAACACGCGCGTGGTGCTCGCCGGGTACAACCTCGGCGGGCTGCTCGCCGTGGTGACCGCGGCGCGGCTGATGCGCGAGCTGCCGGAGGCCGACCGGTCGCGGGTCGGGGTGCTGACCGCCGGGTCCCCGCTGCAGTGGGGTTACCAGCGCGCCTTCCCGGCGGTGCTGCCGCACCAGGCGCTGGCGCGGTTGTTCGGCCAGCTGGACGGGCGGTGGCGCGGGCTGAGCCGGGGCACCGACACCTTCGGCGGCGGCGTGACCACCTGGCGGCACCACATCAAGGACGGCCAGTTGCACGGCGTCGGTTACCTGCCGGACGGCACGGTCGGCCCGCTCGAGCCCGCGGGCTGCGGGGACACCGGCGCCGTGGTGCTCGGCGGGGACCACTGGCTGCCGGACCCGCTGCGGGCCCCGTCCCCCGGGCACCGGTGGGCGCCCGGGGTGTGCCGGCACGCGGACTACCTGGCGGACCCGGAGTGGGACCGGGCGGTGGCCGCCGCCGCGGGCCTGGAGCGCCCCGGCAAGCCGATGCGCCCGGCCGCCGAGCAGTTCCCGCTGTTCGGCGACCTGCCGCCGGTGGAACGCCCCCGGTTCCGGCTCGACCTGCGCCACTCCCCCAACTGAGCGGGCCTACTGCTTCGGGTCGGCGCCGTCCACCGGCAGCGGGGACGCGGTGGCCTCCTCCTTCATCCGCTTCCCGAGCAGTGAGTGGCGGCGGCTGTAGACGAAGTAGACCACCACGCCCAGCGCCATCCAGGCGAGGAAGCGCAGCCAGGTCAGCACGGTCAGGTTCAGCATCAGCCACAGGCAGGCGATGATCGCCGCGATCGGGATCACCGGCACCCACGGCACCCGGAACGCCCGCGGCAGGTCCGGCCGGGTCCGGCGCAGCACGATCACGCCGGCCGAGACCAGGATGAACGCGAAGAGCGTGCCCACGTTCACCATCTCCTCCAGCTTGTCCGCCGGGAAGAAGGTGGCCGCCACGGCGACCAGCAGGCCGACCACCAGGGTGGCGTTCTTCGGCGTGCCGCGGCCACCGGTCTTGGCCAGCGGGCGCGGCATCAGCCCGTCGCGCGACATCGCGTAGATGACCCGGATCTGCCCCAGCATCAGCACCATCACCACGGTGGTCAGCCCGGCCAGCGCGCCGATGGAGATGACGTTCGCCGCCCAGTCGACGCCGTTCGCGGAGAAGGCCGAGGCGAGCGTCTTGCGGTCGGGGCTGCCGTCCGGCTTCGTGCCGCTGGCCAGTTCGGTGTAGGACACCATGCCGACGATCACCAGCGAAACCGCCACGTACAGCACGGTGACGATGGCGAGCGAGCCGAAGATGCCGCGCGGCACCGACTTCTGCGGGTTCTTCGTCTCCTCCGCGGTGGTGGCCACGATGTCGAAGCCGATGAACGCGAAGAACACCAGCGAGGCCCCGGCCAGCAGGCCGAACGCGCCGAAGCTGCTGCCCTCGCTGCCGAGCAGCGCGGAGAACAGCGACTGCTCCACCCCGCCGGTGGTGTCCCCGCCCGGCTGCGACGGCGGCACGAACGGGGTGTAGTTCGAGCCCTTGATGTAGAAGAACCCGAGCACGACGACGAAGAGCACCACGGCGACCTTGATGCCGGTGATCACCATCGACACCCGCGAGGACAGCTTCGTGCCCAGCGTCAGCACCGTGGCCAGCGCCACCACCAGCAGCAGCGCCCCCCAGTCGACGGTCACGCCGCCGAGCTGGAAGGTGGTCCGGGTGCCCTCGCCGAAGAGGTAGCCGAGCACCGTCTCCAGGTAGACCGACCAGCCCTTGGACACCGCGGCCGCGCCGACCGCCAGCTCCAGCACCAGGTCCCAGCCGATGATCCAGGCCATGAACTCGCCGAAGGTGGCGTAGGAGAACGTGTACGCGCTGCCCGCCACCGGCACCGTCGAGGCGAACTCGGCGTAGCACAGCGCGGCCAGCGCGCAGGCGATCGCGGCGAGCACGAAGGCCACCGAAACCGAGGGACCGGCGAAGTCACCCGCGGTGCGGGCGGTGAGCGTGAAGATGCCCGCGCCGATGACCACCGCGACCCCGAACACCGTCAGGTCCCAGGAGCTGAGGTTTCTCCGCAGCTTGGTATCCGGCTCGTCGGTGTCCGCGATGGACTGCTCCACCGTCTTCGTGCGCCACAAACCCGTGCCGGGCAACGTCGACCTCCTCGGGGGTGCCAGTTCGGGGATTCACCCTAATGGTCGCCACCGCGGATCGCCGCTCGGGCACAGAACCGCAGGTCAGTGCCTTTCGGCCAGGTTGCGGTCGAGGTCCGGCTCCAGGTACATCAGCCGCGCCGACGGCACCTTCGCCCGCACGCGTTGCTCCGCGTCGTCGATGGCCTGGGCGACCTCGGCGAGTTCCAGGCCGGGGCGCATGGCCAGCTTCGCCGCGACCAGCAGCTCCTCCGGCCCGATGTACTGGGTGCGGATGTGGATGACGCGCTCGACCTTGCCCGCGGCCAGCTCGTCCTCGATGGTGCGCAGTTCCTTGTCGGTGGCGCCCTCGCCGATCAGCAGGCTCTTCATCTCGATGATCAGGATGATCGCGATGATGCCGAGCAGCACCCCGATGCAGATGGTGCCGACGCCGTCCCAGACCGGGTCACCGGTGAGCACCGACAGGCCGACGCCCAGCAGGGCCAGCACCAGGCCGAACAACGCACCGGCGTCCTCCAGCAGCACCACCGGCAGCTCCGGCGTGCGCGACTGGCGGATGAAGCCCCACCACGTGGCGTCGCCCTTGATCTTCTTCGACTCGACGATCGCGGTGTAGAAGCTGTAGCTCTCCAGCGCGATGGCCACCACCAGGATGCCGACCGCGACCAGCGGCGAGGTCAGTTCCTCCGGGTGGGTCACCTTGTGGATGCCCTCGTACAGGGCGAACGCCGAGCCGAGGGTGAACAGCATCAGCGCGACGATGAACGAGTAGAAGTACCGGTCGCGGCCGAACCCGAACGGGTGCTCCTTGGTGGCCTTGCGCCGGGAGGTCTTCTGCCCGAGCAGCAGCAGGCCCTGGTTGGAGGTGTCGGCGACCGAGTGCACCGACTCGGCCAGCATCGACGACGAACCGGTGATCAGGAATCCGACGAACTTGGCCGTCGCGATGCCGGCGTTGGCGAACAACGCCGCCAGAATCGCCTTGGTCCCGCCACTAGCTGCCACCACTGCCCCCTGGAGCGTCGACCCGAATTGTCGGGTTGCAGCCTAGAGCCAGTTCACCCCGGCGCGCCCGGTAGGGCGCGGAAGTCGCGGAAGCTTTCCGATCTGTCCACTTCGTCCGAGGGTTAAGGCACAATGCACAGCGTAACCGACTCGTCACTCCCTGACAACGGCCGGGCGACCAGGCCAGCCACACCCACCGGCCCCCGGCACCAAACCGGCACCCCCACCCCGCCGAATCGGGAACCCACCGGTACCGGGAAATCAAAACGGCCCCGGCTCACCCGCAACCGGAGCCGAACGACCATTCCGCCCCCTCACCGAAACCCGGAGAACAAACCAGCAGCCGGGCAACAAACCGCCGCCCGAACTCACTGGCGCCGGGAAACAAGAAGACCCCAACCCCTCCGACAACCGGGGAACCAAACCGGCCACCCACCAGGAAACCTACCGCCAGACGGGGAAACAACCGGCTGCCCAACACCACCAGCCGCCACCACAAGAAACCGGCGGCCGGGCCGGAAAACCAGCCCCATCCACACTTCCCCTTCCCCATCCCGGCCCACAGCCAACCACACAATAAAAACCGGGATGGACCCCCAGTCAAGCCGCCAGACTACCCAGCAATTTCAACCCCTCCTCCGAAGCACTCCCCGCCTCCGCCTGATAGATCACCAATTGCTGCCCCGGCGCCGCATTCACCGTCAAGCTTTCGTACTCCAGCACCAGTTCCCCCACCAGCGGATGCCGGAACCGCTTCCGCTCCTGCGTCTTCTGCCGCACGTCGTGCCGGGCCCACAACCGCCGGAACTCCGCGCTCTTCACCGAGAGCTCCCCGACCACCTCGATCAGCCGCGGGTCGTCGTGGTCGGTCGCGGCCGCGCGCAGGGCGCCGACGGTGTTCACCGCCACCCGCTCCCACTCCGGGTAGAACGTGCGGCCGTCCGGGTCCAGGAAAACCAGGCGCAGCAGGTCGTCGCTGTACCGGTGCCCGGCGAACAACGCACCACCCAGCGCGTTGTGCGCCAGCACCTCCAGGTACGGCCCGAGCACCACGGCCGGGGTGTCCGGCCAGGCGGCCATGCTGCGCAGCAGGTTCTGGCTGACCCGGTCGGCGACCGGACGGCGGCGCGGCACCGGCCGCGCCACCCGGTGCAGGTGCGCCGCCGCTTCCTCGTCCAGGTCCAGCGCCTGCGCCAGCGCGTCCAGCACCTGCGCCGACGGATTGCGCTCGCGCCCCTGCTCCAGCCGGATGTAGTAGTCCGTGCTCACGCCCGCGAGCAACGCGACCTCTTCGCGGCGGAGGCCGCTCACCCGCCGCCGCGGCCCCGGCTCCAGTCCGGCGTCCTCCGGCCGGGTCTGCGCGCGGCGGGCCCGGAGGAACTGTCCCAGCGGATTCATGCCGTCCAGGCTAAGCCGATCTCCCGGCGGTTGGGTGGTCGTGCCGCACCCAGGTTCAGCAGGTGCCCGCGGTCGCCCGGAACAACTGCGCCGGCGCGTCGCCGAGCGGGGTGATGCGCACCGCCGGATCGGCCGCGGCCAGCCAGATCGACTGCCCCCGGCCCAGCTCCAGCTCCCGGCCGTCCTCGGCCAGCACCCGGAACGCGCCCTCGGTGCACAGCAGGATCTGCGGGCCGGTGCAGTCGGCGACCACCGGGTCCCGGTCGCTCGCCGTCCACTCGACCCTGGACAGCTCGAACTCCGGGGTGTCGGTCCGGTACACCGAACCGCAGCTGCCCGGCTCGCCCTTGAGCACCGGCATCTCGACCGCGGCGAAGTCGACCACGCGCAGCAGCTCCGGCACGTCCACGTGCTTCGGGGTCAGCCCGCAGCGCAGGATGTTGTCCGAGTTCGCCAGGATCTCCACGGCCGTGCCGTGCAGGTACAGGTGCAGGTTGCCGGCGGGCAGGTAGATCGCCTCACCGGCCCGCAGCACCAGCCGGTTCAGCAGCAGCGCGGCCAGCACCCCGGCGTCCCGCGGGTGCGCCTCGCCCAGCTCCAGGATGGTCCGGCACTCGGTGTTGAACTCGCCGTGGTCCTTGACGTGCAGCACGCAGGCGTCCAGCACCTCGGGCAGCAGCTCGTCCAGCGTGGCCTGCGGCAGCGTGATCCACGTGGTGAACAGCGCCCGCAGCCCGGCGGAGTCCGGTTGCGCGGCGAGCAGGCTGGTGTACTTCGCCAGGCCGGGCGTCTCGATCGCGTTGAGCAGCTTGACCGTGCGCGCCGGGTCGCGGAACCCGGCCAGCGCGTGGAACTCGGTGAGCGCGCAGACCAGCTCCGGCTTCGCGGTCGGGTCCGGGTAGTTCCGGTTGGCCGCGTCACGCGGGATGCCCGCCGCCTCCTCGCGGGCGTAGCCCTCGGCGGCCTGGTCGGCCGACGGGTGCGCCTGCATCGACAGCGGTTCCTCGGCGGCCAGGATCTTCAGCAGGAACGGCAGCCGGTTGCCCCACCGCCCGGCGCACCGGTCGCCGAGCTGGGCCACCGGGTCGGCCTCGACCAGCTCGAGCAGGCTGCGCTCGACGCCGTCCGGCCCGACGACCTTCGACGGGTCGCCGGGGTGCGCCCCCATCCAGAGTTCGGCTTCGGGGTGCGGGGCGGGCACCGGACGGCCCAGCAGCTCGGGGATGGTCGTCCTCGATCCCCATGCGTAGGGCCGCACGGCATTGCGCAGCAGCTCCACTGCTCTCAACTCCTCGGCGACCTGGTCACCAACGTCGGCCGGGTTTCGCCCGGCGCGGATATGTCTTCGGGGCCACTCACGCGGTCGCGGACGTGTAGCGGCCTGCTCCGCCGATGCTGCCCGCCGCCAGCCCGAGGTAGACCGCGGCCAGCTCGAACCGCAGCGCGAGCACCGCCGCCCTGGCGGGCTCGTCGGCGTCGATCTCCTCGGCGGGGACGAGCACGTCGACCCCGGCGAGCATGTCCTCCGCCTGGTGGCGGGCGGCTTCGGCACCCGGCCCGGACCGCAGCGAGAGCAGCAGCACCCTCGGCTGCGGCAGCCCGCCCTCCTCCGGGTCGGCGAAGATGTCGCGCTCGGTGGTGCTGCCGACCGCCGCGCGGTGCAGCGCCGGCCTGGCCAGCGCCTGGTGGTAGTCGGCCACGTCGCAGACCATCGCCGAATGCGCGGCGAACGAGTGCGCGGCGTGCCCGGCCACGGCCAGCGCCACCGGGTCCAGCCCCCACAGCAGCGGGGTGCGGTCGGCCAGCCGCAGCGCCAGCGCCTTGGCCGGGTTGACGAACGACTCGTGGTTGGGCTGGTCGCGTTCGGCCTCGGCGTCGAGCTGGTCGGCCAGCGCGGCCACGTCGGCGACCAGCAGGCCCAGCGCGTTCGCGGTGAGCAGGCCCGCCGCCAGCGCCCGCGGGAAGGACAGCTCGGGCGGCACCGGCACGCGCGGCGCGAGCAGCAGCCCGCGGCCGGACACCGCGGCGGCCACCGGGCCGTCCGGCGGCGCGGAGAGCACCACGGTGGCGCCGAAGCGGGCGGCGCGTTCCAGCGAGACGGCCAGCTCCCGGTCGTCGGCCTGCTCGGTGTGCGCGAGCACCACGTCGAGCGCGCCGATCCAGGACGGCACCACCTCGCTGACCACGATCGGCACCGGGCAGGTCGGGGTGAGCAGCGCGGCCAGCACGCTGGTCACCGTGCGGCCCACCCCCGGCCGGGCCAGCAGCACCAGCGCCCGCGGCCGGCCGACGTCCAGCCGGTCGGCCAGGCCGATCTCGGCAGCCGCCTCGCGGGTGGCGCGGACCTGCGCCCCGGCCATCGCGGTGGCGCGGAGCAGACCGGCCGAGTCGACGTCGGCCAGTCTCGACGGGTCGTCGATGAGCGTGTCGTCAATCACCATCGGAAGCGGGATCTTTCTCGGCCCGCTCGACGGCCTCGTCGAGCAGGAGCACGGGGATGCCGTCGCGGACCGGGTACACCCGGCCACACGAGGTGCAGGTGAGCGCGTCGGCCTCGGGGTCGTCCGGGGAACCCGGCCGCAACGGGGCGTGATCCTCCGACGGACAAGCCAGGATCTCGAGCAGCTGCTCGTCAAGCGTTACGGCCATGGTTCCTCCTTACCACCGCGAGGTCCGTGATTCCCCTCGCCTCAATCACGAACTATCGCCAGAACCTCATCGGTCAGGGCACGGACGGCCCGCTCGTCCGGCGCCTCGACGTTCAGGCGCAGCAGCGGCTCGGTGTTCGACGCGCGCAGGTTGAACCAGCTGCCGTCACCGAGGCGCACGGTCAGCCCGTCCAGCTCGTCGACCAGCGCGCCGTTGCGCCCGGAGAAGGCGTCCTTGACCGCGACCTGGCGGGCGACCTGGTCGTCCACCGTCGAGTTGATCTCGCCGGAGGCGGCGTACCGCGAGTACTGGGCGGTCAGCTCGGACAGCGGGCCGTCCTGCTCGCCGAGCGCGGCCAGCACGTGCAGCGCGGCCAGCATGCCGGTGTCGGCCTTCCAGAAGTCGCGGAAGTAGTAGTGCGCGGAGTGCTCGCCGCCGAAGATCGCGCCGGTGTTGGCCATCTCCTGCTTGATGAACGAGTGCCCGACCCTGGTCCGCACCGGCTCGCCGCCGTGCTCGCGCACGATCTCCGGCACCGCCTGCGAGGTGATCAGGTTGTGGATGATGGTGGCGCCCGGCTCCTTGGCCAGTTCGCGCACGGCCACCAGCGCGGTCACCGCGCTCGGCGAAACCGGCTCACCGCGCTCGTCGACCACGAAGCAGCGGTCGGCGTCGCCGTCGAAGGCCAGACCGGCGTCGGCCCCGGTCTCGCGGACCCTGGCCTGGAGGTCGACCAGGTTCTTCGGGTCGAGCGGGTTGGCCTCGTGGTTGGGGAAGCTGCCGTCCAGCTCGAAGTACATCGGCACCAGCTCGATCGGCAGGCCGTCGAACACGGTCGGCACGGTGTGCCCGCCCATGCCGTTGCCCGCGTCCACCACCACCTTCAGCCGCCGGTTGGCCGACAGGTCGACCAGTTTCCGCAGGTGGGCGGCGTAGTCGGAGAGCACGTCGCGTTCGGTCACCGTGCCGCGCTGCCCGGCGAACTCGGGCACGCCCTGGGTCACCGTGTCGCGGATCTCGGCCAGGCCGGAGTCCTGCCCCACCGGGGCGGCCCCGGCCCGGCACAGCTTGATGCCGTTGTACCTGGCCGGGTTGTGGCTGGCGGTGAACATCGCGCCGGGCAGGTTCAGCGAGCCCGACGCGAAGTACAGCTGGTCGGTGCTGGCCAGGCCGATGTTGATCACGTCGAGGCCCTGCGAGGTGATGCCGTCGGCGAAGGCCGCGGCCAGGCCGGGTGAGGACTCGCGCATGTCGTGGCCGATGACCACGGCCGTGGGGGCGTCCAGCTTCACGAGCAGGGCGAACGCGGCCCCGAAGTCCCGGACGAGCTCGGCGTTCAGCTGTTCCCCGACAACGCCTCGGATGTCGTAGGCCTTCACGATGGCCGACAGGTCTGACACGCCCTCTCCCGGTGGTTTCGACGACGGCTGGTGCGCTCGACGCGCGTCGGAAAGCCTACCGGCGAGGTATGACGGTGGATGCAGGTACTGAATGAACGGGTGGTGGATCAGCGCTTGATGGGGTCCGGGAGGACCCGGAGGTGGCCGCGGCGCCCGGACGGCGCCTCCGGCTCCGGTGGCTTGGCCTGCCGGTCGGGGCGGCCGGCTTCCCGGACGGCTTCGGCGAGTGCGGTCAGCTCGTCGCCCGAGGGTTGCGGTGCGGCGAAGCCGCCCTCGTGGCGCACGACCTCCCAGCCCCTCGGCGCGGTCAGCCGCAGGGCGTGCTCCTCGCACAGGTCATAGGAGTGCGGCTCGGAGGCCGTCGCCAACGGTCCCACGACAGCGGTCGAGTCGCTGTAGGCGTAGGTCAGCGTGGCGACAGCGGGCTCCAGGCACCCTGTCCGCGAACACTTTCGTACGCTCGGCACAAGGTCAGACGATAGCGCTTAACACGCGCCACATCGCGCAGGCGCACCGGTGAGGCGGATTCTCGCCTCGACCACGGGGGCGCGTACCCTTCGTTGCGTGGCGATGGCTCGTGGTTTCCGACAGCAGCAACGCCTGCGCCGGGACCGGCACGGGCGTGGTCTGCGCGGGCCCCTGTACCCGGCGTCCCTGCCCGCGGCTTCGAGCCGGGCGGAGAAGTTCGACGCGCTGGTCCTGGACGCGCTGGAGCCGATCGAGGCCCGCTGGCGGCACGAGCTGACGAAGCTGGACGTGGCCGTCGACGACGTGCCGGAGGTGCGGCGCAACGGCCGTCCGGTGAACACCGAGGGCGTGCTGCACGACGGCTCGGTGCCGCTGTCGCGGCTGGTGCCGGCCGGGGTGGACCGGGCGGGCATGCCCACGCGCGCGCGGATCGTGCTGTACCGGCGGCCGCTGGAGGCCCGCGCGAAGGACCCGGCGGAACTCGCCGAGCTGGTGCACGACGTGCTGGTCGAGCAGGTCGCCGGCTACCTGGGCGTCGAACCGGACGTCATCGAAGGCGACTGACCTCCGCCGGCACCGAGGCGACCGGCCAGGCCGTGCGGCTCGCCCGGCGCCGGCCTCATCCCGGCTTCGAAGGTGACTCGTCCCGCCTGCCCGGTACCGCGGTCAGCGCCGCGAACAGCAGGGCGGCGACCTGCACCAGGAGCAGCGCGTTCCGCCCACCGGCCGAGTACTCGACGAAGACGTCCGCCTGCCGCGTCGGGACCGCGACCGCGACCTGGTGGCCCCAGGCCCGCACGATCGCCGCCCGTTCACCGTTGACCGTGGCCCGCCAGCCGGGTTCTTCGTCGGCGGCGAGGACCAGCAGGCGCCCGGCCGGGCCGTCGGACACCCGCACCCGGACCTCCGGCGGCACCGCGTCCACCACCGCGGTCCCGGCCACCGGGGACGGCACCGCTTCGGCCGACTGGAGCTCCGGTGGACGGCCGTTCACCGCCCGGTGCGCCAGCTCCGGGGAGATCAGCACCACCGGCCCGCCCACCGCGGTCAGCCGCAGCACCTGCCGCCCGTCCGCGGCCGGGGGCGCCGGGGCCAGCTGCTCCTCGGCGATGGCCAGCATCGGCGCGCTGTCCACGCCCGGCGGCAGCACCACGAACAGCACCCCGTCGGCGGCCATGCCCGCCACCGCCTCCTGCACCGGCTCCCGCACCCCGCTGAGCAGGTTCACCTGCCAGTCGGCGAGCCGTTCGGCGGCACCGGTGACCGGCACCAGGTCGTCGTCACCGTAGGCGGGCAGCCGCCCGGCCACCTGCCGCGCCGGTTCCCCGCCACCGGCCAGCACCACCACCGACCGCTGCGTCTGCGCCAGTTCACCGGTCAGCGGATCCGCCAGCCGGAGGCCACCACCCGCGGTCAGCGGTCCACCCCGCCCGGCCACCACGGCCCCGGTGGCCAGCACGGCCAGCAGCACCACCCCGCCGGCGGCCGCCGCCTTCGGCAGCCAGGCCGCCCCCGGCGCGGTGGTCCGCTCGCACGCCGCGAGCACCGCCCACAGCAGCCCGGCCCCGGCCACCAGCAGCGGCACCCCGGCGAAACCGGGCAGCAGCACCCCGCCGGGCGTGGCCGCCACCTCCACCGAACGCACCAGCACCACCCCGGCGGCGCCCAGCGCGGCCACCAGCAAGCCCGGCACCGCCCGCGGGGTCGGCCGCAGGATCACCGCCATCAACGCCGCCGCCAGCACCACCACGCCGACCGGCCAGGCCCCCGGCCCGCCGGGCGCCAGCCCGAACAGCTCACCGGACCCGGGCTGCGCCCCGCCGGGCGCGCCCAGCCCGTGCAGCAGGAACCCCGGGTACCGCACCAGCACCGCGGGCCACGGCAGGAGCAGCAGCAACGGCAGGAACACCACGATCACCACGGACGCCGCCCGCCGCAGCAGCAATCCCGGCGCGGGCAGCACCACGAACGCGACCACCAGGCCGACCAGCGCGAGCGCGTGGCCGAGCGGGGAGAACGCGCCGAACACGGCCAGCCCGAGCGCGCACAGCACGGAGGTGTGCAGCCACGCGCGGCGCTCGGCGGTCAGCACGGCGGCCACCCCGGCGATCACCACCGGCAGCAGCAGGTGCGCGCCGACCACGTCCAGCCGCCCCTGCGCCACCCCCGCGGTCGCCGGCGGCAGCAGCCCGTAACCGGCGGCCACCGCGGCGCGGGCCCAGCGGTGCACCCGCAGCCGCCGGGTCACCGCGTAGGCGAGCAGCGCCGCGATCGGCGCTTCGAGCAGCAGCACCAGCGCGACCAGCGTGGCCGGTCCGCCGACCGGCTGGAACACCGCGCCGAGCACACCGAGCACGGCCAGCGTCGGCGGGGCCGCGGCCGCCGTGCCGCCGCCGACGGCGTGCCACGAGGCCAGGTACTCCGACCACAGCTGCCCCAGCCCGCCGACCGGCAGCAGCTGCCCACCGGCCAGGTCGGAACCCAGCCGGCCGGCGTTGGTCGCCAGCGCGATCGCGGTGAGCACGACGAAGAGCACCACCGGCGGCGACAACACGGTCGCGGCGAGGATGCGGCGCCGGTTCACCTCGACGAAAACGAGTTCGCGCGGCGTCTCCTCCGGACCCGGCGACGGCCGTGGCCGCTCCGGTTCCCCGGCGGGTTCCTCCGGCAGTTCGACCGCGACCACCCCGGCGGGCCGCCGCAGCCCGGACACCAGCGAGCGCCCCGGGCTGCGGGCCCCGGCGGGCAGCGCGTCCGGTCCGACCGGACGGCGGTGCCCGGCCGGGCCGCCCATCGCCTCCGGTGGAATCCAGGCGGTTTCGGCTGCGGTGGTTTCGGGTAACCGCCCCAGCGCGGCCTCGCTCGCCACCCGCCGCCTGATCAACGACAGCACCAAACCCCGGGTGGCGTTGCGGAGCCGGGCGAACCGGCCGATCAGCAACCCGCGCACGGAACCGCGGTGCCCGGCCCTCGCCCGGCGTGCCGCTCGCAGTCCTGCCCGCCCACCGGCGAGGTAACCGATTGCCCGGAATTCCGCGGCGGCGCGATTCCCCCGCCGCAGCAAGGCGAAGCCCAATCCGCGCAGCAGGCAGAGCAGCAGCAGCCGCGGCAGTCCCCACCAGAACGCCGGGGCCGCGCAGTTCACCAGGAAGGTCCGCAGGCCCAGCGCGCGATCGGCGGCGGCGAGCGAACCGGGCACGGCGTGCGCCGTCCGCTGCCCGGTGGCCAGCGCGCGGACGTGCCGCAGGCGCGCGGACGGCACGGAGAGCACCACGCTGCCCGCCGCGTTCGCCCGCCAGCCGAAATCGATGTCCTCGCGCAGCAACGGGATTTCCGGGTCGAAACCACCTAGCTCGGTCCACAGCTCCCGGCGCACCAGCACCCCGGCGCTGGGCACGGCGAGCACCTCGGTGCTCTGCTCCGGCCGGTGCTCCAGCTCACCCGCCACCGACTGCCGGTGCCCGGAGGCGTCGGTGGCCAGACCGGCTTCGGTGATCAGCCGCGGATCGGTCCAGTCGACCGAAATCGGGCCGAGGACCCCGGCCGACGGCGAGGTTTCGGCCGCGCGCAGCAGCCGGTCCAGGCAGTCCGGTTCGGGTGCGCAGTCGTCGTGCAGCAGCCAGAGCCAGGAACCCGGGTCGCCCCAGCGGTCCGTGGCGTGGGACACCGCGGCGGCGACGGCTTCGGCGAACCCCGTCTCACCCGTGAGTGTGAGCACCCCGTCGAGGATCGGGCCCTCACCGCCGACCGCGGCCTCCGGATCGGCGGCTTCGGCCAGCAGCAGCGGGGTGCGGTCGGTGGAACCGGTGTCCACCGCGAGCACGTGGCGGGGGCGCGGACCGCTGCGGCGCAACGCGGACAAAGCCAGCGGCAGCCAGGCTTCCCCGTTGTGGCAGACCAAAACCGCGAGAACGGGCACGGTGGCGAAGCTCGGCACGCGCTCACCCTACGGCCAGCCCCGGCGCGCCCGCCCCGGCGGGGCGACTGTCGCGTTAGGAGGGTCTCACTGGTTGGAAAGCAGACCGCTCAAATGGCGGGACGGCGTGCCCGCCGGGGCTGTGGCGCCCCGGCGAACACGCCGTCCACGGAACTTTTCGCCTAGACCACGCGTTTCTTGAGCTTGCGGCGCTCGCGCTCGGACAGCCCGCCCCAGATGCCGAAGCGTTCGTCGTGCGCCAGCGCGTACTCGAGGCATTCGTCCTTCACCTCGCAGCCCTGGCAGATCCGCTTGGCTTCCCTGGTGGAACCCCCCTTTTCCGGGAAGAACGCCTCGGGATCGGTCTGCGCGCAGAGCGCGCGCTCCTGCCACTGCTGTTCCTCGGCCGGGTCGAAAAGATCAGTGAGAACCCCCAGTTCCTGCTCCGGGCGTTCGCCCCAATCCATGACCGAGCCCCCTTCCCTTCCGTCGATCGCTGCCCGCATGTCCGCCTCCTCGCTTCCACGCACTCCCAGGCTGGCGGTACCGAAATCACCCGTCGATCCCCTGGCTCCAACGAATGACATCGTTGTGATTACACCCGTGTAATCGGGTCAGGTCAAGCTGAGTAGCGTGTTCGGGGGATACCGAGACCTGTTCGCGCAAGCGGACACGCCGTGCGCCACCCAACGTCGATGGGGAAGACTGGACCAGTGCACCGTTCTGCCACCCGCCCAAGCCCGCTGTTCTACGGCCTGCTCGCCGTCACCGTCGCCGGTGGTGTGCTCATGGCGCTGCAAAGCCCGTTCCCGTTCGACGAGCTGACCGGACGGGTGTTCATCACCGACCGGAACTGGACCGGCACCGCCGGCGCCGTGCTGCTGATCCTCGGCGGCTGGGCGGTTTCGTTGGTGCTCCACGAGTTCGGCCACGCGATCGTGGCCTACCGCGGTGGTGACCACGAGGTGGCCGCCAAGGGCTACCTGTCGATGGACATCCGGCGTTACACCGACCCGGTGTTCTCCATCCTGATCCCGCTGCTGATCCTGGCCATCGGCGGCATCCCGCTGCCCGGCGGCGCGGTGTGGATCAACCGCTGGGCGCTGCGCTCGCGGTCGGTGTCGTCGTGGGTCTCGCTGGCCGGGCCGCTGAGCAACCTGGTGCTCGGCATCCTGCTGACCGTTTCGGTGGCGTTGATCCCGATGCCGGCCGGGCTGGTCATCGGCCTGTCCTACCTGGCCTCGCTGCAGATCCTCGCGTTCGTGATCAACATCCTGCCGGTGCCCGGCCTGGACGGCTACGGCGCGATCGAGCCGTACCTCTCCCCGCAGGCGCGGGAGTTCGGCGCGAAGGCGCGGCCGTGGGCGCCGCTGGTGCTGTTCGCGCTCATCCTCGCCGTGCCCGCCGTCGGCAACGCGCTGTGGAGCCTGACCGACTTCGTCTTCGACGCCGTCGGCGGCAACGCCAACGCCTCCACCGTCGGGCGGATCGCCTTCCAGTTCTGGACCTACTGAGCCCCGCCCTGATCGATCCAGGCGCGGGCGCGCTTGGCCACCCGCTTCAACCCGGACCGCTCCCCCAGGTAGTCACCGGCCATGCCGACCACCGGGAGCACCCCGATGGCGCGGTGGACCAGCCGCCCGCGCGGGCGCTTCTCCAGTTCGTCCACGATGGACAGAAGTGAGCGCCCGAGGCGCCACAGCGTGCGGGCGGCGGCCTTCACCGTCAGCCTGCCGTGCTTGTGCTCGGCCCGCGCCAGCTCTTCGGTCAGTTCCTCGGTCCGGGTATCCTCCGCCGAAGCGTCGTGCGCGGCGTCCTCCCCGGCGGCCAGCACCGGGTCGACGTCCCGCTCGAACAGCACCCAGGCGATCAACCGCACCCGGTCGCCGAGCTCGGTGATGCCGTGCTCCCCGCTGATCGCGCACAGCAGCAGGCCCTGCGCGGCGGCGCCGAGCGCGTCCTGCACCGGCAGCCGGTCGGCCAGCGCACCGCCGAGGCCGGGGATCGAGGTGAGCAGCGCGGTGAACCGGCCGACGCGGTTGACCCACCAGCGGGTGCGCTCGCCGGCGTCCATCGCGGCCCAGGCTTCGGTACCGGGAACCTTCACCGAAGTCAGGCCGTTGAGCAGTTTGTCGCGCAGGGTCGGGTCCACCTCGGCCAGTTCGGCGTTGCCCTCCCGCCGTTCCGCGCGCGCCAGCAGGCCGAGCGGATCGGCTTCCCGCAGCGCGTCCAGCACCGGGCCGCAGCCGCGGACGAACGGCCGCAGCACCTTGACCACCTGCGCGTCCGAAATGGCCTCTCCCACTACGGCTTCGCCTCCTGTCGTCGCACCGGGCCGCCGACGGCGAACGCCCCGGGCAGCGCACCGACCGCCAGCAGCAGCAATCCCCGCCAGTCCTCGACGAATACCCGGTCACCGCCGGGGCCGAACATGGCGAAGGCGATCGCGGTGCCCGCCCACACCGCCAGCACCAGCCCGCCGAACGGCGGCCCGACCAGCGCCCGCGCGCCGAGCACCAGCAACGGGGTGGTGACCGCGGCCACCACCAGCGAAAGCGGCACCGGGAAGGCGCCGAGCGCGGGCAGCAGCGTGCCGTCGGCGCGCATCGGCAGGAAGAACAGTTCGAGCACGGCCAGCAGCACCGCGTCCACGGTGAGCACCACCGCCAGCACCCAGCGCATCACGGCAACCCGCCGAAGAGGTCGGTCGCCGCGCCCTCCCCGTCCCCGGCGGCCAGCACGAAGCACTCGGTGGTGGCCAGCGGCTGCGCGATGCCGTTGGACAACGCGAACAGGCCGTCGCCCACGTGCACCTGCGTGGCGTGCGCCCGCAGGGCGGTCACCTTCTTCGCCAGGTGCCCGGAGACGTCCACCCTGGTGGTGATCAGTTCGTCCGGGGTGGCGGGCAGTTCGCTGTCGGCGGGCACCCGGAACGGCACGCCCTCGCGGTCCCGGAGCAGCGCCAGCGCCCGCGAGGTGTCGCCGGCCGAGGCCACCGTGTGGAACACCCGCCGCACCGAATCGGCACCGGCCACCGCGGCCGTGGTCACCTCGTGCGCGCGGATGTGGTCGGGGTGGCCGTAGCCGCCGAAGTCGTCGTAGCTGACGACCACCTGCGGGCGCAGTTCGTCGAGCAGGGTGCGCAGCTGGCCTGCCTGCTCCTCGAGCAATCCGCGCACGAAGGCGCGCGGGTGCTCGGCCGACGGCGTGCCCGCCATGCCGGAGTCGCGCCAGCGGCCGATGCCGCCGAGGTAGTGGTGCCCGGTGACGCCCAGCGCCGCGCAGGCCGCGGCCAGCTCACCGCTGCGGTAGCCGCCGAGCTGGTCGCCCGCCCAGGAACCGAGCTGGGCCAGCTCGGGCGGGATGATCTCCCCCTCCTCCCCGAGGGTGCAGGTGACCACCGTCACTTCGGCACCCTCGGCCGCGTACCGGGCGATGGTGCCGCCGGTGGTCAGCGTCTCGTCGTCGGGATGGGCGTGGACCAGCAGCAACCTGCGGGGTTCTGGGGAGATCACGGGTTCAGATTAATTCCCGAGTTGGTATTCCACCCGAGGCGACCTCGGATATCCTGCCGGGCAGAGTTGTACGTGACGGGCGAGCGGTACCTCGGTTCGGCGGTTGAAAGCGCTGTTGCCGGGCTCGCTACGTGTACCCCCACGAAGGGCATCTTGGTGAGCACAGAAGCAACAACGACGTCGGGTTCCGTGTTGTCCATCTCGGACCTGCACATCACCTTTTCCACCGACGACGGCATCGTCGAAGCCGTCAAGGGAATCGGGTTCGACGTGGCGCCCGGCGAGATCGTCGCCGTGGTCGGCGAGTCCGGCTCCGGCAAGTCGGTGACCTCGATGTCGGTGCTCGGACTGCTGCCGAAGACGACCAAGATCGCCGGTGAGCGCCGCCTCGAGCAGACCGACCTCGGCGGCATGAAGGACACCGAACTGCGCAAGATCCGCGGCAACGAGATCGCGATGATCTTCCAGGAGCCGATGAGCGCGCTGAACCCGGTGTACACGATCGGCTGGCAGATCCGCGAGGCGCTGCGCACGCACCAGGACCTGTCGAAGGCCGCCGCCGACGCCCGCGCCGTCGAGCTGCTGGAGATGGTCGGCATCCCGAACCCGCCGGTCCGGTTCAAGCAGTACCCGCACCAGCTCTCCGGCGGGCTGCGCCAGCGCGTGGTGATCGCGATGGCGATCGCCTGCGACCCGAAGGTGATCATCGCCGACGAGCCGACCACCGCGCTCGACGTGACCGTGCAGGCGGAGATCCTCGGCCTGCTGCGCAAGCTGCGGGACACGCTGAACACCGCGATCGTGCTGATCACGCACGACATGGGCGTGGTGGCCGACCTGGCCGACCGCGTGGTGGTGATGTACAAGGGCGAGATCGTCGAAACCGCGCCGGTGCGCGAGCTGTTCGCCTCGCCGAAGGAGGAGTACACCCGCAAGCTGCTGGCCGCGGTGCCGGTGCTGGGCCAGCGCCCGGAGGGCAGGCGGCTGCTGGAGACCGAGTCGATCGAGGTCGACACCGAGGAGATCCGGCTCGCCGACGAGGAGCTGGCCGCGCAGATCGAGGAAACGGCGTACGCGCTGGAGATCAAGAACCTGGTGCTGGAGTACCCGGGCAGGCGCGGCCAGCAGAAGAACCGCGCGGTCGACGACGTCTCGCTGCACATCAGCAAGGGGGAGATCCTCGGCCTGGTCGGCGAGTCCGGTTCGGGCAAGTCGACCGTCGGCCGCTGCGCGATCCGCCTGCTGGACCCGACCGAGGGCCAGGTGTTCATCGCCGGGCGCGACATCACCAAGCTGAGCACCAAGGAGCTGCGCCCGCTGCGCCGCTACTTCTCCATCGTGTTCCAGGACCCGGCGTCCACTTTGGACCCGAAGATGACGATCGGCGAGTCGATCGCGGAACCGCTGGTGCTGCACAAGGTCGTCGAGGGCCAGGCGCTCAACGACCGGGTGAAGACCCTGCTGGACAACGTCGAGCTCGGCGGGCACTACCGCAACCGGTACCCGCACGAGCTCTCCGGCGGGCAGCGCCAGCGCGTGTCGATCGCCAGGGCGCTGGCGCTGGACCCGCAGCTGCTGATCGCCGACGAGCCGACCTCCGCGCTGGACGTCTCGGTGCAGGCGCGCGTGCTGGACCTGTTCCTCGACCTGCAGCAGAGCCTGCAGTTCGCCTGCCTGTTCATCAGCCACGACCTGGCCGTGGTCGACCTGCTGGCGGACCGGGTCGCGGTGATGCAGCACGGCAAGCTGATCGAGGTCGGCACCCGTGACCAGGTGCTGCACTCGCCGCAGGAGGACTACACCCGGCGCCTGCTCTCGGCGGCCCCGGTCGCCGACCCGATCCTGCAGGCCGAGCGGCGCAAGGCGTGGGAAGCGGGCAGGCTCGCCCCCGTCGCCGACTGACCCACCGTCCCACCGGAACGGCCCCCGCCGGATGGCGGGGGCCGTTCTGCTTTTTCACCCGACCGTGGTGCGAAAACACGGCGGGGATCGCGTTGTCGAGGCGGTGTTCCCGCCTGGACGAAACGATCCCCGCCGTGGGTCAGCTTCGCGTACCGGGGTGGCTCACGCCTTCATCCGGCGCTGCCGCGGGTCGAACGCGTCCCGCAGCCCGTCGCCGATGAAGTTGATGGTCAGCGAGATCAGCACCAGCACCACGAACGGCCCGAAGAACAGCCACGGCCTGCCCTGCAGCTGCGCGTAGTTCTCCAGGATGACGCGGCCGAGCGAGGTGTCCGGCAGCTGCACACCGAGGCCGATGAACGAAAGCGCGGCCTCGGCGAGCACGGCCTGCGCGACCGCCAGGGTCGCGTTCACCGTGATGCTGCCAACCATGTTCGGCACCAGGTGCTTGAAGATGATCCGCCCGGTACCGGCACCGGCCGCCCGCGACGCCTCGACGAATTCCCGCTGCGAGAGCGACATCGCCTCGGCGCGCACGATGCGGGCGATCGGCATCCAGCCGAAGGCCGCCAGCACCATGGCCACCACGTACCACGAACCGCCGCCGGCCACCTTGACCAGGATGGCCGCCGCGGCGATCTGCGGCACGATCAGGAACAGGTCGGTCAGCCGCGAGGCCGCCGAGTCGGTGAACCCGCGCAGGTAACCCGCGCTGGCCCCGATCAGCACACCCAGCGTGGTGGACACGATCGACACGGTGAGCGCGATCAGCAGCGAGTACTGCGTCCCCCGCAGCACCTGCGAGACCATGTCCTTGCCGACCTGCGTGGTGCCGAGCGGGTGCTCCCCGGACGGCGGCAGGAAGCCGCCGACGGTCTCCTCGTAGTCGTACGGCCAGAAGATCGGCATGATCACGGTGATCAGCACCAGCAGCAGGAGCACCGCGCTGGAGATCATCGCCGCCTTGTGCCGCAGGAACTTCCGCAGCACCAGCTTGCCCTGGCTGGACGGCTCGGGCATGGTCGCGCCCGGCACCGCCATCGTGCCCTCCGATGCGGTTTCCGCACCGGTCAGGAGTGAATTCATGTCAGCCAACGCGAATCCTCGGGTCCAGGATGCCGTACATCAGGTCGGCGATCAGATTGGCAACCACCACCATGGCGGCGACCAGGACGAGCCAGCCCATCAGCACGTTCGGGTCGTTCCGGTCAACGGCTTCGACCAGCACCGAGCCCATGCCGTTCCAGTTGAACACGCGCTCGGTGATGATCGCCCCGGTGAGCACCGCGGCGAAGTTGACCGAGAACAGCGTGGTCACCGGGATCAGCGCGTTCCGGAAGGCGTGCCGGAAGATCACGCGGGACGAGGACAGGCCCTTCGCCCGCGCGGTGCGCACGTAGTCCGCGTTCAGCGTCTCCAGCATCGAAGCGCGCTGGAAGCGGCTGTACGCGGCGAAGCTGATCGCCATGATCGACAGGGTCGGCAGCAGGAACGCGCCGACGTACTTGGTGGCGAAGTCGAACAGACCGTCCGCCTGCAGGTTCTCCGGACTGGTGGTGCGCAGCCAGGGGTTGCCCAGCCATTCGTCCCACCCGAGGTCGCGGATCAGCACGTTGATCTCGATCGCGTACTGCTTCAACACGATGGCGACGCAGAAGATCGGCATCGAGAAGAGCAGGAACGCCACCGTGGTCGCGAGGTAGTCGACGATGGAGTACTGCTTGACCGCGGCGATCACGCCGACGGTCACACCGAGGACCACCGCGAGGAGCTCGGTCCCGATGACCAGCCGGGCGGTCACCTCGAAGGCGCTCATCACCTTCGGGAAGACCGGCTGCAGCCCCTGGCCCTGGGCGATGGACACGCCCCAGTCACCGGTCAGGAAGCTGCCGAGCCAGTCGAAGTACCGGGGCACCAGGCCCTGGTCCAGGCCGAGCTGGCGAGCCAGCTCGTCGACCGCCTCGCGGCTGACGTTGGGGTTCCCGCGGAGTTCGCCGAGCGGGTCGCCGGCCCCGGCGACCATCAGGAAGCACAGGAAGGTCGCGATCAGCAGAATGGGGATCGAGATCGCGATGCGTCGTAGTACGTAGACAACCAGGTTCAACTAATTGCTCCTCGTCGGGGCCCGGCGGTGGAACGCAGCCGAGCCCGGAATACCTGGTACACCGTAGTGCCCCGGTCCCGGGCGTCAACAGCTACTTCCGAAGGGGACCGGGGCCGGCTTGTGGCCGGGCCCCGATCCCCTGCCGGGTCGATCGGTAGAAGCGGGATCCGACCAGTGCTAGCTGGTCTTCTCCCACTCGCCGGCGTTCCACAGCGCACCGTTGTACGACTGCATGTACACCTTGTCGATGCCCCGGAAGCCCCACATGGACGGCGTCTGGAACAGCGGCAGCGTCGCGTAGTTGTCCGCGATCAACTTGTCGGCTTCCTGGTAGTGCTGCGTGCCGGTGGTCTCGTCGGTCGCCGAGACCGCGGCGTCGAAGGCCGTCTTGATCCGCGGGTCGTTCAGGCTCTGGTAGTTCTGGTTGCCGCCCTGGTCCTTCGGGATGTAGATGGAGGGCTGCTCGGCCTTGAACGGGGCCGCCGACCAGCCGAACAGCGCGATGTCGTACTCGCCCTTGTCCAGGTTCCCCTTGAGGAAGTTCGGGTCGGTCTGGTCGGTGATCTCGATGCCCGCGGCCTTGGCCTGGGCGATGATGATCTCCACGGTCTGCTTGCGGCGGTCGTTCTGGTTGTGCGTGATGGTCACCGAGAACCTCTGGCCGTTCTTGGCGAAGATGCCGTCGGCACCCTTGACCCAGCCCGCGTCGGTCAGCGTCTTGGCAGCGGCTTCGGCGCCCTGGCCCGCCTTGTCGCTGTACAGGTCGACGTAGCCCTGCTCGCCCGGGTAGAAGACGATGCTGTTCAGCGGCTGCGCGTCGGCCTGGACCTCCTTGAGGAGCTTGTCCACGATCTCCTGGCGGTTGACCACCTGGAAGAACGCCTTGCGGGTGGCCTCCTCCTGGAAGATCGGCTTGGCGAAGTTCAGGTCGAGGTGCTCGAAGGTCAGCTGCGAGGCCGAGCCGTAGGTCACGCCCTGCGCCGCGAGGCCCTTCATGGTGGCCGCCGCGGTGGCGTCCGGCTGGGTCGACGCGGCCACGTCGATCTCACCGTTCTGCAGCGCGGTGGCCATCGCCTTGGTGTCCTTCATGGCGCGGACGACGATCTTGGCCGGGCCGCCCTTCTCCCCGATCCAGAGCGGGTTCTTCTCCAGGGTCACCGACTCCTGGTTGGCGTCGAAGGCGGTGATCTTGTACGGACCCGAACCCGGCATGGTGGCGGGGTCGAAGTCCTTCATCTTGTTGGTCCAGTAGTCGCCCGCCTTCTTCAGCTCCTCGACCGGGCTGGTCAGGGTGAGCTTGGTGATGTCGGCGATACCGGTCTGCTTCTCGATGATGTGGGCGGGCATCACGTGCGTCGAGGCGAACATGCCCTTGTAGTCGAGGTAGGGCTTCTCGAACTTGGCCTCGAAGGTCAGGTCGTCCTTGCAGGTCGCCTCGGAGACGAGGTTGTACCCGGCCGGGGACGCGGCGTTGAAGATCGGCGTCTCGCCGTCCTTGATCTTGCCGTTGTGCGAGAGCCACGCGAGGTAGAAGTCGTCGCAGTCCCAGGCGTCGCCGTCGGACCACTTCACCCCGGGCTTGATCTTCCACTCGACGACCTGCGGGTCCTTGGACGTGACCGTCCACGACTCCATCACGTCGTTGTTGAGCAGCACCTTGTTGTTGCCGTCGAGCACGTCGGCGCCAGAGAGCACGGTGGTCAGCACGTAGGTGTTGTACGAGCTGTTGGAGTCCGGCGTGTCGTTGTTGTACGCCGAGAAGCCCTGGTCGATGCCGACGATCACCTGGTCGCTGTTCGCCGCGGCGCCCAGCTTGAAGTTCTCACCGCTCTGGGCCTTGCCCGTCGCCATACTTTTGATATCGGCGCTCGAGCCCGTGTTCGGGTCGCCGCCCTCGTTGCCGCCCCCGCTGCACGCGCTCAGCAGGAGCGCGGAACCGGCGACCAGCGACAGGGCGGAGACTGCTTTGCTTCTCCTCATTTACGTGTGCCCTCCTAGCACTGGGTCCCGGGGCATCGGACCTGGGGACCCACCCGCCCCGGATAGTTGAGCCGGAGCTTATGTCACGCCAAGCAACCCTCAATTGGCGCACTGCGGGAGCACGCTAGAAAGCGCGGGCACGCCGGGTCACCAGTTACCGCGCGATCGTGACCAAAGGGTGACTTCCCACCAACGTCCGGAAATACCGCGGTTACCGGCCGGTACCGACCGGGTAACGGACTTCACCCGGATATGACACGGGGCCGGGTGATCGCCCGGCCCCGCGCAGTAATCGATGATCACTCAGTCGTGCGCATAATTACTTGGTGACTGCCCACTCCCCGACGTTCCACAGCGCGCCGTTGTAGGACTGGTTGAACACCCGGTCCACGCCGCGGAAGCCCCACATGGACGGGGTCTGGAACAGCGGCAGCGACGCATAGTTTTCCGCGATGATCCGGTCCGCCTCGGCGAAGCCCTCGCGGGCGACGTTCTCGTCGGTGGCCGCGACGGCCTTGTCGTAGGCCGCCTTGATCCGCGGGTCGTTCAGGCTCTGGTAGTTCTGGCTGCCGCCCTGGTCCTTCGGCACGTAGATGGGCGGCTGCTCGGCCTTGAACGGGGCCGCCGACCAGCCGAACAGCGCGATGTCGTACTCGCCCTTGTCCAGGTTCCCCTTGAGGAAGTTCGGGTCGGTCTGGTCGACCACCTCGATACCCGCGGCCTTGGCCTGGGCGATGATGATCTCGACCGTCTGCTTGCGGCGGTCGTTGGTGTTGTGCGTGATGGTCACCGAGAACTTCTGGCCGTTCTTGGCGAAGATGCCGTCGGCACCCTTGACCCAACCGGCGTCGGTCAGCGTCTTGGCGGCGGCTTCGGCACCCTGGCCCGCCTTGTCGCTGTAGACGTCGGTGTAGCCCTCTTCACCGGGGTAGAACACCAGGCTGTTCAGCGGCTGGATGTCCGCCTGGACCTCCTTGAGCAGCTTGTCCACGATCTCCTGGCGGTTGACCACCTGGAAGAACGCCTTGCGGGTGGCCTCCTCCTGGAAGATCGGCTTGGCGAAGTTCAGGTCGAGGTGCTCGAACGACAGGCGCGGCGCCGAGCCGTACTTGACGCCCTGCGCGGCCAGGCCCTTGAGCGTGTTGGCCGCGGTGACGTCCGGCTGCACCGAGGACGCGACGTCGATCTCACCGTTCTGCAGCGCGGTGGCCATCGCCTTGGTGTCCGGGATGCCGCGGACGACGATCTTCGCCGGGCCGCCCTTGGCACCGATCCAGTGCGGGTTCTTCTCCAGCGTGACCGTCTGCCCGTTCTGGTCGAACGAGGTGATCATGTACGGCCCGGAGCCGGGCATGAGCGCCTTGTCGAAGTTCTTGAACTTGGTGTTCCAGAACTCGGCGACCTTCTTGAGGTCCGCGAGGTCGCTCTGCAGGTTGAGCGTCTTGATGTCGGCGATGCCGGTGTTCTTCTCCACCACGTGCGCCGGCAGCACCGCGGTCGAGTTGAACATGCCCTTGTAGTCGAGGTAGGGGCTGGAGAACTGGGCCTCGAAGGTCAGGTCGTCCTTGCAGACCGGCGCGCTGACCTTGTCGAAACCGGCGATCGACGCCGACTGGAAGACCGGGGCGTCGCCCTCCTTGACCTGGTTGCTGTGCGAGAGCCAGGCCAGCCAGAAGTCGTCGCAGTCCCAGGCCTCGCCGTCGGACCACTTCACCCCCGGCTTGATCTTCCACTCGACGATCTGCGGGTCCTTGGACTTGACCGTCCACGACTCCAGCACGTCGTTGTTGAGCAGCACCTTGTTGTTGCCGTCCAGCACGTTCGCCCCGGACAGCACCGAGGTCAGCACGAAGGTGTTGTACGAGCTGTTCGCGTCCGGGGTGTCGTTGTTGTACGCCGAGTACCCCTGGTCGATGGCAACGGTGACGGTGTCGCTGTTCGGCGCGTCGCCCAGCTTGAAGTTCTCACCGGTCTGCGCCTTGCCGACGGCCATGCCCTTGATGTCCTCGGCCGAGCCGGTGTTCGGGTCACCGCCTTCGTCTCCTCCTCCGCCACTGCAGGCGCTCAGCACGAGCGCCGCGCCGGCGAACAACGAGACCGCCTGGACCGCTCTGGTTCTCCTCATGTCGGTTGTGCCCTCCTAGCACCTGGCCGTGGCTGTGACCGCCGGCCGTTGGTGCACGCTAGAAAGGCGGCGTCCACCTGGTCACCAGTTCAGTGGTGATCGTGACCAAAGGGTGACGAGCGGACCAACCACGCAATTCGCACCCGGGCCGTGCGCTCAGTTGCTGCCGCGGGTCCAGTTCACCGCGTTGCCGAACGGCCCGGTCATCGGCGGCCCCTGGCTCACCCCGGACACGCCCTTCCCCACCGCCAAGGTGTCCGCGAGCTGGAACAACGGGATGAGCACGTGCCGCTGCCACAGCTCCGGCTCAATGGTCTCGACCACTCCGGCGGCGGCGGAGCCGATGCCGGTCAGCGCGGCCTCGATCCGCGGTTGCAGTGCCTCGTCGCAGAAGGCCGCCGGGTTGGCCGGGACCACCGGTGCGGTGGTCCCGGCGCTCGTCCGGTCGGCGGGGCAGCCGAACTCCGAGGCCAGCGTCAGCGCCGGGTTCGTGCTCACCGCCTGCGGCACCACCGCGATGTCCACCCCGACGCCGCCGTCGACCGGCGGCAGCTGCGCCTCGTCCCCGGTGGGCAGGGCGAGCAGGTTCGAGAACAGCTCCCGCGGCTGCGGGTTGATCGCGCGCACGTCCACGCCAGCCGCGACCAGCTGCGCGGTCAGCTCCTTGGCGATCGTGGCGTAGGGCTCCTGCTTGCCCGGTGAAGCGACCACAAGGGACAGTGGACGGCCGCCGGCGTCCCGCCAGCTGCCCGCGTCCCTGGTGTAACCGGCGTTGGCGAGCAGTTCACCGGCCTTCGCCGGATCGGGCGCGGCCGGGGCGCCGGTCGCCGGGATGGTCGGCTGGTAACCGGGGACCGACGGCGGCGTGAGCAGCGAATCGGCGCGCAGCGGCGCCGACGACCCGCCCTTGGTGCCCTCGTCGATCAGCTTGTCGCGGTCGAGCAGCGCGGCGATCGCCCCGCGCACCCGGTCGTCGGCGAGTTCGGCGCTCGGGCGCAGCAGCACACTGGCCAGGCGCGGTTTGGCCACGGTGTGCAACTGCACGGACCCGCCCAGTTCACCGAGCAGTTTGAGGCCGGTGGAATCGGTGCGGGACAAGGAGAACTGCACGGTCCCGCTGCGCAGCGCGGCGGCCGTGCCCGGCTGGTCGGCCCGGCGCAGCACCAGCCGGTCGACCGCGGCGGGCTTCTCCCACCAGCGCTCGTTGCGCTCGAGGATGATCTCCCCGCGGTCGCGGTCCAGGGTTTTGATGGAGAACGGGCCGCCGTAGGCGGGGAACCCACCCTCCAGCGCGCTCCGCCAGCCGCCGGGGGCGTCCTTGAACAGGTGCTGGGGCAGCAGGCCGCTGAACAACGTCTTCCAGCCGGGGTAGGGCTTCGAGAAGGTCACCTCGACGCGCTTGCCGCCCTCGCGGGACTGGATGTCGGAGATCAGCCGGTAGCCGGCCGGGTCCACCGCGCCCGGCTCGGTCTTCATCGCGTTGGCCAGGTAGGCGAAGTCCTCGGCGGCGATCGGCGCGCCGTCGGACCACGACGCGTCCGGCCGGATGTCGTAGGCGACCACGAACGGCATGTCCGAGCCGACCTGCGCCGAGCCGGAGATCACCTCGGCGGCGTCCATCAGGTTCTCGTCCAGCCGCGGCGTGCCGTCCTCACCGGCGCGGAACACCGAGGGCAGCAGCAGTTCGGCCAGCGCGGAGGTGACCGTGGAGGAGTCGGCCAGGTTGTGCGGGTTGTACCCGCCCAGGATGTCGTCGACGCCGATGACGATCTGCGAGGGCGTTTCACCCGGTGGCGTGGACTGCTCGGCCACCGGTGTGCTCACCACCGGCGGCGGCGGGGTGTTGGTGCACCCGGTGAGCAGGGCGGCGGCGAGGAACCCGATGGCGCCCAGCCGCGGCCCGTTCGCGCCGCCTCCGGTGGTTCCGCGCCTCAACCGCAACTGCTCGCCTCTCCCTCGCCGGACCGTCATGCTGCCATGGACAGCGATCACCCCGACACCGGGTTTCCCGCTACCAGGAAGACGTCCGAAAGACGTCCGGGCCCCGCCGCCGGTTCCGGCTCAGCCGCGGTTCTTGACCCGGTTCCGCTCCTTGGCCCTGGTGTTGACGTCCAGGATGACCTTGCGGATGCGGACCACCTCGGGGGCCACCTCCACGCACTCGTCGGCGGCGCAGAACTCCAGCGCCTCCTCCAGGCCCAGCTTGCGCGGGCGGGCCAGGCGCTCCAGCTCGTCACCGGTGGAGGAGCGCATGTTGGTCAGCTTCTTCTCCTTGGTGATGTTGATGTCGAGGTCCTCGGCACGCGGGTTCTCCCCGACCACCATGCCCTCGTACACCTCGGCACCCGGCTCGACGAAGAAGGTGCCGCGGTCGGCCAGCTGGATCATCGCGTAGGCGGTGATCGGGCCGGACCGGTCGGCGACCAGCGAACCGCTGTGCCGGGTGCGGATCTCGCCCGCCCACGGCTGGTAGCCCTCGAACACGTGGTTCGCGATGCCGGTGCCGCGGGTTTCGGTGAGGAAGTCGGTGCGGAAGCCGATCAGCCCGCGGGCGGGCAGCACGTACTCCAGCTTGATCCGGCCGGTGCCGTGCCCGCCCATGTGCTCCATCCGGCCCTTGCGGGCGGCCAGCAGCTGGGTGATCGAGCCGAGGTGCTCCTCCGGCGCGTCGATCGACAGCCGCTCGAACGGCTCGTGCAGCTTGCCGTCGATGGTGCGGGTGACCACCTGCGGCTTGCCGACGGTCAGCTCGAAGCCCTCGCGGCGCATCTGCTCGACCAGGATGGCCAGCGCCAGCTCACCGCGGCCCTGCACCTCCCAGGTGTCCGGGCGCTCGGTGGGCAGCACGCGGATGCTGACGTTGCCGATCAGCTCCTGGTCCAGCCGGGCCTTCACCAGCCGCGCGGTGACCTTGTCGCCGCCGTTGCGCCCGGCCAGCGGCGAGGTGTTCACGCCGATGGTCATCGAGATGGCCGGCTCGTCCACGGTGATCCGGGGCAGCGGCGCCGGGTCGTCCACGTCGGCCAGGGTGTCGCCGATGGTGATGTCCGGGATGCCCGCGATGGCGACCAGCTCACCGGCGCTGGCCTCGGTGGCAGGCACGCGGGTGAGGGCCTCGGTGACCAGCAGCTCGGAGATGCGCACCGACTGCACCGAGCCGTCCTCGCGCAGCCAGGCCACGGTCTGGCCCTTGCGCAGCTTGCCGGCGTGGATGCGGATCAGCGCGATGCGGCCGAGGAAGTTCGACGCGTCGAGGTTGGTGACCAGCGCGCGCAGCGGGCCGTCCGGGTCGGCGACCGGGGCGGGCACGTGGCGCAGCAGGGTGTCGAACAGCGGGTCGAGGTTGTCGCTCTCGGGCAGGCCGCCGTCGGCGGGCTGCTCCAGGCTGGCCTTGCCGGCGCGGGCGGAGGCGTAGACCACCGGGAGGTCGAGCACCGCGTCGAGGTCGGCGTCCTCGATGTCGCCCGCCAGGTCGAGCAGCAGGTCGTGGGTCTCCTCGACCACCTCGGAGATGCGGGCGTCCGGGCGGTCCACCTTGTTGACCACCAGGATCACCGGCAGCCCGGCCTCCAGCGTCTTGCGCAGCACGAACCGCGTCTGCGGCAGCGGGCCCTCGCTGGCGTCGACCAGCAGCACCACGCCGTCCACCATGGCCAGGCCGCGCTCGACCTCACCACCGAAGTCGGCGTGCCCGGGGGTGTCGATGACGTTGATGGTCACCGGCCCGTCCCCGGTCTGGCGCCGGATCGAGGTGTTCTTGGCGAGGATGGTGATGCCCTTCTCGCGTTCCAGCTCGCCGGAGTCCATCACGCGGTCCACCACCTCGGCCCGTTCGGCGAACGCGCCGGACTGGCGGAGCATGGCGTCGACCAGGGTGGTCTTGCCGTGGTCCACGTGTGCGACGATGGCGACGTTGCGCAGGTCGGGCCGGGTCCGGCCGGACGTCTCGCGGTCGGCTCCGGCGGCGATGACACTGGCTGCGGGCACGCTCGAGCTCCTGATACTTCGGATTTGGGGTGGCCGACCGCGGATACCCGTGTTGGAATCCAATCCAAGGCACGCGAGAGCGGCGCTGGTCATACGCGATCACAACCAGGATACCTGCCGCGGTCGTGTGATCAGCCCCACGCCCCGGGATCGGTGAGGCTTACCTAGCCTGGAGGGCTCCGGGACGGGCCGCGGCCAGGAGGTGTGCGTGGGCAAGAAGCACAAGGATCCGCAGGCGCTCGTGCGGAAGTGGATGAAGGCGGGCAAGGTCAAGAGCAAGTGCTGCCGGTCGAAATCCCGGTGCAAGAAGTGCCCGGTGCTCGCGCTGAAGAAGGCGAAGGCGAAGGCCGCCGCCTGAGGTTCAGTGCGTGAGTGCTTCGTTCACCAGGCGCACTTCGGGCGCGGTCCGCGTGGCGGAGAATTCGATCACCTCGTACCGCGCCAGGTGCTGCAGCGCGAAGGGATCGGTGGCGAGGATCGCATCGAGCTTGCCCCGGGGCATCGGGCGGGCGATGATCACGCCGCCGACCCGGGGATTGCGCCTGCCGGACGCCAGGAAGTGGCGGTGCTCGTACTGCCGGATCAACCAGTCGGTGTGGTCGGGCAGCACGTAGTCGATTTCTTCCAGCGGTGCCGTGTAGTTGACCAGTACGACATACATCCGTTCAAGGTAGCTCCGGCGAACGGTGGTGAACCCCGTTCACCACCTGGTCGATGCCGGTCTGATCCCCTAGCATGGTCGCTATGCGCTCTTCGTCTCAGCTGTGGTGGCCGCCGACGGCGGCCTGAGACCTGCGCGTGACAATCCGCGGCCGCCCGATCGGGTGGCCGTTTTTCGTGTCGGCACCCGTGGGCGGCGCCGACCCGAAGGGAACCCCGTTGATCCGGCTCTCCGCCATCACCCCGTCCGGCCACGCCCACCTCGGCAACCACCTCGGCGCCATCCGCCGCTGGGCGGCCGAGGGCGCGCCGGACGACCTGTACTTCATCTCCGACCTGCACGGCATGACCGGTGCGCACAACCCGGCCGTGCTGCGGTCGCTGGCCAGGGAGCAGCTCGCCGTGCTGATCGCGGCCGGGGTGGGCGAGCGGACCGTGTTCGTGCAGTCCGACCTGGCGCGTGAGCTGGGCGCGCTGACCTGGGTGCTGGAGTGCACCTGCAGCTACGGCGAGGCCGCGCGGATGATCCAGTTCAAGGAGAAGAGCGGGGGCCGGGCCGGGGTCCGGCTCAGCCTGCTCACCTATCCGGTGCTGATGGCCGCGGACATCCTGCTGCAGGGCGCCGCCCAGGTGCCGGTCGGCGAGGACCAGCGGCAGCACGTGGAGCTGGCGCGGGTGCTCGCGCGGCGGTTCAACGCGACCTACGGCGAGGTGTTCACCGTGCCGGAAGCGGTGCTGCCGCCCGCCGCCGCGCGGGTGCGGGACCTGACCGAGCCGACCAGGAAGATGTCGAAGTCGACCCGGGATTCGGCCGGGGTGCTGTTCGTGCTCGACGAGCCGGACGCGCTGCGGCGCAAGATCAGGCGCGCGGTCACCGACGGCGGCAGCGAAGTCGCCTACGAGCCGGAGCAGCGGCCCGGCCTGGCGAACCTGCTGGACATCCTGGCCGGCTGCACCGGCGGGGACCCGGCGAAGCTGGCCGCCGAGCACACCTCGTACGGCGCGCTGAAGGAGGCGGTCAGCGAGGCGGTGATCGAGACGCTCTCGCCCATCCGCACGGCGGCCCAGGCGCTGCTGGCCGACCCGGCCGAGCTGGACCGCATCCGCAAGGCGGGCGCCACGCGGGCCGCGGCCCGGGGTGAGCACCGGCTGCAGTCGGCCCTGCGCCTGATCGGCGCGGGGTGACCGGCCGCCCTGCTGGTGCCTTCAGCGCGCCAGCAGGGCGTGCAGGTCGGGGATGAGCACGCGGTCGGCGGGCAGCCAGTCCAATCCGTCCAGGTCGGCCGGGGCCAGCCAGCGCAGGTCCCGGTGTTCCACCGCCCGCGGCTCGACCCCCGGTTCCAGCAGGGCGGCGTAGACCCGCAGCACCTTCCCCCCGGGCAACGGCACGTCGGCGCCGACCCGCTCGCCGACGGTGATCGCCGCGTCCAGTTCCTCCAGGCACTCCCGGCGCAGAGCATCCACTTCGGACTCCGCGGGTTCGACCCGCCCGCCGGGCAGTTCCCACTTGCCGTCCGCGTCGGCCGGCCAGGCCCGCTGCTGCGCGAGCAACTCGCCGTCCCGCACGATCGCCGCCCCCACAATGGTGTTCCCGGTGTTCCCGGTGTTCCCGGTGTTCCCGCTGTTCACAAGCGCGGCACGCTAGCCGACCGCCACCGCACCTCGAACCGCGCCCCGCCCTCCGGCGACTCCCCGACCTGCACCGCGCCACCCCGCCGCCGCACCGCCTCGGCCACCATCGCCAGGCCGAGCCCGGTGCCGCCGGAGGCCCGCGCCCGGTCGTCGGCCACCCGGTAGAACCGGTCGAACACCCGGTCCCGGTGCTCGGGTGCGATGCCGGGGCCGTCGTCGTCGACCACCACCCGCACGCTCGACCGCGCCGCCAGCACCGACACCACGATCTGCCCGCGGGCGTACCGGGCCGCGTTGCGCAGCAGGTTGTTCAGCACCAGCTCCACCTCGGCGTGCGACGCGTGCGCCCACGCCTCACCGACGGCCCCGGTGATCCGCGTCTCCGGTGCGTCCGCCGGCATGCGCGCGACCGCGGCCCGCGCCTCGGTGACCAGCTCGACCGGTTCGGCCGGCGGCAGCTCCCCCGCGTCCGACCGCGCCAGCGCGAGCAACCCGTCCAGCAGCGACGACAGCCGTTCGGCCTCGGCCAGCACGTCGGCCAGCGTCTCCTGGGCCAGTTCCGGATCCGGGTTGGCGACCGCCACCTCGGCCTGCACCCGGATCGAGGCCACCGGCGAGCGCAGTTCGTGCGCGGCGTCCCCGGTGAACCGGCGCAGCCGTTGCGCGGCCTCCTCCTGCCGCGCGAGCAGTTCGTTGAAGTCGGCGGCCAGCGCCCGCAGGTCGTCCTGGGCCACGGGCAGCGGCAGCCGCGCCCCGGACGGCAGTTCACGCACCGACCGGCGCATCTTGGCCACCGGCCGCAACGCGGACCGGACCCCGAGCCAGGTCGCCATCGCCGCCACCAGCGCGCTCAGCAGGGCCACCCAGACCAGCCAGAACGCGCCGTCCGAAACGGCCTCGTGGAACCCGACCAGCCCGGTGCCGACGACCACCAGCCGCTGCGAGCCGTCCGGCGCGGTCACCACCGAGCCGAGCCACCGCCAGCGCGGCTCACCGGCCACGTCGTCGTCGGTCCGCACCGCCAGCCCGGACTTCAGGTCGCGGATCTCCCGCGGGCCGAGGCCGGGTGCGGGCGGCAGGCCGTCACGCGGTGCACCCGCGATGTCCAGCACCCGCACGGTCACCCCGGACAACGGCGTGGCCGGGCGCCCGGCGGTGACCTCGGCCACGGCCGGGGCCAGCGCCTGGTTCAGCTCGAAGTCCACCGACCGGATGAGCAGCGGCCCCAGCCCGCGCCCGGCGATCAGCGCCAGCCCGGCCAGGCAGGCGAAGGTGACCGCGGCCGAGACCAGCGTGATCCGGAACCGCAGGCCGCGGCGATTCCACCAGTTCACCCCGGGGTCAGTACTTCGTCCAGCTGCGGGTCGGAGGCCAGGTAACCGTGCCCGCGCACGGTGCGGACCACCGAACCCGCGCCGACCGCGTCCAGCTTCCGCCGCACGTACCCCACGTACACCTCGACGACGTTGCGGGTGGCTGCCTGCTCGTCGCCCCACACCGCACGCAGCAGCTCGTCCTTGGTCACCACCGTGCCCGCCCGGCCGACCAGCACCTCCAGCAGGGCGAACTCCCGCGGGCTCAGCGCCACCGGCTCGGCACCCCACCTGACCTCCCGCGAAGCCCGGTCCACCTGCAGCGACCCGATGCGCAACGGCCCGCGGGCGCCGTCCGGTGCCGCGCGCCGCAGCACCGCCCGCACCTGCGCGACCAGCACCACGAACGAGAACGGCTTCACCAGGTAGCCGTCGGCACCCAGGTCCAGCCCGTCGGCCTGGTCCACCTCGCCGTCCTTGGCCGAAACCAGCAGCACCGGCGTCTGCACGCCCTGCGCCCGCAACGCCTGCAACACGCGGTAACCGGACAACCCGGGCAGCATGATGTCGAGCAGCACCACGTCGAAGGCACCGGTCTCGGCGAGCTTGAGCGCGCTCGGCCCGTCCGCGGCGGCGATCACTTCCATGCCCTCGGCCCGCAGCCCGCGCTGCAGCGCCTTCCGCACACCCGGCTCGTCGTCGACAACCAGTACCCGTGGTTTCACGGTTCTCAGAATGCCTCCAACGCCGGGTTGCGCCGCGGATCTCTCAGTCAACTCTCAGCGTCCCGGGGCATCTCAGCTCGATCTCAGCCTCGGGAGGGAAGCCTGGGTGGCGGGAATCCTCCACACTGGCAGTACCGGACCACAGGGAGTTCACGCGATGCAACCCAGGAAGAAAGCCCTCGTCGCCGCGGCCTCGGGCACCGCGCTCGGCCTGGCCGGGCTGGCCTTCATCGCCATGCCGGCCGGCGCCGGTGAAGCCCCGCCCGAGCTGCCCGCGGTCAGCGCCGAAGACCTGGTCCAGTCCGTGCTCACCGCGGACGCGCCCGCCCTGCGCGGCACCGTGACCGTCTCGGAGCAGCTCGGCCTGCCCACCGCGCTCCCCGGCGTCGGCGCGCTGGACCTCGAAGAGGCACGCGTGTTCAACGACGGCAACGGCAGGACCCGGCTGGCGATCAAGCAGGGCGGCAGCGAGAACACCGTGGTGCACGACGGCACCACGGTCTGGACGTACAACTCCGCGGAGAACGCCGCCACCAAGGTCACCGTGCCCGAGGGGCAGTTCGAGCACGAGGGCGTGACCGGGAACGGGCAGCTCACCGATCCGACCGCGGCTGCCGGGCAGCTGCTCGCGGCCGTGCGCGAGAGCAGCACGGTCACCGTGGACGGCACCGCCAGGGTGGCCGACCGCCCGGCCTACGAGCTGGTGCTCACGCCGAAGCCGGACGAGCGCACGCTGCTGCGGGAGATCCGCGTGGCCGTCGACTCGGAGACCCGGCTGCCGCTGCGGCTGGAGGTGCTGACCAACGGCACCACCGAGCCCGCGCTGGAGATCGGCTTCAGCGAGTTCACCGTCGAGCAGCAGCCCGCCGACCTGTTCACCTTCACCCCGCCTGCCGGGGCCGAGGTCGAAGAGGTCGCACCGGAGCTGCCGCCGAACGCCGAGGAGCAGGCGAACAAGGCCAAGGACGCGATCGACCCGCGGACCGTCGGCACCGGCTGGGACACCGTGCTCACCGGCCGCGTCCCGGCGGAGGCGCTGACCGGCGGCGAGCTGCCCACCGAGGTGCCCGCCGCCGAAGGCCGGGAGGCGGTGGACGTGCGGGCGCTGCTCGGGCAGGTCGCCAAGCCGGTCAGCGGGCCGTTCGGCACCGGCCACGTGCTCACCACCAAGGTCGGCACCGCACTGCTCACCGACGACGGCCGGTTCGCCGCCGGTGCCGTGCCGGAGCAGGTGCTCATCGAGGCACTGGGCACCAAGTGACCACCACCCACCAGGGGGAGGAGACCGCGGTGGCCGTTCCGGGAGGAGCGGCCACCGCGGCCGTCCCGCTGGCCGCGAAGACCCGTGGCCTGCGCAAGGTCTACCGCGGCGCGGTCGCGGTGGACCAGGTCGACCTCGACGTGCCGTCGGGGGCGGTGCTCGGGGTGCTCGGCCCCAACGGCTCGGGCAAGACCACCACCATCCGGATGCTGCTCGGCCTGGTCCGGCCGACCGAGGGCGAGGTCGAACTGCTCGGCGAGCGCATGCCCGACGGGGCGGGCCGCGCGCTGCCGGACGTCGGCGCGCTGGTCGAGGGGCCCGGGTTCCACCCGTTCCTGTCCGGCCGGGAGAACCTGTTCCGGATGGCCGCCGCCGAACCGCGGCTGTCCACCGCGGAAATCCCGGGCGCGGTCGCGTCGGCGCTGGACCGGGTCAACCTGACCGGGGCCGCGCACCGGCGGTACCGGGGGTACTCGCTCGGCATGAAGCAGCGGCTCGGCCTGGCCGCGGCGCTGCTGGTGCCGCGGCGCATGGTGGTGCTGGACGAGCCGACGAACGGGCTGGACCCGGCGGGCACCCGCGACATCCGCCGGATCATCGCCGAACTGCACGCCGCGGGTACCACCGTGGTGGTCTCCTCGCACCTGCTCGCCGAGGTCGAGGCCACCTGCACGCACGTGGCCGTGCTGCACGCGGGCACCGTGGTCGCCCAGGGCGAGCTGGCCGAACTGCTGGAGTCCGGCTCGCCGAGCCTGCTGGTGTCCACTCCGGACACCGAACTGGCGATGGAGGTGCTGCGGGAGAACCGGGTGCCGAGCAAGCTCACCCCGGAGGGGGTCCGGGTCGAGCTGAGCACCACCACGCCGCCGCAGGTGCTGGAAACCCTGGTCAAGGGCGGGGTCGGGGTGTACGAGGCGCGCCGCGCCCGCACCGGGCTGGAGGACCTGTTCGCCCGGTTGACGCAGGACGACCCGAGCGAAGGGGAACGCGCATGACCGCCACCACCGTGCCGCACCCCGCGCCCGCGCGGGCGGTCGGCGTGCCGCGCCTGCTGCGCGCGGAACTGCGCTGGATCTTCCGCCGCCCGCGCACCCTGGCGGTGCTCGGGCTGCTCGCCGCGCTGCCCGCGGTCATCGGCATCGGGCTGACCTTCGTGGACGGTCCGCCGAGTGGCGGTTCCGACGGGCCGAACAACGGCGGTGATTCGCTGCTGGTCGCCGCCGCCGGAAACGCGCTGGTCCTGCCGATCGCCGCGCTGACCATGGGCCTCGGCCTGCTGCTGCCGCTGGCCGCGGCGATGGCCGGTGCCGACGCGCTGGCCGGCGAGGCCGCCCACGGCACGCTGCGCGGCTGGCTGCTGTCGCCGGTCAGCCGGGGCAGGCTGCTCGCGGTCAAGGCGCTCGGCGTCGGGCTGGTGGCGCTGGTCGCGGTCACCGCGATGGCCGTGGTCGGCGTGGTCACCGGATTGTTCCTGAACGGGCCCGACGCGGTGTTCACCCTTTCCGGCACCACGCCGGGATTCGGTGCGGTGCTGGGCAAGATCGCCGTCGCGGTGCTGTGGGTGACGCTGCAGGTGTGGGCGATCGCCGCGGTGGCGCTGGCCGTTTCGGCGTGCACCGAGCACCCGATGCTGGTGGTGGCGTCGGTGCTGGGCGGGGTGATCATCTCGTCGGTGCTGGGCCTGCTCGACTCGCTCTCGTGGCTGCACCCGTTCCTGCTGAACACCTCGTGGGAGGCGCTGGCCGACGTGCTGCGCGATCCGATGCCGACTTCGGGGTTGCTCGAAGGGGCGGTCCGGGCCGCCTGTTACATCGCGATCGGCCTGTCGCTGGCGTACGCGCGCCTCCTCACGAAGGACGGCTGAGCACGGCGATTCCGTCCGGGTCGAGCCTGAGCCGGACGGAATCGCCCGCCTCCAGCTCGGCGAGCACCGGCGCCGCCGCGTCCACTGTGGATCCGTCGTCGAGGCGCACCTCCAGCCGGACGTGGTCGCGCCGGTACACCTGCGAGACCACCTCCCCGTGGACGCCGGTTCCCGCGACCCTGAGCGCCGTCGGCCGGAGTCCCAGCACGGCTTCGCCTTCGGCGTCCGCCTCGACTTCGCCGAGCGCCGACCGGAGCACCCCGTCCCGCCCGGTGGCGTCGACGAACCGGGTCACCCCGAGGAACCGCGCCACCCGTTCGTCCACCGGGCGCCGCCACACCTCGCGCACCGGCCCCACCTGGCGGATCCGGCCGCCCTCCAGCACGGCGACCCGGTCGGCCAGGGTGAACGCCTCCTCCTGGTCGTGCGTGACCAGCAGCGTGCTGACCCCGGCCCGCCGGAGCAACGCGGCCAGGTCGATGGCCAGCTGCTCCCGGAGTTCGGCGTCCAACCCGGACAGCGGCTCGTCCAGGAGCAGCAGCCGCGGCCGCGGGGCCAGCGCCCTGGCCAGCGCCACCCGCTGCGCCTCACCGCCGGACAGCTCGGTCACCCGGCGGCGTTCGTACCCGCCGAGCCCCACCAGTTCCAGCAGCTCCGTGACCCTGGCGGCCTGCTCCCCCTTCGGCACGCGGTGCATGCGCAGGCCGAACGCGATGTTGCCCGCCACGTCCCGGTGCGGGAACAGCTGACCGTCCTGGAAGACCAGCCCGAACCCCCGGCGGTGCACCGGCGACCCGGCCAGGTCGGCCCCGTTCCAGCACACCCGGCCCCGGGTCAGCGGTTCCAGTCCGGTGATCGCCCGGAGCAGGGTGGACTTCCCGGAACCCGAAGGCCCCAGCAGCGCCAGCACCTCCCCGTCGGCGATCTCGATCGACGCGTCGTCGACGGCGGTCAGCGAGCCGTAGCGCACGGTCAGGTGCTCGGCGGTCAGTGGCATCAGAACTCCCCGGTCGACGGCCTGAGCCGGTCGATCACCGCCACCACGGCCGCGGTGAGCAGCATCAGCAACACGCAGGCCGCGTACGCCATCTGGCTGTTCAGTTCGCCGGGCCGCGAGATCAACGCGGCGATCGCCACCGGCAGCGTCGGTTCACCGGGGCGCGCGAGGAAGCTGGTGGCCCCGAACTCGCCGAGCGCGATCACGTACCCGAAACCCGCGGCGGCGACCAGCGACCTGGCCGCCAGCGGGAGGTCGATCTCCCGCCAGGCGCGCCACGGCCCGGCGCCGAGCGCGGCGGCGGCCTGCCGCAGCCGTTCGTCGACCGAGCGCAGCACCGGCAGCACCGTGCGCACGATCATCGGGATGATCACCAGCGCCTGCGCGAACGGCACCAGCAGCGGCGAGGTGCGCAGGTCACCGGGCAGGTCGTCGAGGGTGACCAGGTAACCGAAGCCGACCGTGACCGCCGAGACACCCAGCGGCAGCATCAACGCGGCGTCCATGGTCTCGCCGGCGCCCCTGGCGAACCGGCCGGGCGACCGCCGCAGCGACACCAGCACCACCGACGCCAGCACCCCGACGCACATCGCCAGCACGGTCGCGTCCGTCGCCGTGCGCAGGGAGCGCAGTGCCGCGTCCCAGCCGGACACCGGCAGCGCCCCACCGGTCGTGGCGAGCCCCTCGAACCCGGCGAGGCTCGCCTTCGACAGCAACGCGGCGATCGGCGTCAGCAGCAACCCCAGCACCACGACCGCGGCGGCGACCACCCACCATTCGCGTCCCTCCGGCCGTCGCACCGCCTCCGCGGCCGCACGCAGGTGCAACGCGGTCTCGCGCCGGCGCCGGGCGAACGCGCCGAGCACCAGCGCCGCGACCACCGCGAGCAACTGCACCAGCGACAACGCCGCCGCGCCGGAGAGGTCCAGCAGGTTGACCGTGCGCAGGTAGATCTCGGTTTCCAGGGTGCGGAACCGGCCGCCGCCGAGGATGAGCACCACGCCGAAACTGGTGGAGCAGAACAGGAACACCACCGCCGACGCGGAGAGGATCGCCGGGGTCAGCCGCGGCAGCGTCACCGAGCGGAACGCCTGCCACGGGGAGGCGCCCAGCGCGCGGGCCGCCTCCTCCGCCCGGCGGTCCAGGTGCGACCAGAGCCCGCCGACCGTGCGCGCCACCACGGCCACGTTGAAGAAGGCGTTGGCCAGCACGATGGCGAGCACACCGCCGTCCGGCCAGAGCGCGCGGAAGGCCAGCCCGACCACCACCGTGGGCAGCACGAACGGCACCAGCACGAGGGTCCGGACCAGGGCGACCCCCGGCAGCCGGAGCCGCGCCAGCACGAAGGCGATCGGCAGTCCGGCGAGCACGGACAACACCGTGGACGCGGCCGCCTGCCCGAGGGTGAACCCGGCCAGCCGCCAGGTCGGCGCCTGGCCGAGGACCTCGGCGACACCGCCGTCGCCGAACCCGAGCCCGATGATCGCGGCGACGGGCCAGGCGAAGAAGACGAGCAGGAAGCCGACCGGCAGGAGGGCGAGGAGGGCTAGCCCTCGATGAGTCCGCGCCACTGCTCGATCCACCGCTCCCGGTTCGCCTGGATCTCCTCACCCGGCAGCGAGGCGGGCTTCGGCGGCTGCGGTGCCGCCTGCACCCAGCTCGCGGGCAGCTCGACGCCCTCGCGCGAGGGGTAGACGAACATGTTCTCCGCGACCGTGCTCTGGAACTGCTGCGAGAGCAGGAAATCGACCACCCGCCCGGCCTTGTCGGCCTGCTTGCCACCGGCCAGCAGGCCGGCGTACTCGACCTGGCGGAAGCAGGTGTCGAGCAGCGCCCTGGTCCGCGGCCTGCCGTCCTCACCGATCTCCGCGGCGGGCGAAGAGGCGTAGGAGACCACCATCGGCCGCGAGCCCTTGCCGGAGGAGCCGGAGAACTCCTGGCTGTAGGCGATCTCCCAGCTGCTGACCGCCTTGACGCCGTTGGCCTTGAGCCGGGACCAGTAGTCGGGCCAGCCCTGCGGGCCGTACTCGGCCACGGTGCCGAAGAGCCAGGCGAGGCCGGGTGAGCTGGTCGCCGGGTTCTCGACCACCAGCAGGTCCTTGTACTTCGGGTCGGCGAGGTCGTCGAAGGTGGCCGGCTCGGGCAGGCCCTTCTCGGCGAACCAGGCGGTGTCGATGTTGACGCACACGTCGCCGACGTCGACCGCGGAGAGCCGGTGCTCGGGGTCGATGGCGTAGCGCTGCGGGCCGCGGTCGGCCTCCGGGCTGGTGTAGGGCTCGAACACGCCCTCGGCCAGCGCCCGGCTGGCGAAGGTGGAGTCGACGCCGAAGGCCACGTCGGCGATCGGGCTGGCCTTGGTCAGCACCAGCTTGTTCGTCAGCGCGCCGGCGTCCCCCTCCTTGAGCACCTCGATGCGGATGCCGGACTGCTGCTGGAACGCGTCCAGGATCTCCTGCGGGGCGGCGAAGGAGTCGTGGGTGACCAGTTTGATGGTGGTCACGTCGTCGGCGGGTTCGTCGGAACCGGAGAACAGCGTGCAGCCGGTGAGCAGCACCCCGGCCGCGCACAGCACGGCCGCCGTGCGGACGGTGCGTGTCATGAGCCCCTCCTCCTTGCTCGGGCTTGCTCGGGATGACCGGCGGCAGGCGAGGGCGGGCCTCCCCCTGTGGCGAAGGTGCAGCGTACCCGCCGGGGTACCACCATGGGGTCATGGCGGAACTATTGAGTGATCAAGAACTGTCCGAAGCACTCTCCCACCTGCCCCGCTGGCGGCGCGTCGGGGACGCGCTGGAGGCCGCGGCTTCGCTACCGAGCTTCCCCGAAGCGATCGCCGTGGTGAACCGGGTCGCCGAGATCGCGGAAAGCGTCGACCACCACCCGGACATCGACATCCGGTGGCGGACGGTGACCTTCCGCCTCAGCACCCACTCAGCCGGCGGATTGACAGCCAAGGACACCTCCCTGGCCGCCCAGATCGATGCCGTACTGGACGTGAGTTAGACCACACCTCCGTAACAAACCACCTGATCAACGCGCTGTTCCGGGCGACGGTGAACCTTCTTGGTTAGGACGCTCGATGAACAACACCGCCCCCACCCTCACCCCGGCGCAGCGAGCCTGGATCACCGCCTTCGCGACCGCGGTGACCCTCATCGCCGTGGTCCTCCTCGGCATCGCCGGCTGACGGGCGCGGGTCAGGCGTTCAGCCTGACCCACTCCGCGGCGGAGCGATGCCGGGCCTGAGCCACTGAGCCAATCGATCCGCGGCCGCGGCGTAAGCCACCGAGCCGGTCGAGACGCCGATGACCAGGTCGTAGGCCTCATCCTCCGGCGCGTCGAGGTCGAAACCGTTCAGGCCGTAGAACACGAAGGCCGCCATCCAGCCCAGGCGCTTGTTGCCGTCGATGAGCGGATGGTGGCGCAGGATGGACTCCATGAGCACGGCCGCTTTCTGGTGCAGACTCGGATAAGCATCCTGCCCGAGGATGGACGACCGCGGGCGGTGAGCCGCAGAATCGAGCAGCCCCAGATCGCGGATCTTGGGCACCCCCAAGTCCTCGGCAAGCGCCAGGAGATCCTCCAGCCCGAGGTACTCGATGCTCACTGCGCCAAACGATCGAGCAACGAGCGGTAGCGCTCGCGCCCCTCGCGCGACAACTCGCGCACACGGCTGTCACGCACCCGGCGCGCAGCCGCGTCAGTGATAGCCCGGACCACCGCCTCGTGTTTGCTCACCCCTTCGGCTTCAGCGAGCATCGCGAGCGCGCGTTCCTGCTCATCGGTCAACCGCAAGGTCATGGCCATACACCCATGCTACCACTCTGGTATCAACGCCCTAATCCTAGAAATGACAGTCGAACGGGCTCAGACGTTGAACCTGAACTCCACCACGTCCCCGTCCGCCATGACGTAGTCCTTGCCTTCCATCCGCACTTTCCCCGCCGACCGCGCCGCCGCCATGGAACCCGCTTCCAGAAGGTCGTCGTAGGAGACGATTTCCGCTTTGATGAAGCCCCGTTCGAAATCGGTGTGGATGACGCCGGCGGCTTGCGGGGCGGTGGCGCCCTTCGCGATGGTCCACGCCCGGGCCTCCTTCGGGCCCGCCGTCAGGTAGGTCTGCAGGCCCAGCGTGTGGAACCCGGCCCGCGCCAGTGCGTGCAGGCCCGGCGCCTCCTGGCCGACCGACTCCAGCAGCTCCCGCACCGACTCCTCGTCGTCCAGTTCCAGCAGTTCTGCTTCGACCTTGGCGTCCAGGAACACCGCGTCGGCGGGCGCGACCAGCTTGGCCAGCTCCTCCCGCCGCGCCTGGTCGGTCAGCACGCCCTCGTCGGCGTTGAACACGTACAGGAACGGCTTCGTCGTGAGCAGGCTCAACTCCCGCAGCAGCGCACCGTCGATCTCCTTCGACGCGGAGAACAGCGTCCGCCCGGCGTCGAGGACCTCCTTCGCCTGCTGCGCGGCCTCCAGCGCCGGCCGGTTCTCCTTCTTCGTCCGCGCTTCCTTCTCCAGCCGCGGCAGCGCCTTCTCCAGCGTCTGCAGGTCGGCCAGGATCAGCTCGGTGTTGATCGTCTCGATGTCGGACAGCGGGTCGATCTTGCCGTCGACGTGCACCACGTCCGGGTCGTCGAACACCCGGATGACCTGGCAGATCGCGTTCGCCTCGCGGATGTTGGCCAGGAACTTGTTGCCCAGCCCGGCCCCCTCCGAAGCCCCCTTCACGATGCCCGCGATGTCCACGAACGACACCACGGCGGGCACCGTCTTCGCCGAATCGAACAGCTCGGCGAGCTTGTCCAGCCGCGGGTCGGGCAGCGGGACCACGCCGACGTTGGGCTCGATGGTGGCGAACGGGTAGTTCGCGGCGAGCACGTCGTTGCGGGTCAGCGCGTTGAACAGGGTGGACTTGCCGACGTTGGGCAGGCCGACGATGCCGAGGGTCAGGCTCACGGGCTGGCAGTCTACGTGCTCGCCCGCGACCCGCCGACGGCGGACGTGACGTCGGATTTCCGCCAGTCGGGCCCGTCGCCCGGTGGCACCATCGGAGCATGACCGCGGTCCTGGACACCCCGACCCCCGTCGGCCTCTGGCGGGACACCGAGCGCTGCTACCGCGCCGTGGCCTCCCGCGACGCGCGGTTCGACGGGCAGTTCATCATGGCCGTGCGCACCACCGGCATCTACTGCCGCCCGTCCTGCCCGGCGAACACGCCCAAACCGCAGAACGTGCGCTTCTACCCGACCTCGGCCGCCGCCCAGTCCGGTGGTTACCGCGCCTGCCGCCGCTGCCTGCCCGACGCCGTGCCCGGCTCGCCGGAGTGGAACGTGCGCGCCGACCTGGCCGCCCGCGCGATGCGGTTGATCGCCGACGGCGTCGTCGAGCGCGAAGGCGTGCCCGGCCTCGCCGGTCGCCTCGGTTATTCGGAACGCCAGCTCGGCCGCGTGCTCACCAACGAACTCGGCGCCGGTCCGCTCGCGCTCGCCCGCGCCCACCGCGCGCACGCCGCCCGCCTGCTGATCGAGATGTCGTCGCTGCCGCTGACCGACGTCGCCTTCGCCGCCGGATTCGCCAGCGTCCGCCAGTTCAACGACACCATCCGCGAGGTCTTCGCCGCGACCCCGTCCCAGCTACGGGCCGCCCGCCCCGGTGAGCGGGCCGATCCGGCGGCCATGCGGCTCTCGCTGCGGTTGCCGTTCCGGCCGCCGTTCGACGCCGACGGCCTGCTGGCGTTCTTCACCCAACGCGCGGTCCCGCTGGTCGAACACGCCGCATCCGGCACCTACGCCCGCACCCTGCGCCTCCCCCACGGCTCCGGCACCGCGCACCTCACGCCCGAAGCCGACCACGTCCGCTGCGACCTGAACCTCGCCGACGTCCGCGACCTCAGCAGCGCCGTCGCCCGTGTCCGCCGCCTCTTCGACCTCGACGCCGACCCGCAGGCCGTGGCCGGTGTGCTCGCCGCCGACCCCGCCCTGGCCCCCGTGTTCGACCCCGGCATCCGCGTGCCGGGCGCGGCCGACGGCAACGAGCTGGTCATCCGCGCCATGCTCGGGCAGCAGATCTCCGTGGCCGCCGCCCGGACCGCCGCGGGCAGGCTGACCGCCGAACTCGGCGACCCGCTCCCCGACGCGCAGCGGACCGGTGAGCTGAGCAGGCTGTTCCCCACCGCGGCGGCGATCGCCGAGCACGGCCGCGACGTGCTGCGTGGTCCCCGCAAGCGCATCGAAGCCATCTGCGGCGTGGCGGCCGCACTGGCTTCCGGCGAGGTGTCCGTCCACGTTGGACGGATCTGCGCCGAACTGCGCACCGATCTCCTCGCCCTGCCCGGAATCGGCCCGTGGACCGCCGACTACGTGCTGATGCGCGTGCTCGGTGCCCCCGACGTGCTGCTCACCGGGGACGTCGCCCTGCGCAAGGGCGCTGTCGCACTCGGCCTGCCCGGCGACCCCGCCGCCCTGCGCGAACGCGCTTTGCCTTGGCGCCCTTGGCGTTCCTACGCCGGGATGCACCTGTGGCGGGCGTCAGCCGGCGTGTAGCGCCAGCGTCGAGCCGGAGCGCGCCTTCCGCACCCGGAGCCGCGTCGGGATGCGCTGCCGCAGTTCCTCCACATGCGACACCAGCCCGACCACGCGCCCGCCCGCGCGCAGTTCGTCGAGCACGTCCATCACCACGTCCAGCGTCTCGGCGTCGAGCGTGCCGAAGCCCTCGTCGATGAACAGCGTGTCCAGCAGCGCGCTGCCGGTCTGCGCGGCGACCACGTCCGCCAGGCCGAGCGCCAGCGCGAGCGATGCGAGGAACGATTCGCCGCCGGACAGGGTTTTCGCCGGGCGGACCGTGCCGGAGTAGTCGTCGAGCACGTCCAGCCCCAGGCCACCGCGCGTGCCGCGGGCCCCGGCCGCGTCCGAGTGCACGAACGAGTACCGGCCCTGGCTCATCGCGCGCAGCCGGGCCGTCGCGGCCAGCGCGACCTCCTCCAGCCGCGCGGCCAGCACGTACGACCGCAGCGAGATCTTCCGCGCGTTCTGCCCGCGGCCGTTCACCACGTCGGTCAGCGCGTCCAGCTCGGCGGCTTCCTCCTCGGCGGGCGCGAGCTTGCGCAGCGCGGCGTCGAACCGGGTGCCCAGCGCGGCGAGGTCCTCGGCGATCCGCGCGGCGGCCCGGTGCGCGGCCACCGCCGACTCGACCTGCGCCGACGCCCGCTCGGCCGCCTCCCGCGCCGACTCGACGTCGACCACTTCGTCGCCGGTGATGCCCGCCAGTTCCGGTTCGGTCAGCGTGGACCGCGCGACCGCCGCCGCCCGGTCCGCCTCGACCAGCGCTTCGTCCAGCCGCGCGATGTCGGCTTCGTCGCGGACCGCGCTCAGCGCCTTCTTCACCGTCTTGAACCCCGCGCGGCTCAGCACTTCGGCGACCGTTTCGCGTTGCTCCTCCAGCCGTTCTTCGGCGACCACGACCGCCGCCCGCGCTTCGGCCAGTTCCTCGATCGCCTTCACCCTGGCCAGCAACGCCGCCCGGCGCGCGGCGACGTCCTCGTACTCCTGGCGGGCTTCTTCGAGCCGCTGACCGCGTTCGGCGACCGTCACCGCAAGCGCTTGCTGCTCGGCTTCCGCCTTCGCCGATTCGCGTTCCGCGGCGGCCCGTTCCTCGGTCAGCCGCTCGATCTCGGCGGCCAGCCCGCGCTGCTCCCCCTCCAGGCGTTCCCGGTGTTCGGCCAGCTCGGCGAGTTCCGCGACGTTGGCCCTGACCTCGGTCAACTCCGTCGCCAGGTCTTCCGCGGTCCGGCCGAGCAGCGCTTCACGCAGGGCGCCGAGACGGGTTTCGGCCTGGTGACGGGCTTCCAAGGCGCGCTGGCGCTCGGCGTCGGCCGCGCGCTCGACTTCCGCCGCCACCCGTTCCTCGGTCTCGCCGACCTGCTGCCGGCCGGGGTGCGCGGGCGAGGGGTGCTCGGCGGAACCGCAGACCGGGCACGGATCGCCGTCGGCGAGCTTCGCCGCCAGTTCGGCCGCCATGCCGCTGAGGCGGCGTTCCCGCAGGTCCAGCAGCTGCCCCCGGGCTTCCTGGTGCAGGTCGACGGCCTTGGCCTGCACCTCGACGGCGGCGCGGACGGCTTCCTCCGCGGCCGGGATCCGGTTGGCGGAGGCGACGGCGCGAGCCAGTTCTTCGGCACGGGCCTGCGCACCGTCCAGCTTCGCGGCGGCCTGCGTCGCCGCTTCGACCCGCGACCGCAGTTCCTCCGACCTGGCGGGCATGGTCGCCAGCTTCGCGCCCAGCGTTTTCGCCCGGGTGCTCGCTTTCTCCGACTGCACCGCCAGCTTGCCGAGGCGTTCCTTATCGCGTCGCTGCTGCTCGCCCTCCTCGACGAGGCCGGACAGCGCCCCGGCCTCTTCCCGCAGCTCACCGGCTTCCCGCCGCAGTTCGGGCACGGTGGCCTTGATGCGCGCAAGCGCTTGCGCGCGCTGCTTGGCGTTCTGCTGGACCTCGGTCAGGCGCTCCTTCAGCCGCTCCTCGATGGCCACCGCCTCGGCCACCGGGATCGCCCGCCGTGCCGCCGCGAGCTCGGCCGTCCAGCGCTTGCGCTCGGCCTCGCCTTCCTTCCACGCCTGGAGGTTCGCCACCGCGACGCGCACCCGGCGCACCTGCTCGACGAAGGTCCGGCCCTCCTGCAACCGCTGGTCGGCCGCCTCCCACCTCCGGCGGGCCTCGGTCTCGGCCGCGAGCGCCCGCGCGACCTCGGCGTTCGCGTTCTCCCGCAGCTCCGCGGCCCAGGTGGAAGTGACCTCTCCGGGTGCCTCGACCCCGGCCGCCTGCGACAGGCGCGCGACCCATTCGCGCACGGTCTGGCGGCGGACCTCCAGTTCCCGCATCCGTTCGGTGCGCAGGCTCCGGAACCACGCCTCGACGTCGGAAAACCGCTTGGTGCCGAAGAGTCGCTCCAGCAGTTGCTCGCGTTCGGCGGTGTCGGCACGCAGGAAGCGGGCGAATTCGCCCTGCGGCAGCAGGACCACCTGGAAGAACTGGTCCGCGCTCATGCCGAGCAGGCGCTGCACGGTGCGCGCGACCTCGTCGATGCGGGTCAGCCCCTCCGCCGGATGCCCCGGCGGGGTCTTCCCGACCCACGTCAGCGAGCACTTGGCGCGCTGCCGGGTGGTGCCGTCGCCGGTGCGCTTGGGGCGGTCGTATTCGGGGCTGCGGACCAGCCGGAGCCGCTGCCCCTGCACGGTGACCTCGAGCACGACCTCGGTCACCTGCTCGGCTTCGGCGAGTTCGCAGCGCAGCTTCTTGGCTTCGTTGCGGGCGCCGGGCACCACGCCGAACAGGGCGAACGCCACCGCGTCGAGCAGGGTGGTCTTGCCGGCGCCGGTGTCGCCGTGGAGCAGGAACAGGCCGTCGGCGCCCAGCGCGTCGAAATCCACCACCTCGCGGCCCGCGAACGGGCCGAAGGCGGCGACTTCCAGCCGGTGCAGCCTCATAGTTCCGGCCCCACCGCCTCCAGCTTGCCCGCTTCCTCCAGCGCGCGGGTGAGCAGCGCCTGCTCGGATCCGTTGGGCGCGGCACCCCGGCAGTCGGCCACGAAGGTGGACGCGATCTCCAGGTCGGACCGGCCGCGGATGGCTTCGGAGTACTTGAGTTCCCCGGTGGCGCGGCCGCCCTCCGGCTCCCACTCCAGGTGCACGGCGTGGGCGAACCTGGTGCGCAGCTTGCGCATCGCGTCGATCGGGCGGACCTCGTCGGTCAGCGTGACGGAGAGGTAGCACTCCTCGACTTCGTGGTGCGCCGGGGATTCCAGCAGGTCCTTGAGCTTTCCGCGCAGGGTCGCCAGCTGACGCGGCACGGGCAGCTCGTGCTTGCGCACCCCGGCGAGACCGGTCGCGTCGAGCTCCACCAGCCACACCGATTTCCGTTGCCCCGCTTCGGAGAACGAGTACGCCAGCGGGCTGCCGGAGTACCGCAGGTGCGGGGCGAGCGTCTGCGGGCCGTGCAGGTGGCCGAGCGCGACGTAGTCCACGCCGTCGAACACCGAGCCGTCGACGTCCTCGACCCCGCCGACGGCGATGGTGCGTTCCGAATCGGTGGGCGCGGCACCGCTGACGAACGCGTGCGCGAGCACGATGGAACGCGTTCCGGCGGGCCGCGTGGCGAGGTCCTCGCGGATGCGGCGCATCGCCTCGGTGAGCACGCCGGTGTGCCCCTTCGCCTCCGGCACGCCGAGCGCGTGGCGGGCCGGTTCCGGTTCCAGGTAAGGGATTCCGTAGCAGGCCACGGGGCCGTGCTCGTCTTCGAAGAGCACCGGTTCGTGCAGCGCCTCGATGGTGGTGCGCAGGTGCAGCCCGCCTGCCGCGGCGAATCCGGCGAAGGCGCCCAGGCGCGCGGCGGAATCGTGGTTGCCCGGCGTGAGCACCACGCGGGCGCCCGCCTCGCGGATCCGTTCCAGGCCGCGGGTGGCGGCCCTGACGGCCTCGGCCGAAGGCACCGCGCGGTCGTACACGTCGCCGGCGACGAGCACGACGTCGACCGCCTCGGCCGAGACCAGCTCGGCGAGGTGGGCGAGCACCGCTTCCTGCTCGGCCAGCAGGTCGGTGCCGTGGAAGGTGCGCCCGACGTGCCAGTCCGAGGTGTGCAGGACCTTCATGCCGTTCAAGTTAAGCGCAGCCCCGGGCCGGACCGGGGACCTGTCGTGGGCGTGTCACCGACCGGATTCTGTCGGTGCCCGCCACCATGGTGGGCACCGGCCCCTTCAAAACCCGGAACCGAGGAGTGTGCTTGCGGTGACCACGGTGATCACCACGGCGGCCGTCGCCGTCGCGCTGGTGCTCGCGATCGGGATCGCCCTGGTCTGGCGGCTCTACACGGACAGCGTGCGCCGCGCGGACGCGGCGGTCCGGCAGATCGATGCCGAGCGGAAGCGGGTGGACGCGCAGCAGGCGGCGTTGCGCCGCTACGAGGTCGCGTTCGCCTCCATCAGCGGGCGCGGTGAGCTGGGCGAACAGGTGCTGGCCGAGACGGCGAAGGCACTGGGCCTGCGCGAGGGGCTGCACTTCACGCTGCAGACCGACCTGGCCGGTGGCGGGGCGGCGAAACCGGACATGGTGCTGCGCGTCGGCGGTGATCGCACGGTGCCGGTGGACGCCAAGGCGAGCATGGCGTGCTGGGCGGAGGCGGTGGAAACGGACGACCCGGCCGAACGGCTGGACGCGCTGCGGGTGCACGTGCGGAACCTGCGGTCGCGGGCGGCGGAGCTGTCCGGGAAGGGTTATTCGCGCTGGGCGGACGCGATCTACGGCACGATCATGTTCGTGCCGTCGGACGCGGCCGTGGTGGCCGCCCTGGACACCGACCCGGAGCTGCTGCGCTGGCTGCTGGACCGGCGGGTGTTCATCTGCGGGCCGACGGGGTTCGCGGTGCTGGCCTCGTCGGCTTTGTTCGCGGTGACCGAAACGGCGCTGGCCGAGGACGTGGAACTGGTGCGGGAGGCCGCCGCTTCGGCACACCGGGCCGCGGGCGGCGCGATCGACGCGCTGAACCTTTCGAGCACGCACCTGCAGCGCTTCGTCTCGGCCCGGCGGCGGGAGCTGGAGGCGCTCGAGGGCTTCCGCGCGGCGGTCACCCCGCTCACCGAAGCCTCCGCGAGCCCGGCGCCGGTCCCGGCCATCCGGCGGGGAGAGGAGCTGGCCTAGACGCCGATCAGGACACCGCCCCAGGATCGGCGCACGGACGGCACCGGTAACACGCCCGGGTGAAGTCCGCCCTGCCCACGGCCGCCGCCTCGAACGCACCCCGCCGCAACACACCGCTTCCGCTCACACTTCAGGGCGACAACGCGACCCACGGGCGCCCAGCAACCGCGGCGCGTGAACGTACCCGGTGGGGAGCCTGGCCTGGACGCCGATCAAGACGACGCTCCGAACGCTGTGGAATCGGTGGAGAGGTTTGCGTCACACCGCGGAGGGGAACGCATTCGCCCTGATGGCGGCACCGGCGGTCACCCTCGGGCGCCGTTCGGGCGGGCGTGCTAAGACAGTGGTGGCAATCCACCCGTGACCACGGGATACGGTGTGCCCTGTGACCGCCATACGCGATCGGCAGAGCGATCCCGACGCCGACGACCTCTCCGTACCCTGGGACGAGCTTCCCGTCGTGGGTACGCGACGAGGTCTGCCGTGGTGGGGCGCGGTGCTGCTGGGCTTCGGGCTGGCCGCGCTCGGCGCGGTGGCCAGCCTGCAGATCACGGACAACCTGGAACTGATCTTCCAGGGCGCCTACTTCGCCGGCGCGGTCGGCGCGGTCGCCGCGGTGCAGCGCCGGAGCCTGTTCGGGCCGATGGTGCAGCCGCCGCTGATCCTGGCCGTCACCGTGCCCGCCGCGCTGCTGTTCTCCGGCGCGCCGACCAGCGGCGACAAGTTCTCCACCGCACTGGCCATCGCGACCCCGCTGATCAACGGCTTCCCCACGATGGCGATCACCACCGGCGCCGCGCTGGCGCTCGGCTTCTTCCGGATCTTCCGCGAGCGCGACCCGGACCCGCCGATGCGGAAGCCGTCGAAGTCCCAGGAGCCGCGGCCCGCCGAAGCCGCCCGGCCCCCGGCCAAGCCCCGCCCCCGCGCCACCGACGACGACGCCCCTCCGTCCCGCCGCCCCGGCCGCTCCGGCGCCACCGCCGCGGGCCGGGACCGCGACCGCAGCAAAGACCGCGACGCAGCCCGCAACCGCGACCGTGAGCGAGACCGCGACCGGGATGCCCCCCGCGACCGCGAAACCCCACCCCGGCGCCCGTCCGGCTCGAGTTCGACCGGTGCCGTGCGCCGCCGTCCCGCCGAGGACACGCCGCGCCGCCGGGAACCACTCGACCGTGATCCCCGGAAGCGCACCCCGCCCCCGGGCGAGGGCAAGCCGGTGCGCCGCACCCCGCCCCCACCCCGCACCGACACCCCCCGCGACCGCACCGGCCGCCCACCCGGCCGCCGCACCCCGCCGCCCCGGTCCCGTCCCTGGGACGACGACCGCGACTAACGCCCTCCGTGGAGGGCGGCGTCCGCTTCACCCAAGCGGTCGGCGGCGGTCTTCGCCTGGTGCCAGTGCGGGTAGATCAGTTCCGGGGCGCTCACCGAGGCCAAAGCGGACACCTCGTCCGCGGACAACCGCAGCGATGCCGCCGCCAGGTTGTCCTCCAGCTGGGCATCCTTCCGCGCCCCGATCACCAGGGTGCTCACCGCCGGCCGCGTCAGCAGGTACGCCAGCGCCACCTGCGCCGCCGAGACGCCGTGTGCCTCGCCGATCGACATCAGCACGTCGATCGTGTCGTACAGGCGGGACTGGTTCCGCACCGGCGGCTCGTCCCACTCGCTCAGGTGCCGCCCCTCGGCCGCGTCGCCCCGCCGGTACTTCCCCGACAGCAGCCCACCGGCCAGCGGGCTCCACACCATGATCCCCAGCCCCTGGTCCACCGACAGCGGCACCAGCTCGTACTCCGCGTCCCGGCTCTCCAGCGAGTAGTAGATCTGGTTGCTCACGAACCGCTGGTAACCCCGCGCGTCCGCCACCGCCAGCGCCTTCATCAGCTGCCAGCCCGCGTAGTTCGACACCCCCAGGTACCGCACCTTCCCGGACCGCACCAGGGTGTCCAGCGCCTCCAGCGTCTCCTCCAGCGGCGTCTGCCCGTCCCACTCGTGCACGTGGTAGATGTCGATGTGGTCGGTCCGCAACCGCCGGAGGCTGGCTTCGGCCTGCGTGATGATGTGGTGCCGCGAGAGCCCGGCGTCGTTCGGCCCCTCGCCCATGCCCATGCGGACCTTCGTCGAGATCAGCACCCGGTCACGCCGTCCGTCGAGCACCTCGCCGACGATCTCCTCCGACGCCCCGCTCGAATACACGTTGGCCGTGTCGATCAGGTTGACCCCGGCGTCCAGGCACCGGTCGACCTGCCGCCGCGCACCGTCCACACCGGTGTCCCCGACGTTGGCGAACACCCCGCCACCGCCGAAGGTCATCGTGCCCATCGTCAGCACCGAGACCCGCAGCCCGGACCGGCCAAGCTGGCGATACTCCATCGAGCGTCCTCCCGGAAGTCGTTGCCCCTCAAGGCAAACCTAACCCGGCGCGGACGTCACCGCACGGCTCAGCCGCGGTGCGGGCCGAGCAGTTCGGCCAGCTGCTCCTTGGCGGGCAAGGAGAACAGCTCGGGACGCGCGGTCATGTCCCCTTCGGCCAGGCCGACGGTGTGCGGGCAGACCGCCGTGTCCGGCTTCCCGAGCACCAGTTCGCTGTCCAGCACCGCCCCGGTCCTGGCTTCGTACAGCGTGTACTGGAACTGGCTCTCCTTGACCACGACCGCCCCCACCGGCGGCCGGTAGCTGCAGCTCACCGCCGAAGAGGTCGCCGCGACGCGCTGGAAGCAGGCCACCAGCTGGACCTCCTGCGGTGACCCCGGCGCCGGCCACGGCAGTTCCGGCCCGGTCAGCTCGGTGAAGTCCAGCGGATCGGGCACCTCGCCGGCGCGTGCGAAGGATTCGCTGGCGAACACCACCACCGGGCGCGGCCCGGTCGGCGCCCGCGGCGGCGCCTGGGCCAGCGGGACGCGGGTTTCGCAGAGCTGGCTGTAGTGGGAGTTGAACTCGGCCCGGTCCCTCGGCCCGGCGGGCTCGGACGACTCCTCCCCGGAGCAGCTCACCACCAGCACGGCGACCGCCGCCGCGACCGATCCGAACACACCCCAGACCACCGGCCTCGCCACCGCGCACCCTCCCGCAACCCAACCCGGACCAGGCCACCATAGACGGCCTAGAACCGTTGGGGAGACGGGAAAAACGCCGTCAGCGCACGGTGCTGCGCAGCTCCTTCGGCAGCGAGAAGGTGATCTTCTCGTTCGCCGTGGTCACCTCGTCGACGTCGCCGTAACCACGCTCGGCGAGCCAGTCGAGCAGGTTCATCACCAGGGTGTCCGGCACCGACGCCCCGCTGGTCACGCCGACCGTGGTGACGCCGTCCAACCAGGACTCGTCCACCTCGTGCGCGAAGTCGACCAGGTGCGCGTCCTTGGCACCGGCCTTCAGCGCCACCTCGACCAGCCGCTTCGAGTTCGACGAGTTGGTGGAGCCGACCACGATCACCAGGTCGCACTCCGGGGCCAGCGCCTTCACCGCGACCTGACGGTTCGTGGTGGCGTAGCAGATGTCGTCGCTGGGCGGGTCGGCGATCTCGGGGAAGCGCTCGCGCAGCTGGTCCACCCGCTCCATCGTCTCGTCGACGCTGAGCGTGGTCTGCGACAGCCAGATCACCTTGGACGGGTCGCGCACGGTGACCTTCTGCACGTCCTCCGCGGTGTCCACCAGCTGGACGTGGTCGGGGGCCTCACCCGCGGTGCCCTCGACCTCTTCGTGGCCCTCGTGACCGATCAGCAGGATGTCGTAGTCGGTCTTGGCGAACCGGTTGACCTCCTTGTGCACCTTGGTCACCAGCGGGCAGGTGGCGTCGATGGTGCGCAGGTTGCGCTCGGCCGCCTCGGCGTGCACCGCGGGCGAAACGCCGTGCGCGGAGAACACCACCAGTGCGCCCTCGGGGACCTCGGAGGTCTCGTCGACGAAGATGGCGCCGCGCTCCCGCAGCGTGTCGACCACGTGCCGGTTGTGCACGATCTCCTTGCGGACGTACACCGGCGGGCCGTGCAGCTCCAGCGCCTTCTCCACGGCGATCACCGCGCGGTCCACCCCGGCGCAGTAACCACGCGGCTTGGCGAGCAGCACGCGCTTGCCTTCGCGCGGCTTGATGGGGGCGATTTCGGCGGGCTCGGTACCAGGAGTGGGTGAGTCCATGCCTCCAGGGTACGGGTAGCCCGGTTGTGCCCGTGCTCACGCGGGGGTCGTCCCGCTAGCCCGTTGGAGTAGGCCGAACAACACACAGAGTTGGGAAAGATGGTCCAGGTACGGCACGCTGTACGGCATGAAGCCACTCCCGCTCCCGCTGCGCGTCGCGGCGGGCCTCGCGGTGACGACCGTCGAGCGGGCTCGCGAACTGCCGCGGCAGCTCACCGGCCTCCCGGTCACCGTCGCCAGCCAGGTACTCCAGTTCTCCATGCGCGTCCAGCAGCACGTCACCGAGCTGGCCATCAAGGGGGACGACGTGCTGTCCACCCTCCGGCCGGCCGAGGAGGCGCCCAGCTGGGCCACCTTCGACGAGGACCTGCCGGACGAGCCCGCCCGCAACGGCCACCGCACGCCACCCACCGGCGGCGCCACCGAGTACACCGAGGTCGGCGAACCCACCGAGGACCCGTGGGCCGCCGAGGAACAGGCGATCGCCGGGGAGGCGGGCCCGGCCGGGGTCACCGGCTACGACGAGCTGACCCTGCCGCAGCTGCGTGCCCGCCTGCGCCGGTTCTCCGCCGCCGAGGTGGAGGAGCTGCTCGCCTACGAACGCGACCACCAGAACCGGTCCTCGTTCACCGGCATGCTGGCCCGGCGGCTCGGCAACCTCCAGCAGCCCGGCGACGGGGACCGGTGAGCGAAACCGCGGCTCGCGAGGTCTCGACCGCGGAGAACCCCTGGCCGGTGCGCACGGTGGCGCGCAAGATCGGCGACTGGATCCACCGCCTCGGCGCGGTCTGGGTGGAGGGCCAGGTCACGCAGATCTCCGCGCGTCCCGGCACCGGCACGGCCTTCCTGACGCTGCGTGATCCGGCGGCGGACGTGTCGATGTCGGTGACCTGCCCGATGAGCCTGCTCCGCTCGCTCGAACCGCCGCCGCGCGAGGGGGCGAGCGTGCTGGTCAACGCGCGTCCGGCGTACTTCTTCGGCCGCGGCACTCTGAGCCTGCGGGCCAGCGAGATCCGCATGGTGGGCATCGGCGAGCTGCTCGCGCGGATCGAGCGGCTGCGCCGCCTGCTCGCCGCGGAGGGCATGTTCGCCCCCGAGCGCAAGCGGCGGCTGCCGTTCCTGCCGAAGGGCATCGGGCTGATCACCGGCCGGGCCTCGGCGGCCGAGCGGGACGTGCTGGTCAACGCGCACGCCCGCTGGCCGGCCGCGCGCTTCCGGGTGATCAACACCGCGGTGCAGGGCGCGCTCGCGGTGCCCGAGATCCTCGACGCGCTGTCCATCCTCGAACGCGACAAGAGCATCGAGGTCATCGTGATCGCCCGTGGTGGCGGCAGCGTGGAGGACCTGCTGCCGTTCTCGGACGAGGCGCTGTGCCGCGCGGTGTCGGCCGCCCGCAAGCCGGTGGTCAGCGCGATCGGCCACGAACCGGACACCCCGCTGCTCGACCACGTCGCCGACGTGCGCTGCTCCACGCCGACCGACGCGGGCAAACGGGTGGTGCCGGACGTGCGCGAGGAGAGCGAGCGCGTGCGGCAGATGCGCGACCGCGGCCGCCGGGCGCTGCACGGCTGGGTGGACACCCAGCGCCGCCTGCTCGACCAGTTGCGCAGCCGTCCGGCGCTGGCCGATCCGCTCGGCCCGATCGACCGGCGCGCGGACGAGGTGGAGATCCAGCGCCAGCGCGGCCGCCGCGAGATCCTGTCCGCGCTGACCAGGGAGCAGACCGCGCTGACCGCCGCGCGTGCCCGGTTGACCGCGCTGGGCCCGGCCGCGACCCTTGAACGGGGTTACGCGGTGGTGCAGTTTTCCGACGCGGCGGGCAACCTCGGGGTGCTCCGGTCGGTCTCCGAAGTGTCGGAGGGCGCCGAGGTCCGGATCCGGGTGGGCGACGGCGCGGTCCGCGCGATCGTCTCGGAGAAGCAGGAGGAGGGGTAGCCGTGCTCGAACCACGCGCGAACGAGTTCCTGCCCCTGACCAGCGGTGCCGCTGCCAGGGCCGGGGCCGGGGCGGTGCTGCTGCGCGCGCAGGAAGCCGACGTCGCGGCGGGTGAGTGCTGGACGGCGCTGCTGGCCGGCTGCGCGAACGCCGGTCGCTGGGGGCTGGCGCCGCGGCTGCGGCAGCTGTCCGAGGCCACTTCGGAGTACGTCGGCACGCGCTGGTGGTCGACCGAGGGCGTGTCGCACCGCAACCGGGTGGCCGGGGCGCAGGGCCAGATCGAGGACGCGATCGCCGAGGGTGACGGCCAGGAGTTCGCGAAGGCGTTCAGCGACTACGACAACGCGATGGCCAGCGCGGTAGTGTGCGGCGGACGTCGGCGAGCGGAGAAGCAGGCACAGTGACCGAAGAACTCGGCTACGAGCAAGCGCGCGACCAGCTGGTCGAAGTGGTGCGCGACCTGGAAGCGGGCGGGCTGTCGCTGGAGCAGTCGCTGGCGCTGTGGGAGAAGGGCGAGAAGCTCGCCAAGCTCTGCGAGCGCCACCTGGCCGGCGCGCGCGAGCGGGTCGAAGCGGCACTGGCCACTGTGGAGAACGGCGCCGAAACCCCTGAAGAGGGCAACGCAGGGTGAGGAACCCCATGCTCGCGGATACCGGGCCGAGCGGCCGGTATCTGAGAGGATGAGCGGGCGACTGGACGACCCTGGAGGCCACATGTCCCACCCCAGCCAGCCCACCGATGCGACGCGCCGTGGGGAGGCGCCCGACCGCAACCTGGCCATGGAACTGGTCCGGGTGACCGAGGCCGCCGCGATGGCGGCCGGGCGCTGGGTCGGCAAGGGCGACAAGAACGGTGGCGACGGCGCGGCCGTGGACGCCATGCGCCAGCTGGTCGGCACGGTGTCCATGCGCGGGGTGGTGGTGATCGGGGAGGGCGAGAAGGACGAAGCCCCGATGCTCTACAACGGCGAAGAGGTGGGCAACGGCGACGGGCCCGACTGCGACGTCGCGGTCGACCCGATCGACGGCACCACGCTGATGGCCAAGGGCATGCCGAACGCGCTCGCGGTGCTCGCGGTGGCCGAGCGCGGCGCGATGTTCGACCCGTCCGCGGTGTTCTACATGGAGAAGATGGCGGTCGGGCCGGAGGCCGCCGGGCTGGTGGACCTGGCCGCACCGGTCGCGGAGAACATCCGCCGGGTGGCGCAGGCGAAGAACAGCGGCGTGTCGGACGTGACGGTGTGCATCCTGGACCGCCCGCGGCACCAGCAGCTGATCAAGGAGGTCCGCGAGGCGGGCGCCCGCATCCGGTTCATTTCGGACGGTGACGTGGCCGGCGCGATCGCCGTCGCGCGGCCGAACACCGGCGTGGACATGCTGCTCGGCATCGGCGGCACGCCCGAGGGCATCATCGCGGCGAGCGCGCTCAAGTGCATCGGCGGTGAGCTGCAGGGCCGGCTGTGGCCGAAGGACGACGAGGAGCGCGAGAAGGCCATCGGCGCCGGGCACGACCTCGACCGCGTGCTCTCCACCGACGACCTGGTCCGCGGCGACAACGTGTTCTTCTGCGCCACCGGCGTCACCGACGGCGACCTGCTGCGCGGGGTGCACTACCGCGCGGGCGGGGCGACCACCCAGTCCATCGTGATGCGGTCGAAGTCCGGCACGGTGCGGATGATCGACGGTTACCACCGCCTGACGAAGCTGCGCTCGTACTCGTCGGTGAACTTCGACGGCCACCTCGACGACGTCGACGGCGAACTCGACGTGGTGCCGCCGCTGCCGTGATCAAGCGCGTCGCTCTGGCCCTGGTTTCGGCGTTGCTCGCCGCGGCACCGGCGGCCGCGGTGGAGCCGGTCATCGTCGGCGGGGTGGCGGCCGACCAGCCGTACCCGTTCGTCGTGTCGATGCAGTCGAGCAGCGGGAAGCACAACTGCGGTGGTTCGCTCGTCGCGCCGGAATGGGTGCTCACCGCCGCGCACTGCGTGCAGGGGCGCGATCCGAAGACGCTCAAGGTGCGCGTCGGCAGCAACGACCACACCAAGGGCGGCGAAGAGCTGAAGGTGGCCGCGATCGCGGTGCAGCCGGAGTACGATCCGGACGGTGCCCGCGGCGACATCGCCTTGCTGCGCCTGGCTTCCCCGTCGGCGGCGGTCCCGGTCGCCATCGGCACCGCCGCCACCCCCGGCACCCCGACGCGGTTGCTGGGGTGGGGCCAGACCTGCCCGAAACTGGGCTGCGGTGACAAGCCGACGGTGTTGCAGCAACTGGACACCTCGATCGTGGCGCCTTCGGAATGCGCCGCGGTGCCGTTCGATGCCACGGTGGAGCTGTGCACGGACAACCCCGGCGACACCGCCGGTTCGTGCTACGGCGATTCAGGCGGACCGCAACTAACGCGGGTCGGCGAAACGTGGGTGCTGCTCGGGGTCACCAGCCGCCCCGGCAACGATTCCGACACCTGCGGCACCGCCCCGTCGATCTACACCTCGGCGATCGCCTACGCCGGCTGGATCGCGGAGCAGCAGACCCCGCCGCCACCCGCCCCCTGATCACTCGGCGTTGCTGGAGTGGCCGGGGAACAGGTGCGCGTCCGGGTCCAGCGCCACGGCGATGTTGTTCACCGCGGTGGCCGCCTCCCCGAAACCGGTGGCGATCAGCTTCACCTTGCCCGGGTACGCCGCCACGTCACCCGCCGCGTAGACGCGGGGTTTGGCGGTGGCCATGGTGGAGTCGACGGTGATGGCGCGGTGGTCGATCTCCAGCCCCCAGTTCTCGATCGGGCCGAGGTCGGCGGTGAAACCGAGCGCGGCGATCACCGACTGCGCCGGCAGCACCACCGACTCACCGCCCTTCACCTCGACGGTGATCTCCCCGAGCGCGCCGTCGCCGTTGTCGCGCAGTTCGGTCACCTCGGCGTCGGTGATGATCCGCACGCCGAGGTCCCGCGCCTGCCGCACGATCGACTCCACCGCCCGGAACCGCGCTCGCCGGTGCACCAGCGTCACGCTGCGCGCGATCGGGTGCAGCGCCAGCACCCAGTCGAAGGCCGAGTCGCCACCGCCGACGACCACCACGTCCTGACCCTCGTGCGCCCGCAGCGACGGCACGAAGTGCACCACGCCGCGCCCGAGCCAGCCGTCGCCGGCGGGCAGCGGTCTCGGGGTGAACTCGCCGATGCCCGCGGTGATCAGCACCGCCCGCACCCGCAGCACCTCACCGCCGTCGAGGCCGACCTCCAGCCCGTCGTCCCGGTACTCCAGCCCCTCGGCCTTGCGCCCCAACAGGTACGACGGCTTCCACTGCGCGGCCTGCTCGACCAGCGAGTTGATCAGGTCCCGCCCGCGCACCGCGGGGAACCCGGCCACGTCGTAGATCATCTTCTCCGGGTACATCGCGGTCACCTGGCCACCCGCCTCCGGCAGCGAGTCGATCACGGCGGTGGACAGCCCGCGGAAACCGGCGTAGTAGGCGGCGAACAGGCCGGTCGGCCCGGCGCCGATGATGGCCAGGTCCACGGTCGAATCGGGCGCGCTCATCCTCGGTGACCTCCGCGGTGCTGTGGTGGTGTGGCAGCAGTCACACGCCAGCCTAGTGCGAAACACCACTCCGCAGGCTTGCCTCGGCTGGGCCAGACTGGGGTCATGCCTGAACAGGAATTCCGGATCGAACACGACACGATGGGCGAAGTGAAGGTGCCCGTCGACGCGCTGTACCGCGCCCAGACGCAGCGCGCCGTGGAGAACTTCCCGATCTCCGGCCGCGGCCTGGAGCGCGCCCAGATCCGCGCGCTCGGCCTGCTCAAGGCGGCGACCGCGCGGGTCAACGCCCGGCTCGGCGTGCTCGACGAGGACCTCGCCGGCGCGATCGCCGCCGCCGCGGACGAGGTGGCCGAGGGCAGGCACGACGCGCACTTCCCGATCGACGTGTTCCAGACCGGTTCGGGCACCTCGTCGAACATGAACGCCAACGAGGTCATCGCGACGCTGGCCACCCGCGCGCTCGGCCGCGACGTGCACCCGAACGACCACGTCAACGCCTCGCAGTCGTCGAACGACACGTTCCCGACCACCATCCACGTCGCCGCCACGGAAGCGGTGCTCTCGGAGGTGATCCCCGCTCTCGAACACCTCGCGGGCACCATCGAGGGCCGAGCCGCGGAGTGGGCGGACGTGGTCAAGTCCGGCCGCACGCACCTGATGGACGCCGTGCCGATCACGCTCGGGCAGGAGGCCGGGGCGTGGGCCGCGCAGGTGCGGTTCGGCATCGAGCGGTTGCGCTCCGGGCTGGACCGGCTCGGCGAACTGCCGATCGGCGGCACCGCCGTCGGCTCCGGGCTCAACGCGCCGGACGGGTTCGGCGCCGCGGTCGCCGCCGAGCTGGCGGAGGTGACCGGGCTGCCGCTGACCGAGGCCCGCGACCACTTCGAGGCGCAGGCCACGCAGGACGGCGTGGTGGAGACCTCCGGTCACCTGCGCACGGTGGCCGTTTCGCTGAACAAGATCGCGAACGACCTGCGCTGGCTGGGTTCCGGGCCGCGCACCGGCCTGGCCGAGCTGGCGCTGCCGGACCTGCAGCCGGGTTCGTCGATCATGCCGGGCAAGGTGAACCCGGTGATCCCGGAGGCGACGCTGCAGGTGGTCGCGCAGGTGATCGGCAACGACGCCGCGGTGGCGTTCGCCGGGGCGCAGGGCAACTTCCAGCTCAACGTGAACCTGCCGGTGATCGCCCGCAACGTGCTGGAGTCCGCGCGCCTGCTCGCCGCGGTTTCCCGGCTGCTGGCCGACAAGGTGTTCGCCGGGGTGACCGCGAACGCCGAGCGGGCCCGCGAATACGCCGAGGGCTCGCCGTCGATCGTCACGCCGCTGAACAAGTACATCGGCTACGAAGAGGCGGCGGCCGTGGCGAAGCAGGCGCTCAAGGAGCTGAAGACGATCCGCGAGGTGGTCATCGAACGCGGGTACGTCGCCGACGGCAAGCTCACCGAGGCCCAGCTGGACGAGGCGCTCGACGTGCTGCGCATGGCCCGCGGCGGCAAGTGACTCAGCTGCTGATCGGGCTGTCTTCGGTCGCTCCGCGACGACGCAGCCCGATCAGCACACCGAGCGCGACCAGCCCGACGCCTGCCACGTCGACCAGTTCCAGCCGCTGGGCGCCGAGCAGGACGGCGACCAGCAGGCCCGACACCGGCATGACACCGATCAGCACCCCGGCGCGGTCGGCGCCGAGCACGGACACCGCGTAGTACCAGATACCGAACGCAACCGCGGTGACCAGCACGGCGAGCACCAGCAAAGCGCTGAGCTGCCGGGCATCCGGCAGTCGCCAATCCTCCACGAAGGACGACAGGAGGACGCTGCCGATCGCCGCCGCGACACAACTCCACGCCGAGGTGGCCACCGGCCCGAGCCGCTTCACCAGGCCGACCGCGAACAGGGTGAACGACGCTTCCCCGAGCATCGCGAGCACCGCCAGGACCAGCCCGGGGCCGGAAGTGGCGCCGCCACCGGTGAGCACGACGACTCCGCTGACGGCCAGCACGGCCCCGAACACCGGCGCCGCCGACGGCTGCCTACGAGCCAGCAACGGCGCGGCGACGGCCAGCACGAGCGGACTGCCACCGAGCACCGCGGCGACCAGTCCGGGTTCGGCGTAGCGCTGGGCGTAGAGCAGGCAAGCTTGGAAGCCGACCATGCCGGTCGCGGCGAGGGCGAGGAGCGCGGGTACGTCCGTCCACTTCGGAATGGGCAACTTCTTCCGGCGGAGACCGAACCAGGCGAGCAGCAGGAGGCCGGCCAGCCCGTAGCGAAGGCCTTGGCCGAGGAGGAGCGGATAACCGTCCAGCAGTCCGGTGACCGGCACCGACCCGCCGACAATCGCCGCCGTCGTCAGTCCGGCGGTGATCCCCACCCGGTCCCGAGCCGGTGCCACTGTGATCGTCATACCGTTCAGCCTGTCCGGGAAGCGGCCCACTCAGAAGGACCACTTCCCCGTTGCCGAACTGAGCCACTTGGATCTTGTGCCGAGCACCGGACGACTTTCAAGAGCAGTGCTCTCGAAGTTGAGCACTGCTCCATTCACCCAAGAGAGCAGTGCTCAGCCAAGAGAGCACCGCTCTCCAAACTTGAGCTTTCGGCAACTCACGCCTGAGGTCAGCGAATGGGCGCAACTTCCCCCAGCAGAGCGGCACGCTTACCCAGAGCAGTGCTCAAAGTCGAGAGCACTGTTCTTGAACACGGAGGTCCACCAGCGGTGACGGAGTGCGGCGAGCGCTGGCCGCCAAGGAAGGCCGCCGGTGACCCGCCGGGCGATCACTGGTCATCGATTGACCCACCGGACGATCACTGGCTATCGATTGACCCACCGGACGATCACTGGCTATCGATTGACCCACCGGACGATCACTGGCTATCGATTGACCCACCGGACGGTCACTGGTCATCGATTGACCCGCCGAGCGATCACTGGCTATCGATTGACCCACCGAGCGATCACTGGTCATCGATTGACCCGCCGAGCGGTCACTGGTTGTCGATGTCGACCGAAGGCCACCCGCGGTTCTGCCGAGCGGTCGCCGGTTTGTCGATGGCAGCCAGGAAAACTCCCGTGCTCCTGCCAGGCGGTCGCCAGTTCGCGAAAGCGGCCGAGGAAGGCTACTCATGGTCTGCCAGGCAGCCACCGGGTTGTCGATGACGGCCAGCGTGGGCGCGCCGCTGTCTAGATGTATGAGGCCATGACATTGGTGACACCGGTGTCGAGCCGGGATGCTGGTGGCTGATTTCCAGCAGCAGTGTGGGGACGATGATAGTTGTAGTGC
>NZ_JBWKKF010000022.1:99966-119903 GCF_056431745.1 Amycolatopsis sp. NPDC045836 | reverse complement strand
GATGCCCTGCAGACAGAGCCGGTCCGGCACACGCCCACGACCGGCGTTGCGGTTCCTGCGCGGCACCACCGGCAACAACGGCTCGATCCGCTCCCGCAGATCGTCCGAGACGATCCACGGCGGTGACTCACCCCTGCTCACGACCGAACATGATCCACAACGGACACGGCCAACACCACCACATTGATCATTTTGTTAGGACCACTAAGTCAGGACGGCTTTGCCCGCTTGCCTGGGTTCTCGTGGTGCTGGTGGGGCACCGAGCCGGGTGATCGGGCGTACGGGGTGGCATCGGGGAGGGAGGCGAGCCGTGGTGGGTCAGTGGTCACGGGCGGCGAGGTCGGCGCTTTGCAGGTACGCCATGGCCGCGACCCAGTGCGGGTCGGTGGCGCGGCGTTCGAGTTCGGCGGCATCGACGTCTTCCACGCGCGTGTGGATCCACCACAGGTTGTCGAAGGGGTCGAGCACCCGGCACACCCGGTCCCCGAACGGGGCGGTGGTGGGCCGGGTGAGCGAACGGCCGCCCGCATCGAGGGCCCGCTGGTGGGTGGCATCGCAGTCGGGCAGGTACAGGCGCAGGAAGCTGGGCGTGGGCGGCCAGCCGGGGCGCTTGTCGAACGCCATCACGATGGCGTCGCCGATGCGGAACTCGGCGTGGCCGATGTAGCCGTGTTCGTCGGCCACGCGGAAGATCTCCTCGGCGCCGAAAGCGGCGGTGGCGAATTCGATCAGCTTGCCGGTGTTCTCGGAGATGATCCACGGGGTGACGGTGGAGTACCCGGCGGGAACCCCGTTCACGGCGTTGGTCTGGCTCATGGTGCGCTCCTCGGTTGTCGTGGTGCGCACCAAGTTAGAAGGTGAGTAGGTCAGCTTCGGTCCTACTTGCTTCGCGGCTGCGGACCGAGCCCGGCGGCACCCCCTGCACCCGCTTGAACGCCCGGCTGAACGCGGCCTCGGACTGGTAGCCGAGCCTGCCCGCCACCTCGGCGACGGTGGCGCCCTCCTCCCGCAGCGCGGTCAGCGCGACGTTCATCCGCCACCGGGTGACGTAGTGCATCGCGGGCTCGCCGACCAGTTCGGTGAACCGGGCGGCGAAGGCCGAGCGCGACATGGCCAGTTCGCCCGCCAGCGACGCGACGGTCCAGTCGCGGGCGGCGTCGCGGTGGATCAACGAGATCGCCCGGCCGATCTGGCGGTCCTGCAGGGCGCCGAGCCAGCCGGTGCGGGCCACCGGATCGGTTTCCATCCACGAGCGGATGGCCTGGATGACCAGGATGTCCGAGAGCCGGGTGATCACCGTTTCGCCGCCGGGGCGCGGCTGGGCGGCTTCAGCGATCATCAGCCGCAGGCTGGCCTGCAGCCATTCGCCGTGCGGGGATTCGGCCGCGGCCACGCGGATCAGCCGCGGCAGCAGTTCGAGCAGTTTGCTCGCCGCCGGGTGGTCGAAGCGGACCGCACCGCAGATGATGCCGCCGACCGGGCCGCCACCGCCGTGCCGCAGGATCGCGTACCGATCGCTGACGTACTCGTGCGGCAGCGTCTCGATCGCCGAGGCAGGCAGCGCGGGATCGGTCCACAGCGTGTGGCCGCGGCCGTGCGGGACCAGTGCGAGGTCGCCGGGGCGCAGTTCGCCCGGTTCGGCGCCCTCGACCGAGAGCGTGCAGGCGCCCGCGGTGACGACGTGGAACCACAGGCAGTCCCGGATCGCCGGAATCCTCACGTGCCACGGATCGCTCAGTTCGGAGCGGCAGTAGAAGGCGCCGCTCATCCGCAGGAAGTGCAGTGCCTCGCCGAGTGGGTCCGCCGGCGCCGGAATGTCGCCCGTTTTCATCACCGGCGAGTATGCGGGCAGCCGAGATCGTTCGTCCACAGCGACTGGACGAACGAGCACGAAACAGCGACGGATGCTCATGGTTTGTCCAGCCCGCCCCGGTCATAGTTGGACGCACGGCAAACCGGCCAATCAGGAGGACACGATGATCACCGTGCTGGGCGCGACCGGGAACACCGGCGGCGGGATCGCCCGACTGCTGCTGGCGGCGGGGGAACCGGTGCGGGCGGTGGGCCGCTCGGCGGAGCGGCTGGCCCCGTTGCGGGAGGCCGGTGCCGAACTCGCCATCGGTGACGCCGCCGATCCGGCCTTCCTCACCGAGGCGTTCCGCGGCGCCGACGCCGCGTACACCCTGCTGCACACCGCGCCGGAGATCGAGGACTACTTCGCCGAGCAGGACCGCAAGGGCGAGGCGATCGTCCAGGCGATCCGCGCGGCCGGCCTGCGGCACGTGGTGGCGCTGAGCAGTGTGGGGGCGGACCGGCCCTCGGGCACCGGCTTCATCACCAGCCTGCACACGCAGGAACAGCGGCTGCGCACCCTGGAAAACACCAGCGTGCTGGTGTTGCGGCCGGGGTCGTTCTTCGAGAACTTCCACGCGTCGCTGGGCCTGATCAAGGAGACCGGGTTCAACACCGACTCGGTGGCGCCGGAGGCGAAGATCCCGATGATCGCCGCACGGGACGTCGCCGAGGTCGCCGCGGCCGCGCTGCGCGAGCGGAACTGGACCGGCGTGGTGGTCCGCGAACTGCTCGGCGAGCGCGACCTCAGCTACGCCGAAGCCACCCGCGTCCTGGGCGAGCACCTCGGACTGCCGGAGCTGCCGTATCTGCCGATGCCCGGCGAGCAGATGACCGGAATCCTGCGGCAGGCCGGGTTTTCGGCCGGATCGGCGCGGCTGCACGTGGAGATGACCGCGGCCTTCGGCGACGGCACGATCGCCGCCACCGGCGAGCGCACCACCGCGAACTCCACGCCGACGCGGTTCGAGGACTTCGTGCCCGAACTGGTCCGCGCCTACCACCAGCTGTGACACCCTCCCGCCCACGACACCGAGGAGCCGACGATGCCCGACGCCCTGATCTCCGCAGTGACCCTGGCCGCCGCCGTCGGCGCCGGCCTCAACGGCGGCCTGTTCTTCGTCTTCTCCGCCTTCATGATGCGGGTGCTCGCCGACCTGCCGCCCGAACAGGGGCTGACCGCGATGCAGGCGGTCAACCGGCGCATCCTCAGCCCCCTGTTCGGCCTGGTGTTCGGCGGCACCACGCTGCTGTGCCTGTTCCTGGCGGTGGTCACGCCGTTTTCGGGCCAGCCCGGCAGCGGGTGGCGGCTGGGCGGCGCGCTGCTGCTGGTGCTCGGCATGTTCACCGTCACCGTGGTGTTCAGCGTGCCGCTGAACAACGCGCTCGAGGCCGCCGACGCCGGTAGCGCCGAAGGCGTCGCCTTCTGGCGTGAGCGGTACCTGGGCCGCTGGACCGCGTGGAATCATCTGCGCACCTTCGCCTGCACCGGTGCCGCCGCCGCGCTGGTCATCGCCTACGGGGCCACGGCGTGAACGGCTGCCCGGCGGACCGGGATCAGCGTCGGGGCCGGGTCGGTGGTCAGGAACCGGGTGACGATCGTGGTGACCAGGCCGGGCTGGTCCTGCAGGACCGCGTGGGAGGCGCCGGGCACCACCGCCAGTTCGGCCTCGGGCAGGCCGCGGTAGAGGGCCAGGGTGTGCTCGGCGTGGACCAGGTCGTCGTCGGCGGCCACCACCAGCGTCCGGCAGCTCACCCCGGCCAGGTCCTCGGCGGTGCGGGAGGGGTCGGGATTGGCCGGGTCGGTCAGTTTGGCGAAGACCACCGGGAAGTGCCCGGCGCCGTCCGGGGAGACTTCGCCGTAGTGGTCGATGACCGGCTGCGGCATCTCCCCGTCCGGGTCGGGCCGCATCATGAAGCCCTCGGCGGCGAAGACGGAGCTGATCAGCACCAGCCCGCGCACCAGGTCGGGGCGGCGCAGCGCGGTGAGCAGTGCGATGAACCCGCCGTCGCTGTAGCCGACCAGCCGCACCGGTTCGCCCACCACCCGCTCCAGGAACGCGATGGTGTCCTCGGTCATCTGCTCGTGGGTGATGGGCCCCGGCACGTCGGCGGTGCGGCCGTGGCCGCGGCGGTCGAACCGGTACACGCGGAAGTGCTCGTTGAGCGCGTCGAGGTTGCCGGTGAACTCCCGCGCGTCGCTGAACCCGCCGTGCAGCAGCACCACCGGCTCGCCCGCCCCCCGCACGTCGTACCAGGTGCGTGTGCCGTGGAATTCGATGTACTGGCCCATGTTGTTCTCCCTCGTCAGACCGGGTCTGTCTCCCTCCCGACGAACTGAAGCACGGCACACCGACAACTTCGATCGAAGAGCACGAACGCGCTGGGTAACCTGTCCCCCATGATCGGGCGGAACGGCTGATGGCGGCGACCACCCGGCTGCTCGTGCTCGGCGCGCTCCGCGAGACCGGCCCGGTGCACGGCTACGACCTGCGCCGCGAGCTGTTGTCCTGGGGCGCGGCCGAATGGGCCAACGTCGCGCCCGGTTCGATCTACAACGCGCTGAAGTCGCTGGAGAAGGAAGAGCTGGTCGAGGTGGCGGGCACCGGCAGGCAGGGCGCGCGGCCCGAGCGCACCACCTACCGGCTCACCGACGCCGGTGAAGCGGAGTTCCGGCGGCTGCTGCGGGAGAACCTGTGGGACACCCGGGTGCCGCACCACCCGCTGCTGGTGGGCCTGGCGTTCTTCCCGCACCTGCCCGCCGCGGAACTGGCCGGGGCGATGCGGCGGCGGGCCGAAGACCTGCGGGCGCGCGCGGAGGCGATCCGCGAGGACGTCCGGTCGATCCTGGCGGGCGGGCCGATCCCGCGGCACGTGGCCGAGAGCTACCGGTTCGAGGCCGCCCAGCTCGACGGGGAAGCGAGCTGGGCGGCCGGTTTCGCCGAGCGGCTGGACCGCGGCGAGTACACCTGATCAGGAGCGGATTTCGGCCCGTTCGCTGTCGCCGTCGGACAGGAACGACGCCAGTGCCGCGCCCTCCTCGCCGACGGCTGTGCGCTCGGCCCGGGTCAAGGGCCGCAGCGGGGTGATCGACACGGTGTCCCGCTGGACCGTCCAGGTCGCCGAAACCCGCCCGTCGACGAGCACGACCCGCGTCCCGGCGACCGAGAGCCCGCGGTGTTCGTCGTCGATGATGCGGCTGCGGTCGTGGTAACCGAGGATCGCGTTGTCGAACGCCGGGAGGAACCGCACCGGGGCGGGGGTGTCCGGGTCCGGTCGTGGTGCGTCGGGCAGATCCAGCAGTTCGCGGCCGCGTTCGTCGCGGAAGCTGACCAGTTCCCCGCGGACCGCGGCCACCGCGGCGGGCAGCCCGGCCAGCCCGCTCCAGGCCCGCAGGTCGGCCGTGGCGGCCGGCCCGTACGCGGCGAGGTAGCGCCGGACCAGCGTTTCGCCGACCGGGTCGGTGCCGTCCGGGGCGGGCGGGTCGATCTCCCGGCCGAGCCAGGTCGCGACCGGGAGGTACTGCACCCCGGCCTTGGCCCGCCACAGCCCGCGCGGGGGCAGCTGCACCATCGGGATGAGGCCGGCGACCAGCATTTCGCCCAGTGGCCGCGGTCCGGCCGCCGGCCACCGCGGCGCCACCGCCCGCGCCAGCTCGGGCATCGAGCGGGGTTGCCCGTCGGCCAGCACCGCCAGCCCCGCCTCGGCGAGTTCGCCGAGGTCGACCCCGCCGAGTTCGGCGCGGTAGGTGCCGAGCACGCGCTGGCGCAGCATGGCGTCGTGGCGGGCCCGCCAGGCCAGCACGTCCTCGGCGGTGAGCAGGTGCACGGTGCGGCGCATCAGGTGCGTGCGCACCACCTGCCGCCCGGTCAGCAGGTCCGAGAGCACCGCCGGGTCGAAGGCCCGCAGCCGCGACCAGAGCCCGGTGAACGGTTCCTGGGGTTCCTGGGCCTGCAGGCCGCCGAGGTGCGCGACGGCGTCGAGCACGGGCAGCTCGGCGCGGTCGAGCAGCAGCTGGCGGGCGAGCGCGGCGCGGTTGAGCGCGCGGGTGTCGAGCACGGTCATGCGGCCGCGCGCTCCTCGGCCGGGCGCCGCCGCAGCGACACCTCGGTGAGCTCCGGTGGGGTGTAGGCCACGTCGAGCGGGCCGAGATCGGTGCCGGGGGCCACGATCCGGTCGATCCGGTCCAGCACGTCGGCGTCGAGGGTGACCGCGGCCCCGGCGAGCAGGTCGTCGAGTTGCTCGGGGGTGCGCGGGCCGATGATGGCCGAGGTGACGCCGGGATGGGTGATGGCGAAGGCCATCGACAGGTGGGTCAGCGACAAGCCGGCCTCCTCGGCCACGGGGATGAGTGCTTCGACGGCGTCCAGTTTGCGCGCATCGGTCAGGTGCCGGGGCACCCAGGCCATCCGCGCGCCGCGTGGTGCGGGCCCGCCCCGGCGGTAGCGGCCGGTGAGCAGCCCCATCGCCAGCGGGCTCCACACCAGCACGCCCACACCGTGGCGGCGGCAGGCGGGCAGCACCTCCCGTTCGATGCCGCGGTTGAGGACGGAGTAGGCGGGCTGCTCGGTGCGGAACCGCATCAGCCCGCGTTTCTCGGCGACCCACTGGGCTTCGACGATCTCCGCGGCGGGCAGGTTCGACGAGCCGATGGCGCGCACCTTGCCGCTGCGCACCAGGTCGGTCAGCGCGGACAGCGTTTCCTCGATGTCGGTGCGCGGATCGGGGTGGTGGATCTGGTAGAGGTCGAGGTGGTCGGTGCGCAGGCGCCGCAGCGACTGCTCGACGGCGGTGACGATCCAGCGCCGTGAGCTGCCGCCGCGGTTGGGGTCCTGGCCCATCGAGCCGTTGCCCTTGGTGGCCAGCACGACGTCGTCGCGCCGGCCGGCCAGCGCCCGGCCGAGGATTTCCTCGGCTTCGGTGCCCGAGTACACGTCCGCGGTGTCGATGAAGTTGATCCCCGCGTCCAGCGCCCGGTGCGTCATGCGGACGCAGGCGTCGCGGTCGGGATTGCCCGCGCGGCCGAACATCATCGTGCCCAGGCAGTAGGGGCTGACCTGGATGCCGGTCCGCCCCAGTGCGCGCGTCCTCATGCGTGGTGTTCGCTCACGACGTCGAGGACCCAGACGACGCCGAACTGGTCCTTGAGCATGCCGTAGGCCGGGGACCAGCCCGCCGGGCCGAACGGCTGCACGACGACCGCGCCCTTGGACAGCCCGTCCCAGTAGCCGTTGACCTCTTCGGCGTCCTCGCCGCGCACGGAGGCGAAGAAGGCGTTCTCGCCCTGGTCGTAGTTCATCCGGGCGGGCACGTCGTAGGCCATGACGTGGAAGCCGTTGCCGGCGGTGACCTGGCCCCACATCACCCGGTCGGCTTCGGCGGGATCGGCGGCGTTCCCGGCGTCCTGGTAGGTCACCACGGCGAGGTCGCCGCCGAAGACGGACTGGTAGAACTCCAGCGCCGCGCGGGCGTCACCGCGGAAGTTCAGGTGGATGGTGGTCTTGACCGACATCTGTGGCCCCTTTTCCGGTTCCGCCGGGCTCCCTGCCCGGCATGAGCCCACGATGTCAGGGGTAGCGGCCAGGTTGTGGCCGCTACTTCGGGCAGAATCGCGCTCATGCCGAAAACTTCGGGACGGTTGCTGGCGTTGCTCTCGTTGTTGCAGGCCCGCCGGGACTGGCCGGGGGCGTTGCTGGCCGAGCGGCTGGACATCAGCCCGCGCACGGTGCGCCGCGATGTCGACCGCCTGCGGGAGCTGGGGTATCCGATCGTCGCGGTCAAGGGGCCCGACGGCGGTTACCGGCTGGAGGCGGGGGCGGAGTTGCCGCCGTTGCTGTTCGACGACGAGCAGGCCGTGGCGCTGGCGGTGGCGTTGCGGATCGCCACCTCCAGCGGGGTCGGCATCGAGGAGGCGGCGGCGCGGGCGCTGACCACCGTCCGGCAGGTGATGCCCACGCGGCTGCGCCGCCGCATCGACACCTTCCAGGTCACCGCCGAGGCCCGCCCGGGCACGCGGGTGGACAGCGGGGTGCTGATGGCGCTCAGCGCCGCGGTGCACGCGCGTGAGGTGCTGCGCTTCGACTATCCCGGGCAGGACGAACCGCGGCGGGTGCAGCCGCACCACCTGCTCACCCGGGCCGGGCGCTGGTACCTGGTCGCCTTCGACCTCGACCGCGGGGACTGGCGGATCTTCCGCGCCGACCGGATCGGCCCGCGGGTGCCGACCGGGCCGCGGTTCACCCCGCGCGAGGTGCCCGGTGGTGACGTGGCGGCGTTCGTGGCGAACCGGTTCCGCGGGGCCGGGGATTCCGGTGACTGGCCGTGCCGCGGTGAGGTGGTGCTGCACCTGCCCGCCGCCGAGGTGTCCCGGTACACCGGTGACGGTGTGGTCGAGGAACTCGGGCCGGACCGGTGCCGGCTGGTGCTGGGTTCGTGGTCGTGGGCGGGGCTGGCGGCGGCGGTCGGGCGGTTCGACGCCGACCTCGAGGTGGTGGGCCCGGCCGAGCTCAAGCACGCCTTCGCCCAGCTGGCCCGGCGGTACGCCCGCGCCGCCGACCTTGACCTTGATTAGTCAAGCTTGAATAATCTGGGTATGACCACCATGCGATACCGGCTGCTCGGCCGCAGCGGCGTGCGAGTGTCCGAAATCTGCCTCGGCACGATGATGTTCGGTTACCCCGGCCTGGGGGTGGCGACCGCCGACGAGGCCGCGGGCGCGCTCAAGCGGTTCGCCGACGCGGGCGGCAACTTCCTCGACACCGCGAACCGCTACGCCGGCGGCGAGAGCGAACGCGTGGTCGGTGAGCTGGTCCGGGCCGATCGCGATCGCTGGGTGCTGGGCACCAAGTACGGCTTGAGCACCGATCCGAGCGACGCGAACGCGGGCGGCACGCACCGGAAGAGCCTGCGCCGCGCGGTCGAGGCGAGCCTGCGGCGGCTGGGCACCGACTACCTCGACCTGTACTGGGTGCACATCTGGGACGCCTACACCCCGATCGAGGAGGTCGTCACCGCGCTCGACGAACTCGTGCGCGCGGGCAAGGTGCTCTACCTCGGCATCTCCGACACCCCGGCGTGGCTGGTGGCCAGGGCGGTGACGCTGGCCGAGGCACGCGGGCTGACCCCGTTCTCGGCGATCCAGGTGCCCTACAGCCTCGTCGAGCGCACGGTGGAGCGGGAACTGCTGCCGATGGCCAAGGCGCTGGACCTGGCGGTCACCGGCTGGGCACCGCTCGGCGGGGGCCTGCTGACCGGGCGTTACGGCTCCGACCGGGCCCGTCCGGCCGACGGCCGCCGGGCCGGTGGGGAGATCTCCGATCGGGAGCTGGCCATCGCCGACGCGCTCAACGCCGTGGCCGAGGCACGCGGCGCGAGCGCGAGCCAGGTCGCGCTCGCCTGGGTCCGCGCGCAGCAGCAGCGGGCGCTGACCATCCCGATCGTCGGCATCCGCAACGAAGCCCAGCTCGCGGACAACCTGCACCTGGTCGAGCTGGAACCGGAGGAACTGCGGCGCCTCGACGAGGCCAGCGCCCTGAACCCGGAGTTCCCGCACGACTTCACCGGGGAGAACTACGCCCACGGCGACGCCGTGGTGGACTACCACCGGGTCCGCTCCGGCGCCTGAGGTGGGTCTGGCCCCACCGGGTGGTGGGGCCAGACCGGTACTGCCCGGCTCTCGCTGTTCCTAGCGTCATCGGCATGACGAATTCGGTGATCCGGAAGTGCATCGCGCTCTTCGGGCTGGTCAGTGCCCTGGTGCTGGTGACGGTGGCCGTGGTCGCGGTGTGGCACGGCACGGTGAACGCGTTCATGTGGGTGCGGGCGGTGCTGCTGCTGGCACTGGCGCCGGTGTTGCACCGGCTGGCGGTGCGCGCGTCCGGGACGGGCCTGGCGCGGCTGCGGGCGGTGGCCACGGTGCTGCCGGTCGCGATCGTCGCGGTCGATCTGCTCCCGGGGGTCTGCCCTTGGTGGTACGCGGTGCTGCAGGGCCTGTCGGCGGTGCCGTTGCTCGTGGTCGCGGTCCTCATCCGCCGCCCGGTGCCGGCAGATGCCTAGGATCGGGCGGATGGCACGGGCGGCGGCGGTGGGCTTGGGCAGGGCGGTGTCGCTGGCTGCCGCGGCGCTGGTGGTGCCGGTGCTCTCGGTCGTTCCCGCGGCAGTGGCCGGGCTGCTGGGCTCGCCCTGGTCGTGGACCAGTGTGTGGTCGTGGCTGGGCTGGTCGATCCTCTTCGGTGTGCTCGCCCTGGTCTTCGCCCGGCCGGTCGGCACGTTCTTCCGCCGCCGGGTGGCCCGCTGGCAGGGCCTGCTGATCGAGGACGGCTACCGGCCGCCCGGGCCGGAGCCGGTGCCGCTGGCGACCGGGTACTGGTGGAACGGGCACTCCTACGAGCGCACCCGCCGGGACGCCGAGCTGGACCGGCGGTGGCGGCGGGTCTTCGGCGATCCGGCCTACTGGCGGGACGTGCGGTGGCTGCCGATCGCGGCGGTCACGGTGGGACCGGTGTGCGCGGTGCCCGCGGTGGCGCTGGTCTGCGCGGTGCTCACCCTGCTCGACCCGGGGCCGGTGTCCGCCGCCGCCGGGGTGCTGCTGGTGGCGGCGGCCGTGGCCGCGGCTCCTCGTGCCTGGCGGATCGCCGGTCCGCTGGCCGGGCGGTGGCTCCGGCTGCCCGACGGTGCCGCGGAGCGCGTGCGGGCGCTGGAGGCCCAGCGTGCCGATCTGACCAGGGCGCAGGCGGCGGAGATCCGCCGCATCGAGCGTGATCTGCACGACGGGGCCCAGGCCCGCCTCGTGGCGGTGGGGTTGTCGCTGGCCACCGCGGAACGGCTGCTCGACCACGATCCCGAGCACGCCAGGGCGCTGCTGCGGGAAGCACGGCAGGGTACGGCGACCTCACTGGCCGAGTTGCGTGAGCTGGTCCGCGGGTGCAGCCGCCGGTGCTAGTCGAACGCGGTCTGGCCGACGCGGTCCGCGCACTCGCCCTGGACAGCCCGCTGGAGGTCGTGGTCACCGCTGAGCCGGCCGGGCGGCTGGACGCCCCGGTCGAGGCCGCGGTGTACTTCGGTGTGGCCGAACTGCTGGCCAACGCGGCCAAGCACGCGGCGGGGGCGAAAGCGTGGGTGCGGATCCACCGGCCGGGCGCGGCCGTGGTGGTGGAGGTGACCGACGACGGGCCGGGCGGGGCGGTCGTGGTGCCCGGTGGCGGGCTGGACGGCATCAGCCGCCGGCTCGGTGCTTTCGCGGGCACCCTGACCGTGGACAGCCCGCCGGGTGGGCCGACCGTGGCAAGGGTGGTGGTTCCGTGCGCGTAGTCGTCGCGGAAGACCTCTACCTGTTGCGCGATGGCATCGTCCGCCTGGTGGAGGCTTTCGGGCACGAGGTCGTCGCCACGGCCGCCACCGGGCCGGAAACCCTCGACGCGTTGCTGACCCAGCGGCCGGACGTGGCGGTGGTCGACGTGCGCATGCCGCCGACGAACCGCGACGAGGGGCTGACCGCGGCGCTCGCCGCCCGCCGGGCGGTTCCGGGGCTGCCGGTGCTGGTCCTGTCCCAGCACGTCGAGCAGCTCTACGCGCGTGAGCTGGTCGCCGACCAGGCCGGTGGGGTCGGTTACCTGCTCAAGGAGAGCGTGTTCGACGCCGAGCAGTTTCTCGATGCCCTCGACCGGGTCGCCGCGGGCGGCACCGCGCTCGACCCCGCCGTCGTCACCAAGCTGCTCGCCCGTTCGACCGCGGCCCCGCAGCTGGCGCGGCTCACCGACCGGGAACGGTCCGTGCTGGTCCTCATGGCCGAGGGCCTGTCCAACGCCGCCATCGCCCGGCGCCTGTTCCTCAGCGAGAGCGCGATCAGCAAGTACACCACGACCACCTTCGACAAGCTCGGCATCCAGGCCGACGACACCGCCAACCGGCGGGTCCTGGCCGTGCTGACCTACCTCGGCCACACCCGGGCCTGAGCGGCCTCAGCCGGGGGCCTCTCCCCTGGCGCAGGCGGCGGCGCGCTCGGTGAGCAGGGTGCGTTCACGCTCGTTCCTGGTCATGCCCGCGGCCCGCTCGAACTCGGCGCGGGCTTCGTCGAAGCGGCCCAGTTTGGCCAGGAAGTCACCGCGGACCGACGGCAGCAGGTGGTAGTTGCCCAGCGACGGTTCGGCCAGCAGCGGGTCGGCCAGCGCGAGCCCGGCGCCCGGGCCGAACGCCATCGAGTGCGCGACCGCCCGGTTCAGCTCCACCACCGGGGAGCCGGAGATCCGGGCCAGTTCGTCGTAGAGCTCGGTGATGCGCTGCCAGTCGGTCTCGTCGGCGGTGCGGGCGCGGGCGTGACAGGCCACGATCGCCGCTTGCAGCGCGTACGGGCCGAGTGTGGTGCTGGTGGCTTCGGCGCGCTCGAGCGCGTCGAAGCCGCGGCGGATGAGCAGCTGGTCCCAGCGGGTGCGGTCCTGCTCGAGCAGCAGCACGGGTTCCCCGGCGGGGCCCAGGCGCGCGCGGGAGCGGGAGGCCTGGATCTCCATCAGCGCGACCAGGCCGTGCACCTCGGATTCCTTCGGGGTCAGCTCGGCGAGCACGCGGCCGAGGCGCAGTGCTTCCTCGCACAGCGCGGGGCGCATCCAGTCGTCGCCCGCGGTGGCCGAGTAGCCCTCGTTGAAGATCAGGTAGATCACTTCGAGCACCGAGGCGAGCCGTTCGGCGCGTTCGGCTTCCTCGGGGACCTCGAAGGGCACCTTCGCCTCGGCGAGGGTGCGCTTGGCGCGCACGATCCGCTGCTGCACGGTCGATTCCGAGGCCAGGAAGGCGCGGGCGATCTCCTTGGAGGTCAGGCCGCCGAGCATGCGCAGGGTCAGCGCGACCCTGGCTTCGGTGCTGAGCACCGGGTGGCAGGCGGTGAACACCAGGCGCAGCAGGTCGTCGCCGATGTCGTCGCCGTTGAGCACGGCGTCTTCGGGCGCGTTGGGCGCGTCGGTCTCCATGTCGTGGCCGAGCACCTCGATCTTGCGCTCGAGGGTTTCGCGGCGCCGGATCTGGTCGATGGCGCGGCGTTTGCCGATGGTCATCAGCCACGCGCCGGGGTTGCGCGGCACCCCGCTTTCCGGCCACTGCTCGAGCGCGGCCACCAGCGCGTCCTGCGCGAGTTCCTCGGCGAGGCCGACGTCGCGCACCATCCTGGCCAGTCCGGCGATCAGCCGGGCCGCCTCGATCCGCCAGACCGCCTCGATCGCGGCGTGCGTTTCGGTAGCCGTCATCACCGCATCACAGCACTGTCGTTGTCGCCGCCGCAAGCGGCGCGCCCGACCCTGGCGGCGATCTCCCGCAGGTGCTCGACGAGTTCGGGGGGTGAGTGCACTTCGAACTCGCAGCCGAGCATCACCAGCCGGGCGGCCAGCCATTCCAGGGTGTCGCCGTAGCCGTGCAGGCGGCAGCTGTGCTCGCCGAGCGGTTCGAGGTGGCCGCCGGTGTCGCCGAGCCGGGTGCGGGCCTGCTCGATCGGCAGGTGCAGGGTGGCTTCGGCTTCGTGGACCGGGACCAGGGAGTACAGGCGGCTGGTGAGGTAGGTGGCGGCGTCGCCGGCGGGCAGTGCGCGGGGCTGGGCGCGGGCGCCGGTGGCCAGCGGGCCGCTGATGCGGTCGGCGCGGTAGATGCGCCAGTCGTCGCGGTCGAGGTCGAAGGCGACCAGGTACCAGCGGTGCCCGGCGCAGACCAGGCGGTGTGGTTCGGTGTGCCGCTTGCCGTCGGCGCCTTCGCCGGTGCGGTAGGAAAACCGCAGCCGTTCGCGGTTGGTGACCGCGGCGGCGATCGTGGTGAGCACGGCCGGGTCGACGGTCTGGGTGCCGGGGTTCAGCGCGGGCACGGTGGCGCCGCTGAGCGCGCCGACGCGGTAACGCAGCCGGGCGGGCAGCACCTGTTCGAGTTTGGTCAGGGCCCGCACGGAGGCTTCCTCGATGCCGGTGACCGCGCCCCCGGCCGCGGTGCGCAGGCCGAGCGCGATGGCGACCGCTTCCTCGTCGTCGAGCAGCAGCGGTGGCAGCGCGGCGCCGGCGACCAGGCGGTAACCGCCTTCGGCGCCCATGCTGGCTTCGACCGGGTAGCCGAGGTCGCGCAGCCGGTCGATGTCGCGGCGGATGGTGCGCGGGCTGACGCCGAGGCGCTCGGCCAGTTCGCTGCCGGGCCATTCGCGCGGGGTCTGCAGCAGCGAGAGCAGGCTGAGCAGCCGGGCGGTGGCGGGCTTGGCGTCGGTCACGGCGCCCAGGATGCCAGCGAAGTAGGACAGTTCCGGGCCTAATAGCTCGTCTCAGCAGGTTGACCTGGTGGTTGATCATGATGGTGGGCAGGCGGATCCCACGGCCACTGATCCGGCCCCGGTCGGAATTCCGGTTGCCTCGTCGTCGGGACCGCGATCCGGCGACGAGGCATGACTGCGTGCCGCACGGAGCGGCTATGCCGTGACCTCGATGCCCACGCCGGCGGGATCCGGCACGACGTTGGTGGCCGCGGCCGTGACCGCCCACAGCCGACCGGCGAGCACGGGTCGGCTGCGGTGGCCGAGCGCCGGGCGGGGCCGGCCGGACCGCGGGTCTCGAACCACCTGGCCGGGCCGAGGTAGTCGGCGCCGTGCACCGGTCCGAAGGCGGCGGCGAGCTGCGGCAGGATCCCGGCGGACACGGGCTGGGAGGTGATGCGGTCCGGGAGCCGCAGCAGACGTGACCGCCACGCACCACCACGGGCCAGGGCGTTCTCCAGCAGCTCCGACTTCGTCAACCCCGGGTGCGCGGCGACCGACAGCACGGGGTCGCCGGCCTGGCGGAGCCGCCGATCGAGTTCCGCGGTGAACAGCAGGTTCGCCAGCTTCGAGGCGCCGTAGGCGAGCGTGGGCGAGCAGGGACGCCGTTCCCAGTGCAGGTCGGTGAGGTCGAGTCCGCCGGTGCGGTGCCCGGGGCTGGACGTGGTCACCACCCGGCAGGGCCGGCCGGGCCGAGGTGGTTCGTGCCGATCTGGAGCTCGAACCCGTCACGGGTCCGCTCGTGCGGGCCCAGCGAGAGATCGCGGCATTGTTGATCAGGACGTCGACGTGGTCGCCGGTCCGGTCGCGGAGGTCCGCCGCCGCCGCTCGGACCGACTCCAGGTCGGCGAGGTCGAGCAGGACGGTTTCGGCGTGTCCGGCCTTCTTGTTCCCGGCGAACACCCCGGTCGCCGCCGAGGCGGCCGGCCGAGCGCCCCCGCTACGCCGCGCTGCTCATGTCGAGCGCGCACGGCATCGCCAGCATGGAGCGCAGCGGGCATCTGCCCAAGGACAGGTGGCAGGTCGATGTGGACCAGCTCGTGCGCATGCTGGTCGAGTCGATCCGGCCGCGTACCGGCGACGCCGATACCGGTTAGTGGCGCGTCACGCGACCTTGGCCGGGTGCTGGGTCCAGGTTCGGCCGGGTGCCCGGCACCACCGGATCAGGCCCGCTGGTAGCGCTCGTAGACCACGCGTGAGCCGAAGGTCCTGGTTTCGGCCAGGCGCAACGGGATGCGGGAGGTGACCGGCGGCAGGAAGGGCAGGCCGCCGCCGACGATGACCGGGTAGCGGAACAGGCGGAATTCGCCGACCAGGCCCAGTTCGATCGCCGAGGAGGCCAGCCCGGCGCCGCCGATCTCGACGTCGTTGTCGGTCTCGCCGAGGGCGGCGGCGACTTCTTCGGCCAGCGGCGCCTGCGCGAGCCGGGCGTTGCCTTCGACGCTGCCGAGCGTGCGGCTGAACACGATCTTCGGGATGGCGGCCCAGATCCCGGCGAAGGTGCTGCTGGCTTCGTCGGCGCGCATCGACGGGTCGGTTTCCCACGGCAGCATGGCTTGGTAGAGGTGGCGGCCGCACAGGCAGGCGCTGAGTTCGCGGACCCGTTCGGTGTGGAAGGCGAACAACTCGTCGTCGGGCACGGTCCACTCGAACCCGCCGTCGCGATCGGTGATGAAGCCGTCCACCGAAACGCTCATCGAGTAGATCAGCATGGCGCCCAGCATGCCACGAAGCGGGCATCCCCCGTGCCGGAAACGAGGGATGCCCACTCCCCTCCTCAGGCCGAGAGGTCCTGCCGCAGGAATTGCGCGGTGTAGGAGCCGGTGGTTTCCAGCAGTCCCGCCGGTGGGCCTTCGTACAGCACGGTCCCGCCGCCGCTGCCGCCTTCGGGGCCGAGGTCGACGATCCAGTCGGCGTTGCGGATGACGTCGAGGTTGTGCTCGATGACGATCACCGTGTTCCCCCGGTCCACCAGCCGTTCCATGATCTCCAGCAGGTGCCCGACGTCGGACATGTGCAGCCCGGTGGTCGGCTCGTCCATCACGTACACCGAGCCCGCCTTGTGCAGTTCGGTGGCGAGCTTGATGCGCTGGCACTCACCCCCGGACAGGGTGCTCAGCGGCTGCCCGAGCTTCAGGTAGTCCAGCCCGACGTCGTTGACCGCGCGCAGCACCTCCCGCAGCTTCTTCTCGGTGAAGAACTCCATCGCTTCGGCCGCGGTCATCTCCAGCACGTCGCTGATCGAACGGCCGCGCAGTTTGTGTTCGAGCACGTCGTCGGAGAACCGCCGCCCGCCGCAGATCTCGCACACCGATTTGAGCCCGTCCATGAACGCCAGGTCGGTGTAGATCACCCCGAGGCCCTGGCAGTTCTCGCAGGCCCCTTTCGAGTTGGCGCTGAACAGCGAGGGGCTCACGCCGTTGGCCTTGGCGAACAGCTTGCGGATGCCGTCGAGCAGCCCGGTGTAGGTGGCGGTGTTCGAGCGGCGTGAGGTGCCGGCCGCGGCCTGGTCGATCACGATGGCGTCCGGGTGCTCGGCCAGGAACGCGTCGTTGACCAGTGAACTCTTGCCCGAGCCCGCCACCCCGGTGACCACGGTGAGCACCCCGGCCGGGAACCGCACGGTGAGGTCCTTGAGGTTGTGGCTGTTGGCCCCGGCCACGGTGTACCAGCCCGAGGGCCGGCGCGGGGTGGTCTTCAGCGGCAGCCGGTTGCGCAGGAACCGCCCGGTGAGCGTGTCGGCTCGGGCGAGTTCGGCGACGCTGCCTTCGAAGACGATCCGGCCGCCGCGGGAACCGGCGTGCGGGCCCATGTCGACCACGTGGTCGGCGATGGCGATCACGTCGGGGTCGTGTTCGACCACGAGCACGGTGTTGCCCTTGTCGCGCAGCTTGACCAGCAGTTCGTTGAGCCGGTGCACGTCACGCGCGTGCAGCCCGACGCTCGGCTCGTCGAAGATGTACATCATCTCGATCAGGCTGCTCGACAGGTGCCGCACCATCTTGATCCGCTGGGACTCCCCGCCCGAGAGCGTGGTGGTCTCGCGGTCGAGGCTGAGGTAGCCCAGGCCGATGGCGACGAGGTTGCCGATGCGGTCGATCAGGCTGTCCAGCACGGTCTTGGCCGTGGGGACCTCCAGTTCGCCGAGCACGGTGACCAGTTCCGCGGCTTCCATCGCGGTGAGCTCGGCGATGTTGTAACCGCCGATCCGGCTCTCGAGCGCGGCCCGGCTGAGCCGGGTGCCCTCGCACGCCGGGCACACCCGGGTGGTGACGAACCGCTGGAAGATCTCGCGGTTGCGGTCGGACATGCCGTCCTTTTTGATGTAGAGCCGGGTGAACCGGTCCACCAGGCCCTCGTACTTGGCGTTCATCGACCCGCCCTGCCACTGCACGCGCAGCTTGCCTTCGCCGTGCAGGAGCTGGTGCCACTCCCCGGGGTCGTAGTCGGCCAGCGGTTTGTCGTTGTCGAAGAAACCGGAGCCGGTGTAGGAGCCCAGCACCCAGCCGCCGACGGCGAAGTCGGGGTGCTGCACGGCACCTTCGTTGAGCGATTTGGACCGGTCGAGGAACTTGTCCAGGTCCAGCTGCACCGACCGGCCCAGGCCCTCGCACTCCGGGCACATGCCCTGCGGGTCGTTGAAGGAGAAGGCGTTGGAGTACCCGGCGTGCGGCTGCCCGGCGCGGGAGAACAGCAGGCGCAGCAACGGGTTGATGTCGGTGATGGTGCCCACGGTCGAGCGGGAGTTCCCGCCCAGCCGCTTCTGGTCGATGATGATCGCCGCGGAGATGTTCTCGATCTCGTCGAGGTCGGGCTGGCCGTAGCTGGGCAGGAAGTTGCGGGCGAAGGCGGTGAAGGTCTCGTTGAGCTGGCGCTGGGCCTCCGCGGCGATGGTGTCGAACACCAGCGAGGACTTCCCGGAGCCGGACACGCCGGTGAACACGGTGATCTGCCGCTTGGGGATGCTCAGCGAGACGTTGCCGAGGTTGTTCTCCCTGGCCCCGGTGATGCGGATGTCGTCGGTGTGGGCCATCAGCGGAACGCCTCCACGTTGGCGGCGGCCCATTGGGCGTAGGTGGTGCCGGGGCGGCCCATGAGTTGCTCGTAACCCGGTTCGGGCACCTGCGGGTGCTCGGTGGCTTCGGCGAACCCGTCGAGCAGCCAGTCGGCCACCTCGCCGGGGATGCCGTGGTCCAGCCAGTTCCGGCGGTGCTCGGCCCTGGTCAGCTCCCGGAACTCGATTTCGGTGCCAAGCGCGGCGGCGATGGCCCGCACCTGGCCGAGCTGGGTGATCGTCTCCGGGCCGCTGAGGGGGTAGGTGCGGCCGGTGTGCCCGGTCTCGGTGAGCACCTTCGCCGCCACGCGGGCGATGTCGCCCAGGTCGATCGGGGTCTGCGCGGCGTGCGGGTAGGCCGAGCTGACCGTCCTGCCTGCCTTGATCTCCTCCGCCCAGCCCAGGGTGTTGCCGGCGAACACCCCGGGCCGCAGGAAGGTCCAGTCGAAGCCCGCGGCCCGCACCGCGCGCTCGACCCTGAGGTAGTGGGCCCCGCTGGAGCCCTCGCGTTCCTCTTCGTCGGCGTTGCTGCCCGAAAGCGCCACGACCCGGCCCACCCCGGCCTCGGTGGCCAGCCGGGTGAACTCCTCCACGGTGCCGGGCAGCGGCGCCAGGTACACCGCCTCGGCCCCCTTCAGCGCGGCGGGCAGCGTGGCCGGCCTGCCGAGGTAGCCGGTGACCACCTCGACCCCCGGCGGCAGCGCCGCCTTCTCCGGGTTCACGGTCAGCGCCCGCACCGGCGCCCCCAGTGCCACCAGCTCGTCGACGACCAGGCGGCCGACGCTGCCGGTAGCTCCCGTGACCAGAATCGTCACCAGTCCCCACTCCTTTTACGTATCCCGCACGAGAACAACTAGCGTACACCATACGGGAATGTAGGATCCAGGGTTGTGACGGTGGAACACAGTGGTGGTGGCGACCCGGACCGCAGCCTGCGCCTGCTCTGGCGCGACCGCGCCGAGCCCGGGCCCGGGCGGGGCCGCAGACCGCGGCTGAGCCTGGAGGCGATCGTGGCCGCGGCCATCCGCGTCGCCGACGCCGACGGGCTGGCCGCGGCCTCGATGCACCGGGTGGCCAAGGAGCTGGGGGCGGGCACGATGACGCTCTACTCCTACGTGCCCGCGAAGGACGAGCTGCTCGACCTGATGGTCGACGCCGCGTGGCGCGAGGGCACGCTGCCCGGTCCCGGCGAGCCGAGACCGGGCAGCTGGCGGGAGCAGGTCGTGCTGTACTCCGAGCGCACCCGCGAGACCTACCGGCGCCACCCCTGGCTGCGGGAGGTGTCGATGACCCGGCCCGCGCTCGGGCCGGGCCTGATGAGCCGCCAGGAGTACCTGCTCTCCGCCCTGGCCGGGACCGGGCTCACCCCCCGGCAGCTGGCCGCGGCGGCCGGCAGCATCACCACCTTCGTCAACGCCAACGCCGCGGTCGAGGCCGACACCGCCTACCTCGAGCGGGTCACCGGGCAGAGCACCGACACCTGGTGGCACCAGCGGCAGTTCTTCTGGGAGAACTACTTCGACCCCGCGGCCAACCCGACCATCGTCGAGGTGTGGGAGAACGGCGGGTTCGACCTCGGGGCGCGCGAGGCCGCTGCGGACGCCTACGACTTCGGGCTCAACCGGCTGCTCGACGGGATCGAGGCGCTGGTGGGCCCGGGTCAGGTGCCGTAGGCGTGGTGGGGGGGGGGGGGGCAAACAACACCCCCCCCCCCCCCCCCCCCCCCCCCCAAAAACCACGCCGGCGCTCTTCTTCCTTCTTCTT
>NZ_JBWKKF010000022.1:0-99956 GCF_056431745.1 Amycolatopsis sp. NPDC045836 | reverse complement strand
GCGCGAGGCCGTGGAGAACTCCTAAGATTTGGGCCTCAACTGGCTGTTCGAGGGGGTAGGGGGGGGGGGGGGGTGGGGGGGGGTGGGGGGGGGGGGGGGGGGGGGGCCCCCCCCCCCCCCCCCCCCCCACCACACCAGCTGCCCGAGCAGGACCGCGGCGGCGTCGTTGACCGCCTTGGCGTCCTTGGGCTCGCCGTCAGGGGTGAACTGCGCGCCGGCGCCGTGGAAGCTGACGGTTTCGCGCACGGTGACCGCGTGCAGTTCGGCCAGCACCACCCGCAGCGCCTCGACCGCGCGCAGCCCGCCGGAGAGCCCGCCGTAGCTGACGAACGCGACCGGTTTGCCGCGCAGTTCGGTCCCGACGGAGTCCAGGGCGATCTTCAGCGGGCCGGGGAAGCTGTGGTTGTACTCCGGGGTGATCACCACGAACCCGTCCGCGGCAGCCAGGCGCGCGGACAGTCCCGGGCCGGGGAACGGGATCTCGGCGAGGTCGACCACGTCGAGGGTGAGCTGCGGGTGACGGGCGGCCTGCGCGGTGAACCAGTCGGCCACCACCGGGGCGAACCGCCCTTCCCGGACGCTGGCGACGAGGACGGCGATGGCGAAGCGCTCGGACACGGCGGCACCTTCCGGTGAAGGGATCGGGTCAGGGGACACGGGCTTGTTCCGGGGTTTCGGTGGCGGGCCGGAGGTGGCGGAGCAGGACCACGGCGAGCACGGCCAGGCCGGTGGTGAGCACCGCGCTGATCCAGGAGTTGACGTGGAAGCCGTCGGTGAACGCGCTCCTGGCGACTTCGAGCAGCCGCTCGCCGGTGCCCCGGGGCAGTTCGGCGGCCACGGTGACCGCGCCGCCGAGCGTGTCGTGGGCGACGGTGGCCAGTTCGGGCGGGACGCCCGCCGGGGTGCCCTCGGTGACGCCGGCGCGGTAGACCGCGGTGCCGACGCTGCCCAGCAGCGCGACGCCCAGCGCCATGCCGAGCTCGCTGCCGGTCTCGGACAGCGCGGAAGCGGCACCGGTGCGCTCGGGCGGGGCCGAGGCCATGATCAGGTCGGTGGTGACCGTCATCGCGGGACCGAACCCGAAGGAGAGCAACGCGAACCCGGTGACCACCGCGGCGATGCCCGAGGCGGGCCCGGTGAAGGTGAGCAGCACAAAACCGGCGACGGCGAGCAGCAGGCCACCGCCGAGCACGTGCGGTGCCGGGACCCGCCGGACGATGACGGGCGCGAGCATGGTGCCCACCACACCGGCCACCGTGGACGGAACGGTCCACAGCCCGGCTTCCAGCGGAGACAGCCCGAGCACCAGCTGCAGGTACTGGGCGACGAAGAAGAACCCGCCGGCGACGCCGAAGACCGCCAGGGTCTGCACGGTGATCGAGGTGGTGAACCCGCGGTCGGCGAACAACCCGAGGTCGAGCAGGGGTTCACGCAGGGTGCGCTGACGGCGGACGAAGGTGTAGCCGATGGCCAGCCCGCCGGCGAACGCGGCCGCCGCGGTCCAGCCGAACCCGGATTCGGCGAACTTCTTGAGCCCGTAGACGGTGGCCAGCATGCCGGTCAGCGACAGCGCCACGCTGGGCGGGTCGACGCGGTGCGCGCCCTCGTTGCGGCTTTCCGGCAGCAGGATCGGGCCGAGCACCAGCAACAGCAACATGACCGGCACGCCGAGCAGGAACACCGAGCCCCACCAGAAGTTCTCCAGCAGCACCGCGCCGAGCAGCGGCCCCAGTGCGCTGCCGGCGGTGAAACTGGTCATCCACACCGAGATCGCCACGGTGCGCTGGGCGGGGTCGTGGAAGAGGTTGCGGATCAGCGACATGGTCGAGGGCATCAGGGTGGCCCCGGCGACGCCGAGCACCGCGCGCGCGGCGATCAGCATTTCGGCGCTGACGGAGAACGCGGCCACGGCCGAGGCCGCGCCGAAGGCGGCGGCGCCGATCAGCAGCAGCCGCCGGCGGCCGATCCGGTCGCCGAGGGTGCCCATGGTGATCAGGAAACCGGCGATCAGGAAGCCGTAGATGTCGTTGATCCACAGCAGCTGGGTGCCGGTGGGCCGGAGATCCGCGCTCAGCGCCGGGACGGCCAGGCCCAGCACGTTCATGTCCAGTGCGATGAGCAGGGTGGGCAGGGCGAGCGCGGCCAGTCCCAGCCACTCCCGCCTGCCCGCCCTGGGCGGCGCGTGCTCGTTCGGTGTCATGCGGCCGAAGGTAGAACCTAAACCATAGTCGAGGTCAACCTTTTCCGGGAACGCCTCCCGAGGCCAGGCCACCGGCGGCGCCGGAGACCGCGATGGCGACGTCCACCATGCCCTGCACCTTCGCTCGGCGCCCCGGCGCAACGGCGCCGGTGACCATCGCGGTCCCGCTGAGCAAGCCGAAGTTCCAGCCCGGGCCCAGCAGCACCAGCGCCACCGCGACCGCCACGGCGGGCTCACCCGCCGCCAGGATCCCGGGCCCGGGCGGCCCGCGCCTACGCCCGCCGGACCCAGCCCGGCACGGACGGCTAGGGGCGGCCGGGGCCGCTACCGCCCGGGCGCTCTCACCAGCCGGCGTTCCCGGGTGGCGCCGACCAGGCGCCCGTCGAGGCGGACCAGCCAGCTGCCGCAGACGCAGCGCCGGTAGCTCAATGTGCCGTCGCCGGTGTGGTGGCGGGAGGAGGGGGCGGTTTCCTCGGCAGGCCAGCCGCAGCGAGGACATGGTTCGGCGTGCATGCCCCCACCGTGCTGTAATGAGTCAGTGCACTTCAACCCTTACGGTGGTCCGGCGGCGCAGGTCGCCGCCGGGCTGGTCAACCTCGGGCACGCCCCGGCCGCGGAACTGGTGGCGATGATGCGCGCGTGCGGCATGAGCCTGAGCCGCCTGAGCGCCGCCGAAGCCACCGCGGCGGCCCGCTGGGGCGACCGCCTGCGCCCGGTCTTCACCGAGTCCGATGTGGACGAACGAGTGGAGCTGGTCAACGGGCTGCTGGCGGATTCGGCGTGCCGCCCGTTCATCTCCCGCCACGACGGGCTGCCCGCGCACCTGCACTACGCCAGCGAGGACTCGGGCACGCTGCGGCGGTTGCAGGCCTACACCGCGGGCGGGCTGGCGCACCTGGTCTGCGAGGAACCCGGGCGGCTGGGCACCTGCGCCCGCCCGGGCTGCGCCACCGTCTACGTCGACACCTCCCGCAACGGCAGGCGCCGCTTCTGCACCACCAGGTGCGCCACCCGGGTGCACGTCGCCGATCACCGCGACCGCCACCGCGCCGGTTGAGCGCGTTCGCCAGTGCCCCTGCCAGGAGTCGAACCCGGGTCTCCGGCTCCGGAAGCCGGTGTCGTATCCGCTGGACCACAGAGGCCGGAACGTGGTGGGCACCCCCGGCAGGAATTGAACCTGCGACCCCGTGATTCGTAGTCACGTGCTCTTTCCGCTGAGCTACGGGGGTAGTGGTGAAACCAGGAAACCGCCCCGGCCGGGACTCCGGTGGGCGGTTTCGCGAAGACCGGGAACTCAGCCCCGGACGGCTCGGGAACCGCGCCCGACTCGCCGTCGCGTGGTGGTCATGGCCTGCTCCCTCCTCCTCGTCCGGTGTGTTCCATCTTCGCCCGGTGGCCGCACCCGGGGCAACGGGTTTTCCGGGCGGGATGGCACCATGGTCGGGTGAGCAAGCGCTTAGTTGCAGTGGGGGACTCCTTCACCGAAGGGGTCGGGGACGACGATCCGGCGGCACCGAACGGGGTGCGCGGGTGGGCTGATCGGGTCGCCGCGGTGCTGGCGGCCGCGGACGAGGAGTTCCGCTACGCCAACCTCGCGGTGCGCGGCCGGTTGCTCCGGCCGATCCTGGCCGAGCAACTCGAACCGGCCCTGGCACTCAAGCCCGACCTGGTCACCCTCTACGCCGGCGGCAACGACCTGCTGCGGCCCCGGGTCGACATCGACGCGCTGATGACCCACTACGACGAGGCGGTGGCGCGGCTGACCGCCTCGGGGGCGGTGGTGGTGCTGTTCACCGGCGTGGACGGCGTCGAAGACGCGTTGTTCCGCCGGATGCGCGGCCGGGTCGCGATCTACAACGAGTTCGTCCGCGAGATCTCCGCCCGCCACGGCACGCTGCTGGTGGACATGTGGTCGATGCGCCAGCTGCGTGACCGGCGCCTGTGGGCCGCCGACCGGCTGCACCTGAACTCCCTGGGGCACCAGGAGGTGGCGATCGCGGTGCTGGACGCGCTGGGCACCGCGCACCCGCTCGAAGGCGCCCGGCTCACCCCGGCGGAAACGGCCACCGCCCGGGCCCGCCGCCGCGAAAACCTGAAGTGGGCGCGTGAGCACGCGCTGCCGTGGGTGGGCAGGCGGCTGCGGGGCGAATCCTCCGGGGACGGCCTGCGGCCCAAGCGCCCCGAACTCGGCCCCTGCTGAAAACAACGAGGGTGGCTCCCGCCGGGGGAGCCACCCTCGTTGTTGGTCACTGCTGGCGCGGCGGGCCCGAGTACGGGCCGGTGCCGGGCCCCTGACCGGGGAACGGCCCGCTCGGCGGGTTCTGCCCCGGCGACTGCTGGTACGGCGGCTGCGCCTGCGGGAACGGCCGGGCCTGCGGCTGCTGCGGTTGTTGCGGCTGCGGCAGCTGGGCGGGCGCGGGCCGCTCCGGCGGCTGCTGCCGCTCGGTGGGCTCCGGCTGGGCCGCGGGCTCGTTCTCCCCGCGCAGCGCGGCCAGCGCCGGCGGGGTGGTGCGCGGCGCGGTCAGCGGGCTGGGCACCTCCTGCCGGGCCACGGCTTCGGCGGCGCGGACCGCTTCGGCGACCTTCGGGTCGGTGGAGGTGTCGAACCAGGCGGCCACCTCGTCGTCCTCGACCGAAGGCTTCTCCACGTCGTCGTAGGCCGGCGGCTCGTAGCGGAACACCCCGTCGTCCCCGGGGGCACCGAGCGAGCGGGCGAAGCCCTCGAGCGCCTTGCCGTAGTCGCTGGGCACCAGCCACACCTTGTTCGCGTCGCCCTGCGCCATCTGCGGCAGGGTCTGCAGGTACTGGTAGGCCAGCACCTCCGGCGTCGGGCGCCCGGCCTTGATCGCGGCGAACACCTTCTCGATCGCCTTGGCCTGCCCCTGCGCCTGCAGGTAGCGGGCGGCGCGTTCACCCTGGGCCCGCAGGATCCGCGACTGCCGCTCGGCCTCGGCGGCCAGGATCGCCGCCTGCTTGGCCCCCTCGGCCGCCAGGATCTGGCTCTGCTTCTGCCCTTCCGCGGTCTTGATCGCCGACTCCCGCTGCCCTTCGGCGGTCAGGATCATCGCGCGCTTCTCCCGGTCGGCGCGCATCTGCTTTTCCATCGAGTCCTGAATGGACGGCGGCGGGTCGATCGCCTTGAGCTCCACCCGCGCCACCCGGATGCCCCACCGGCCGGTGGCCTCGTCGAGCACACCGCGCAGCTGGCCGTTGATCTGGTCGCGCGAGGTCAGCGTCTCTTCCAGGCTCATGCCACCGACCAGGTTCCGCAGCGTGGTGGTGGTCAGCTGCTCGACACCGACGATGTAGTTCGAGATCTCGTAGACCGCCGCCCGGGAGTCGGTGACCTGGAAGTAGACCACCGTGTCGATGGACACGGTCAGGTTGTCCTGGGTGATCACCGGCTGCGGCGGGAAGGAGACCACCTGTTCACGCAGGTCGATCCGGGCCCGCACCTTGTCCAGGAACGGGACCAGGAAGTTCAGCCCGGGCGAGGCCACGGTGCGGAACCGGCCCAGTCGCTCGATCACCGCGGATTGAGCCTGCGGGACCACCATGATCGCCTTCGCGACGGTGACGATCACCAGCAGCACGACGATCGCGACGACGATTAACGCTGCGGTTGACAAGTTCGTCTCCCCTTGTTTCGTTCGGTGCGGCGCTCAGCCCGGTGCCGCGCGGCTCACCTTAGCGACGCCGCCGGTCACAGCTCAGCCGACACGACCGCGGTGGCCCCGGCGATCTCCACCACGGTGACCCTGGTCCCCGGCTCGAGCACCTGGCCCTCGGTGAAGCAGCGGGCCGACCACACGTCCCCGCCCAGCTTCACCTGCCCGCTTTCGATGTCCACAGTGGACAACACGACGGCCTTGGCGCCGATCAGCGCGTCGGCGTTGGTCCGGTGGTCCGGCCCGGACAGGAAACGGCGCTTGAGCGCCGGGCGCACCACGCCGACCAGGCCGATCGAGGCGACCGCGAACACCGCGACCTGGACGTAGACGTTGTCGGTCAGCAGCGCGGAACCGGCACCGAGCAGACCGCCGATCCCGATCATGAGCAGCATGAAATCCCCGGACAGAACCTCCGCGGCGATGAGCGCCAACCCGGCCACGAACCAGATGAGTGCTGCCATGGCCTACATGGTGGCAGATAGATCGGCTTCACACTGAGTGAGCGACTGGACGTGACCTACGCGTGATGTGGCGGATTCACCCTTCCGGCGGTGGCGCGACGAAGTCGATCAGCCGCTCCACCGCACCGATCAGCGGCGTTTCCAGATCGCGGTAGCTGCGCACCCCGGCCAGCACCCGCGCCCACCCCTGGAACGGCTCACCCCAGCCCAGCGCCTGGCAGACGCCCTCCTTCCAGGGCCGCCCCCGGGGCACCACCGGCCAGGCCCGGATGCCCACCGACGCCGGTTTCACCGCCTGCCAGACATCGACGTAGGGGTGACCGGTGACGAGCACGTGCTCGTCGCGGATCGCTTCCACCAAGCGGGATTCCTTGCTGCCGGCCACCAGGTGGTCCACCAGCACCCCCAGGCGCCGCTGCGGGCCGGTGCCGAACTCCTCGATCCGCCCGGCCAGCACGTCGACCCCGTCCAGCGGCTCGACCACCACGCCCTCCACCCGCAGGTCGTGCCCCCACACCCGTTCGACCAGTTCGGCGTCGTGCTTGCCCTCGACCCAGATGCGCGAGTCACGCGCGGTGCGGGCCCGCAACCCGGCCACCTTCACCGAACCCGACGCCGAAGCCACGGGCCTGGCCGGGGCGGCCTTCGCGGGCACCAGCGTGACCGGCTTGCCCTCCAGCAGGAACCCCGCCCGGCTCAGCGGGAACACGCGGTGCCTGCCGTGGCGGTCCTCCAGCACCACGGTGCCGTGCTCGAGCCGGACCACCGCACCGCAGAAGCCACCCGGCTCCTCCACCACCAGCCCCGGCTCGGCGGGCACCTCCGGGATCACCCGCTTGCGCGGCCCGGCGAGAACGTCGTCATAGGAATGGGAGCGCACGCCGGGCAACGGTAGCCAGCCGCGCACCCCAGCGGGGGACGCCACGCCGGATCAGCGCGCCCGCAGCCCGTCGAGCACAAAACCCAGCTGCCGCCGCCACCCCGACGGCTCCAGCTCCACGATCCGGCCCAGCGCCAGGAGCTGCAGGCCCAGATCCGCCGCGGTCACCTCCGGGCGCAGGCTGCCCTCGGCGTGCGCCCGGCGCACGATCGGCTCGACCGCCCCGGCCAGGTGCGCCCGGCACGCCTCCGCCGCGGCAGAGGCCTCGGCACTGGTCACCCCGTCGAGCACCGCCTTGTGCCGCGCCATCGTCGCCAGCGTCTGCTCGAGGAAACCGGCGAGCCCGCTCCAGGCGTCCTCGGCGGCCAGCGCCCGCTCGACGATGACGGGCCACTCCCCCAGATCCTTCGCCAGCACCGCACCGACGAGGTCGTCCTTGGTCGGGAAGTGCCGGTACACCGTGCCCACGCCCACCCCGGCCGCCTTGGCGATGTCCCGGATCTCGGCGTCCAGGCCCCGCTCGTCGAACTCCTTGGCCGCGGCCGCGAGCACCAGCTCCCGGTTGCGCGCGGCATCCCTGCGCATCACGCGGCCATCCTAGCGTTGCGGAACCACGGTTCCGTTCCGTACGATCCGGAACCGTTGTTCCGGAAAGCACCTGGGAGGACCCCCGTGAAAACCATCGTCATCACCGGCGGCACCGACGGCCTCGGCCGCGCACTGGCCCGCAAACGACTCGCCGCCGGCGACACCGTCGTCGTCATCGGCCGCAACCGCACCAAGTTCGACACCCTCGGCGGCGGCGAATTCCTCCCCGCCGACCTCACCCTGATCAGCGAAAACCAACGCGTCCTCACCGAACTCCGCCACCGCCACCCAGTCATCGACGCCCTCGTGCTCGCCGCCGCCTACGCCCAATTCCCCCGCACCACCACCGCCGAAGGCCTCGAACACAACTTCGCCCTCTACCACCTCAGCCGCCACCTGCTCGCCGACGGACTCCACGACAACCTGCGCGCCGCCCCCAACCCGGTCATCATCGACACCACCGTGCCCGGCGCCCCCGCCGACGCGATCAACTGGACCGACCCCCAGTTCGAACACGGCTACACCTGGAAAGCCGCCAACCACCAAAGCCGCCGCGCCACCTTCCTGCGCGCCGCCGCCCGCACCGGCAACCCCGTCCCCCACGTCCTGCTCAACCCCGGCTTCGTCCGCACCAGCCACCAGGGCTCACTCACCGGCCTCCGCCGCCACCTGGTCACCCTGCTCGCCCGCCTCGCCGGCACCAGCCCCGAACGCGCCATCGAACCCATCGACAACCTCATCGACCACCCACCCACCGAAGCACTGACCGCCTACCAGGGCCGCAAACCACTCCCGGTCCACATCGACGACCACACCCTCACCGACGCCCAACGACTCGCCACCCTCACCGACCAGCTCCTCGCCGAACTCCCCCAGCGCAAAAGCTGACCCACCCCCCCGATCAGGCGTTCCAGTGAGGGGCAGCGCCTGATCGGCCCATCCAAGAAAAACCCGACGAACTCTCGGCCGCCGGCGACCCGGCTCCAGCCGCACAAGACGCTCAACAGACGCCGGCCCAACCGCAGCCGACCCCTGAGCAGCGCACCCAGCGGCCGATCAAGCCCACCGGGCGATACCGGAAACCCGCGAACCCGCGTTCGACCCGATCACCCGGACCGGAGCAGCACCAGACACGCCCTAGAACAACGGCCAGGGCACCGCACGCCAATCCTCACCCGGCTGCGGGAACACCCCGTCCGCCAGCAACTTCGCCGCCCGCGTCCCGACCGCCGCGACCTCCGCCCGCGTCAGGTGCTCCGCCAACTCCGCCCCCAGCGCCCCCTCCAGCAACGACGGCACCGCAGCCAGCTTCTCCGCGATCTCCCCACCCAGCTCGTCACCGACCCAACCCCACAACACCGTGCGCAACTTCGGCTCCGCGTGCAGGCAAATCCCGTGATCCACCCCGTACACCCGGCCATCCACCCCCGCCAGCACGTGCCCACCCTTGCGATCGGTGTTGTTCACCACCACGTCCAACGCCGCCAGCTCCCGCATCCCCGGGTGATCCGCGTGCGCCAGCACCGCCGGCTCCCCCAGCCGATCGTGCGCGTGCAACACCACCCGCCACCCCGCAGGCACCTCCGACGGCGACCGCACATCGATCAACTCCGCGTCCTCATCGGTCTCGATCCACAACTGGACCATCCCCAACCCGAACGGACCCTCCCGCAACACCGTCGGCGGCACCCGCCCCAACCCCGTGTGCTCGGCCACCAACGCCGTCGCCACCTCACGCCCCGCCAGCGTGCCATCCGGGAAATCCCACAACGGACGCTCACCCGAAACCGGCTTGTACACCGCGTTCGCCTCGACCCCGTCCAGCTCCACCGAGCAGAACAAAGTCACGTTCGACGCGTCGACCAGCCGCCCCTCCACCGCGATCCGCCCCCGCGCGATCAACTCCCTCGCCGCGGGACCGGAAGACGAATCGGCCAACTCACTCCTCGATGACATCCACGTCACGCCGGTACCCGTTCTGCCGGGGACAGATGTGCCCCTCCGGATCCAGCGGCTCCCCACACAACGGACACGGCTTCCGCCCCGCATTGACCACCCGGTCCGCCCGCTCGGCGAACGCCCGAGCCGCCACCGGGCTCAAGAACACCCGCACCGCGTCCGGACCCTCCTCGGTGTCATCGAGCACCACCGTCTCGTCGACCTCCCCCTCGGTCACCGCCAGCAGCTCGATCACCACCGCACTGCTCTCGGCATCCCACCCGAGCCCCATCGTGCCGACCCGGAACTCCTCCTCCACCGGCACCGCCAACGGCTCCGCATCGACCAGCTCATCCGGCGTCTCCGCCGGCACCTCGGCACCGAAGCGCGTGGCGACCTCGTCGAGCAGCGAACCGAGCCGCTCCGCGAGCACCGCCACCTGCTGCTTCTCGATGGTCACACTGATCGTGCGCACATCCTCGGACGCCTGCAGGTAAAAAGTGCGGTCACCGGGTTCCCCGACGGTCCCGGCGACGAACCGGTCGGGCTGACGGAAGACGTGGATTACACGAGCCATGACAACCACGACCCTAAGCCACCCGCCGATCATCGGCATCCGCCGCCCCGAGTTTCGCCCCAGGCGAACAAGCCACCCCAAAACCCGACCTTTCCCCCACCCAGCCGAAACCCTTCACCACAAGATCGCGAACACCTCCAAAGAGTGACTAAACTCGCGCGATGCCCGAGATCGCGCCATACGGAGCCTGGCCATCCCCCATCACCGCCACCGACGTCGCCACCGCCGGCCACCAACCCCAGTGGCTCGACGCCGTCGACGGCGAAATCTGGTGGGCCGAAGCCCGCCCCACCGAAAACGGGCGCGTCGCACTGGTCAAAGCCGGCCCCGACGGCACCGTCGAAGAACTCCTCCCCGCCCCCTGGAACGCCCGCAACCGCGTCCACGAATACGGCGGCAAACCCTGGCTCGCCATCGACGGCAAGATCGCCTTCACCCACTGGGACGACCAGCGCGTCCACCTCCGCGACCCCGCCACCGGCCAAGTCACCCCCCTCACCCCCGAACCCCACACCCCACAGGGCACCCGATACAGCGACCTCCGCCCCGGCCGCCCCGGCGAAATCTGGGCCGTCCGCGAAACCAGCACCGGCCCCCGCCGCACCGACATCACCCGCGACCTCGTCTCCATCCCCCTCACCGGCCAACCCCCACGCCAACTCACCACCAGCCACCACTTCCTCACCGCCCCCCACCTCGCCCCCGACGGCACCCACGCCGCCTGGCTCGGCTGGAACCACCCCCACATGCCCTGGGACACCACCGAACTCTGCCTCGCCGAAATCCACCCCGACGGCACCTTCGGCCCCCACCGCGTCCTCGCCGGCGGCCCCGGCACCGCCGTCTGCCAACTCCACTGGGAAACCCCCACCACCCTGCTCGCCCTGCTCGACCCCGACGGCTGGTGGAACCTCCACCGCATCCACCTCGACGGCACCACCCACAACCTCGCCCCCGTCACCGAAGAACTCGGCGGCGCACTCTGGAAACTCGGCCTCACCTGGTTCACCCCACTCGGCCACGGCAAACACGCCGTGCTCAACTCCGGCCACCTCGCCCTGCTCGACGAACACACCCGCCAAGTCCGCACCATCGACCCCGAAACCACCTGGGCCCCCACCATCGCCCCCCACGGCAACGGCATCGCCGGCCTCGCCACCGGCCCCCGCCGGGAAACCGCCGTCCGCCACGCCGACCTCACCACCGGCACCCTCACCGACCTCACCCCCCACCCCGGCCAAACCCCCTCCCCCCACCACCTCCCCGACCCCCGCTACCTCCCCACCCCCCGAGAACGCGTCTTCACCGCCCCCGACGGCGAACCCATCCCCGCCTACCTCTACCCACCCACCAACCCCGACCACACCGGCCCCCACGACCAACTCCCGCCCTACCTCATCCACGTCCACGGCGGCCCCACCGGCCGCAACCACCCCGTCCTCGACCTCGACTTCACCTACTTCACCAGCCGCGGCATCGGCGTCGTCGCCGTCAACTACGGCGGCTCCACCGGCTACGGCAGGCGCTACCGCGAACGACTCCGCGAACAATGGGGCATCGTCGACGTCACCGACTGCGTCGCCGTCGCCACCCAACTCGCCGACGAAGGCACCGCCGACCCCCACCGCCTCGCCATCCGCGGCGGCAGCGCCGGCGGCTACACCTCCGCCCTGGCCATGACCACCCAACGCACCTTCCGCGCCGCCACCGTCAAATACCCCATCCTCGACCTCCACCGCTGGACCGCCGACGGCGGCGAAACCCACGACTTCGAATCCCACTACCTCGACGGCCTCATCGGCCCCCTCCCCGAAACCGCCGACCGCTACCACGACCGCTCACCCATCAACAACACCGCCACCCTGGCCGGCCCCCTCCTCTTCCTCCAGGGCCTCGACGACCAGATCTGCCCACCCGAACAAGCCGACCGCTTCGTCGCCGCCCTCCGCGGCACCGACATCCCCCACGCCTACCTCACCTTCGACGGCGAACAACACGGCTTCCGCAAAGCCGAAACCATCACCGCCGCCCTCGAAGCCGAACTCGCCTTCTACGGCCAGGTCTTCGGCTTCGACACCCCCGGCACCACCCCCGTGGACCTGCGCCCGTGACCCGCCCACCCCACCTGAAGCCCGGCGACCGCGTCGCCCTCATCGCCCCCGCCGGCCCCGTCCCCGACGAACTGCTCGACACCGCCCACCGCACCCTCAAAACCTGGGGCCTCGACGTCCGCGAAGGCCCCCACACCCGCGGCGTCCACCCCACCGTCCCCTACCTCGCCGCCCCCGACGAAGACCGCGCCGCCGACTTCACCCAAGCCTGGCTCGACCCCGCCACCCGCGCCGTCTTCGCCGCCCGCGGCGGCTACGGCAGCATGCGCATCCTCGACCTCATCGACTGGCACACCCTCCGCCGAGCCGAACCCAAGATCCTCACCGGCTCCAGCGACATCACCGCACTCCACGAAGCCGTCGGCACCCACCTCGGCCTCACCACCCTGTTCGCCCCCATGGTCGGCAGCACCCTGCTCACCCCCGCCGCCGCCGACCACCTCCACCGCACCCTCTTCCACCCCACCACCGCACTCGACCTCGCCCGCCCCGGCGCCGAACCACTCATCCCCGGCCACGCCACCGGCGTACTCGTCGGCGGCAACGCCAGCCTCCTGGTCTCCAGCATCGGCGCCCCCGAACACCGACCGGCCACCGGCGCCATCGCCCTGCTCGAAGACGTCACCGAAAGCGTCTACCGACTCGACCGCATCCTCACCCAACTCCTGCGCTCAGGCTGGTTCGACGGCGTGCACGGCATCGTGCTCGGCTCCTGGGCAGACTGCGGCCCACCCGACGCCGTCAAAGCCCTCATGCTCGACCGCCTCGGCCCACTCGGCGTCCCCGTGCTCTGGAACGCCGGCATCGGCCACGTCCCCGACTCACCCACCATCGCCCTCGGCCTCCCCGCCCAACTCGACACCGACGCGGGCACCCTCACCCTCACCCAACCCGCACTGTCCTGAAACACCCGCCCTAACCGGCCTCCCACCACACCAGCACCCGCGTCCCCGACAACGTCAGCCACTTCGACGGCTCACCCGCCCCCACCTCGAACCACACCCGCCCCGGATACCGCCCACCCTGCAACCACCGCCCATCCGGCTGCCGCGCCGCCCGGATCAACCCCACCGCCCCCGCCAGCCGCGGATCCGGCGGCACCCCGTCGTGCCCCGACGCCACCCGCAAGTACTCAGCCGCGTTGAGCACGTCACAACGCCACCGGAACGGACAGGTGAACCGGCTCACCCACGGCCCGATCGACTCCCCGGTGGACAACCGCCGGAACAACCCACGCCCCAACAGGTACTCCTCACCAGCCCGCCGCGCCGCCCGCGACCCCTCCGTGCCACCGGTCGCCACCTCGTACGCGAGCAACCCCTTCAGCGAATTCAACGTCGAATGGACCGGCGACCGCGTCGCCCCCTCGACCCACCAGCAGTTCCACCCCCCATCACCCAGCTGGTGCCCGACGAACCAATCGGCGATCCCCGCGACATCGGCACCCAGCCACACCCCGTTCGCCAACGCCCACCCGTTGACGCAGCAGTCCACCTCACCACCCCAGCACGGCAGACCGTCGCACTCCCAGCGAGCGTGCTCCGCCAGCAACTCCGCCGTCCACGGCTGCCCCTCCTCCCCAGCCGGGTCGTACCCCGCCGGGAAGTACGCACCACCCGCCCACTGACCACCCGGGTCCTGCCTCGCCAGCAGCCGCGCCCGAACCCCTCGGTCGCGACCCGCGCCCTGGTCGCCTCCCACACCTCGGGCGGCTCACCCGCGACGTCCCGTTCGACCTGCCAGCGCAACGCCGGATCCGCAGCACAAAGCCAGGAGATCAACGCAGCACCCACCATGAGCGGACCCTAACGGCATACTCGGCGGCATGGGCAAGGAATACCACCGCCTCGACGACCGCCTCCGGGCCTTCATCGACGCACAGCCGGTCTTCTTCGTGGCCAGCGCACCCCTGAGCGGCGACGGCCACGTCAACCTCTCACCCAAGGGCCGCGCGGGCACCCTGACCGTGCTCGACGAGCACACCATCGCCTACCTCGACTTCGGCGGCAGCCACGCCGAAACCATCGCCCACCTGCGCGAAAACGGCCGCATCACGCTGATGTGGTGCGCCTTCACCGGCCCGCCCAAGGTCCTGCGCGTGCACGGCCGCGGCGAACCCGTCTTCCGCGACGACCCCCGCTTCCCCGAACTGGTGACCCGCTTCGGCGACGCCGACGGCCCCGGCCTGCGCGCGGTCATCCTGGTGGCCGTCGACAAGATCAGCGACAGCTGCGGCTTCGCCGTGCCCTTCCTGGACTACCGCGAAGAACGCACCCTGCACGCCGAGTACTTCGGCCGCAAGACCGACGCCGAGTTCAACGCGTACTGCCAGGGCAAGAAGACCAACGTCGCCAGCATCGACGGCCTGCCCGCGCTCCCGCTGCCCCTGCCGGACCGGACCGGCGATGCGCCTGTCCACTGAGGACGCCCGCGCCCGGTTCACCGCGGCGCGGGTGGCCCGGCTCGGCACGGTCACCGGACACGGCACCCCGCACCTGGTCCCGGTCACCTTCGCCGTGGTCGGCGGCGAGATCTGCTTCGCCGTCGACCACAAACCCAAGCGCACCACCGACCTGGCGCGACTGCGGCACATCGCGGCGAACCCGGCGGTCAGCTTCCTGGCCGACCACTACGCCGACGACTGGACCCGGCTCTGGTGGGCCCGCGCCGACGGCCGCGCCACCGTGCTCGACGACCACCCCACCGCACTCGCCGCCCTGTGTGAGAAGTACCCGCAGTACCGGGACACTCCCCCGGCCGGGCCGATCGTGTCGACCACGGTCACCCGCTGGACAGGCTGGTCCTTCGTCTGAGCTGGTTTTTTGTAGCCGAGCCAAAATTTTTGCCTCAAGCGGTGGCGTATAGGTCGTTATACACTTGAATGGTGACCGTCCGTGACCACCGGCGATGGATTCTTCAGCGATCCAGGGAATCCGGCTTCCGCCAGGCCGCGATCAGGCCCAGCGGGTCCGGCTTGAGCAGGGACGCCGCCGCGTAGACGCTGGCCGCCAGCACTCCCCCGATGAACCACCAGTCGTAGAGCGCCTGCTCCCCCGTCGGGTAGTAGACGAGCACCAGGAACACCGACACCCCCACCACCCCGGCCAGGTGCTTGCGCTCCCACGAAAACGCCGAAGCCAGGACAAAACCCCAGGTCAGGTACCACGGCAGGGTCGGCGGCGCGAGGATCGCCACAGCCAGCAACGCGGCCGCGGCCCGCAGCACGGCCTGGTTCCCGCCGTCGCGGGCCAGCCACCACTGCCGCACCACGAACACCGCCAGCACCACCCAGGCCGCCAGCCGGAACACCGTGACGAACGGTGACGGCGGCACGTCCACCACGATGTGCGCCATGGTGTAGAAGACCTCACCGATCCCGGTCGGGAAGTTCAGCCAGTTCGCGATCAGCTGCGGCGCGCTCATCCCGGTGAACCAGCCGATGTTCATCGAACCCAGCGAAACCCAGGTCCCCACCACGAACACCGGGACGAACACCCCGAGCGCGGGCAGCACCGCGCGGAAGAACCGCTTCACCGGCCCACCGCCGGGCAGCTGCGCGGCCCACATCCACACCAGGAACGGCAGCGCCACCGCCGCCGTCGGCTTGATCAGCATGCCCACGGTGACCAGCACCACCGACAGCACCGGACGGCGTTCCAGCATGGCCAGCACACCGGTGGTCAGGAAACCCAGCATCAGCAGGTCGTTGTGCGGGCCGCCGACCAGGTGGACCACCGTCATCGGGCTGGCCACCGCCAGCCACAGGGTGACCGGCAGCCGCCCGCCGAGGTGCTTGACCAGCCGCGGGATCGACCACAGCACCCCGGCCAGGCCGACCATGATCACCAGCCGGGTGAGGATCACCCCGAGGATCATGTTGTTCCCGGTGAGCCCGACCACCCACTTCGACACCAGCAGGAACAACGGCCCGTACGGCGCCGGCGTGGTCTGCCACAGCTGGTGCACGTTCACCACCACGTCCGGCAGCACGTCCAGCTCGGCCGGGCCGAAGGCGTACGGGTCCTTGCCGTGGAGCAGCTGCGCGCCCTGCCCGAGGTAGGAGAACACGTCACGGGTGAACAGCGGCGGCGAGACCAGCAGCGGCCCCATCCAGCAGGCCGCGGCGACCACCACCGGCCGGGCACCCACCCGGCCGTCCAGCACGTACCGGCCCAGCCGCACCCACGCCCACACCACCAGGCCGAAGCCGAAGTACAGCAGCGCCGTGGCCAGTGCCCGGCCGTGCCCGTAGCGGATGAACGACAGCGGACCGTGACCGAGCACCGGATCCCGGATCAGGATGCCGCCCGCCCCCAGCGCGGCGAGCATCAGCAGCGTCGAGCCGATGGTGCCCATCGCGATCGTGCGGTACGGGAAGCGCGACGGCGCGAGGGTCAGCGCGTCGGCTCCGGCGGCGGGGTCTGTGGTGGTCGGCATGTCACCAAAGGAGATTACACACCGCGTTCCCCGGCGGACCCAGCGCCAGCGCCTTCCGGGGTCACCGTGCCGCCGGGCAGCGCGGCCAGCAGCGACTTGGTGTAGTCGTGCCGCGGGGAGAGCAGCACCTCCTCCACCGTGCCCACCTCGACCAGCTCACCGCGGTACATCACGGCCACCCGGTCGGCGATGTTCCACGCCAGCCCCAGGTCGTGCGTGATCACCAGCCCGGCCAGCCCCAGTTCCCGCCGCAACCGCAGCAGCAGCGCCAGGATCTCCCCGCGCACCGACGCGTCGAGCGAGGCCACCGGCTCGTCGGCGACCACCACCTTCGGGTCCAGCGCGAGCGCCCCGGCGATCACCACGCGCTGGCGCTGGCCACCGGACAGCTCGTGCGGCAGCCGCTGCATGAACCGCTCCGCCGGCCGCAGTTCGGCCGCCTCCAGCGCCTTGGTGACGATCTCCCGCTCACCCTCGGCCAGCCCGTGGATCCGCGGGCCCTCGGCGACCGCCTCGTACACGCTGTGACGGGGGTTCAGCGCACTCGTCGGGTCCTGCAGCACCAGCTGCACCTGCCGCCGGTACGCCCGCAGGCCGGCGCTGGTCATCGGCACCGGCCGGCCCTCGAACAGCACCCGCCCCGAAGTCGGCTTCTGCAACCCCATCAGCGTGCGGGCCAGCGTGGTCTTGCCCGAACCGGACTGGCCGACCAGCGCGATGATCTCGTTGCGCCGGACCTCCAGGTCCACCCCGTTGACCGCGTTGATCGCCTTGCCCTCGCGGTCGCGGAACCGCACGTGCAGGTCCTCGGCCGCCAGCAGCGGCCCCTCCCCCGTGTCCACCGGCGACTCCGGCTCCGGCGGCAGCGCACCCGCCGTCGCCGGGGCGAACCGCGACACCGGATCACCCACCGTGGGGAAGGCCGAAGCCAGCGCCCGGGTGTGCGCGTGCCGCGGCGCGGCCATCACCTGCCTGCCCGCGCCCTCCTCGACGATCTGCCCGTCGTACATCACCGCGATCCGCGCGCAGGTCGCCGCCAGCACCGACAGGTCGTGGCTGATCATGATCAGCCCGATGCCCTGCTCGGCGACCAGCCCCCGCAGCAGGTCCAGCACCTGGGCCTGCACGATCACGTCCAGCGCGGTGGTCGGCTCGTCGGCGATGATCAGCCGCGGGCGGCAGGCCAGCGCCATCGCGATCATCACCCGCTGCTTCTGCCCGCCGGACAGCTCGTGCGGGTACGCCCCGGCCCGGCTCACCGGCAGGTCCACCTGCGTGAGCAGCTCCTCGACCCGCTCGCGCACCGCCGCGTCACCCAGCGGGCCGCCGTCGGCCGGGTGCAGCCGGATCGGCTCGGCGATCTGCTCCCCGATCCGCCGCACCGGGTTCAGCGCGTGCATCGCCCCCTGGAACACGATCGACGCCGACGACCAGCGCACCGCCCTCAGCCGTCCCCACTTCATCGTGGTGACGTCCTCGCCGTCGAGCCGGATCTCGCCGGTGATCTTCGCCGACTTCGGCAGCAGGCGCAGCACGCTCATCGCCACCGTCGACTTGCCCGAACCGGACTCCCCCGCCACCCCGACGGTGTCCCCCGGCTCCAGCCGCAGGCTGACGTCGCGCACCGCGTGCACGTCCTCCCCGGTCGCCGGATAGGTGACGTTGAGGTCCTTGATCTCCAGCAGCGCGCTCATCGGTCCCCCCTCAGCCGCGGGTTGAGCACGGTCTCCAGCGCGCGGCCCACCAGCGTGAAGCACAGCACGATCGCCACGATGGCCAGCCCCGGCGGCAGCAGGTACCACCAGGCACCCCCGCTCACCGCACCGGAACTGAGCGCGGTCTGCAGCATCGAACCCCACGAAACGTTGTTCGGGTCACCCAGCCCGAGGAAGGACAGGGTGGACTCGGCGATGATCGAACCACCCACCACCAGCGTGGTGTTCGCCAGCACCAGCGGCATCACCGCGGGCAGCACGTGCTTGCCGATCACGTGCAGGTGCCCGCCGCCCAGCGCCTTCGACCGCTCGATGTACGGACGGCTCTCCACGGTCAGCGTCTGCGCCCGCACCAGCCGCGCGGTCGTCGGCCACGAGGTCACCCCGACCGCCACGATGATCGTCGGGATCCCCCTCGGCAGCACGCTGGACAACGCGATCGCCAGCACCAGCGAGGGCAGCACCAGGAAGAAGTCGGTGAACGGCAACAGGATCCGCGCCACCCACCGGCCGAAGTGCCCGGCCGCGATGCCGACGATCGTGCCGATCAGCACCGACAGCACCGTCGCCGCCAGCCCCACCAGCAACGACACCCGCGCACCCCAGAAGGTCAGCAGCAGCACCGAGCGACCGTCCACATCGGTGCCGAGCAGGTACTCCCCGCTCGGCGGCTGCAACGGCCTGCCCGGCGCCTTGGTCACGTCCAGCCCCGCCGGATCGGTGATCACCGGCGCCAGCACGGCCAGCACCACGACCAGGACGAGCAGCGCCAGCCCGGCCAGCCCACCGCGGTTTTTCGCGAACTCGCGCCACACCCCGCCCGCCGCGGCCGCCCGCCGCTGCCAGGCGATCGCCCGCGCCGACCGCGTCGTCTGCTGAGACTCGGTCACGACGCACGCACCCGCGGGTCGAGCACCCGGTAGAGCACCTCGGCGAACAGGTTCATCACGACCACCGAACCAGCCAAGATCAAGAACACCCCTTGCAGCAGCGGCAGGTCCGGCCCGCGCAGCGCCTCGAACGTGAGCAACCCGAGCCCCGGCCACGAGAACACGGCCTCCACCGTGACCGTGCCCGACACCACCAGCCCGAACTGCAGGAACACCAGGGTCACCGTGGGCAGCAACGCGTTCGGCACCGCGTGCCTGCGGCGCACCAGGTCGTCGCGCAGGCCCTTCGCGCGGGCCGTGGTGAGGTAGTCCGCGTTCATCTCCTCCAGCAGCGACGACCGCATCACCAGCATGTACTGCGCGTAGATCACCGCCAGCAGGGTCAGGCACGGCAGCGTCAGGTGGTGCGCCACGTCGAGCAGCTCGCTGAAGAAACCCGGCGGCGTGTCCGGCGAGGTCATCCCCCGGCTCGGGAACAACCCCTGCGTGGCGATCAGCAGCATCAGGCCCAGCCAGAACTGCGGCACCGACCACAGCGTCAGCGCCACCCCGGTCTGCACCCGGTCGAACGAACTGCCGCGCTTCCACGCCGCCCGCACGCCCAGCCACAGCCCCAGCACCACCGCCAGCACGGTGGCGGTGCCCACCAGCAGGATGGTCGGCCACACCCGCTCGCCGATCATGCCCGCCACCGGCCGGTTGTAGATGTAGGAGGTACCGAGGTCACCGCGTAGCAGCCCGCCGAAGTAGTCGAAGAACTGCTGCAGCATCGGCTTGTCCACCCCGAGCCGCGCGCGCAGCTCGGCCAGCTGCTGCGGGCTGGTGGGCCGGTCCCTGGTCATCGTGGTGACCGGGTCACCGGGGATCATCCGGAACAACAGGAACCCCAGCACCACCACCAGCAGCAGGCTGACCAGCCCGGCACCGATCTTGCCCGCGAGGAACCGGAGGGTCCCGGTACCCCCGCGTCGTTCGTCCGGGTCGGGCAGTTCGGTGCCCGTGGCCGTCGAGACCGCTCCGGTCAACGCACCTCGCTCCTATTCCTTGTCGTCGTCGGCGCCCGCCGACCCGCCGCGCCGCGACACCACCACGCCGATCAGCACCACCACGAGCACCGCACCGGCACCGATGGCGATCCACGCCCCGGTCGGCAGGCCACCCGACTCACCGGCCGCCGCCGCGTCCTCACCGGCGGGCACGGCACCGTAGAAGCTCCAGTACCCGCTCTGCTCCATCAGCGCGCCATCGGCCACGGGCTGCTTGGTCAACGACGAGAACTTGTCCGAGCGGTACGCCTCCAGCGCGCTCTTGTAGTCCAGCACCACACTGGGCACCTGGTCGTAGTAGCGGGCCTGCGCCTGCTTCGCGTACTCGGCGCGCTTGGTGATGTCGGTCTCCGCGGCCTGCAACGCGTACAGCCGGTCGTACTCGGCGTCGCAGAAGAAGGCGTTGCTGCTCGTGCTGCCCGCCGTCGCGGGCAGCACCGCGCAGGTCTGCTTGGCCAGGATGTAGTCCGGGTCCGGGTTCGTGCCCCAGCCCGAAAGCGCCAGGTCGTAGTTGCCCGCCGAAGTGGACTCGTCCACCTCGTTGTCCGAGACCAGCTTCTCGATCACCTTGATGCCGATCTCACCCAGCCAGCCCGAGACGTACTTGACCACGCGCTGGTCGTAGTCGCGGGTGGCGTGCCCGGTGAAGCGCAGCTCCAGCCGGCGCCCGTCCGGCCCGACGCGGACCCCGTCCGCGCCCCTCGGGTAGCCCGCCTGGTCCAGCGCCGCGTTCGCGGCGGCCAGGTCGAAGGTGTACTTCTCGGCCGGCCCCGGCTCGTAGTGGTAGGTCTTGAACATCGCCGGCACGATGCCGCCCGGCGCCTCGCCGTACCCGCCGAGCACCTTGTCGATGATGGTGGCCGGGTCGATCGCCCGGGCGATCGCCTTGCGCACCCGCACGTCCTTGAGCGCCGGGTGCCCGTCCCCGATCGGCTGCCGGTCGAAGTTCTGCGCACCCGGGTTGATCAGCAGCTCGTCGTACCGGCGGCCCACCGCCTTGTTCGTGGTGATGCCCGGCTTGCCGTTGAGCGAGTCGAACTGCGTCGGGGTGAGCCGGTTGATCAGGTCCACCTCACCGTTGATCAGCGCGTTCACCGCGGCGTCGGCGTTGTCGAACCGGACGAACTGCAGCTCGTCCACCTTCGGCGCACCCCGCCAGTAGTTCGGGTTCGCCTTCATCCGGACCAGCTGGTTGGTCTGGTACTCGGTGATGGTGAACGGCCCGGAACCCACCCCGACCTTGGCCACCGTGTCGGTCTCCGGCGAAGCCATGTCGGTCACGCTCGACCAGATGTGCTCCGGCACGATCGGCACGTCCAGCGCGGTCATCGACGCCTGCGGCTTCTTCAGCGTGATGGTCAGCGTCCGGTCGTCGGTGGCGGTCACCGTCTGGAACTGCTCGACGAAGGTGCCGTTCGCCTCACGCGCGGCCGGGTCGCTCATCATCCGGTTGAAGGTGAACGCCGCGTCCTTCGCGGTCAGCGGCGTGCCGTCGGACCACTTCGTGTCCCGGATCTTGAACGTCCAGGTCAGCCCGTCCGCCGACGGCGTCCACGACTCGGCCAGCCCGGCCGTGGGCAGGTTGTCCTCGGCCGAGGGCAGGGTGAGGAACTCCCACGAGATCCGGCCCAGCATCGCGGTGGAGGCGAAGCTCGCGGTGAACGGGTTCAGGTGGTCGATGGCCTGGACCAAAGCCACTCGCAGCACGGTCGGCTGCTGCGCCTGCGCCGGCCCGGTGGCCAGCACCGGCGCGGCCACCACCAGCGCGGCGGCGCCGAGCGCGGCCGCGCGCCGCCGCCAGGTACTTCTCACTGCACGCATTCTCGCGGTCCCCAATCGTCCTTGCTCACAGCCCCGTCCCCGGAAGCCGAAAAGTAACCATTCGCGGCCACCCGAAGTCAACGATTGCCGTTCGTTCATGCCAAGCCGTTACCCAAGCAGGTGGTGGCGATGACGAACGTCACTTGCGGCGACCACTAGGTTGAACCCCATGCGGATCATGATCTCGGCCGACATGGAGGGTGCCACGGGGGTCACCTGGACCGACGACGTGGTCCCCGGAACCGAGCAGTGGCAACGATTCCGGCGACTGTTCACCGGGGACGTCAACGCCGTCGCCGCCGGGCTGGCCGCCGGTGGCGCCACCGGCCTGCTGGTCAACGAAGCGCACTCGTCGCAGCGGAACCTGCTGCTGGAGGACCTCGATCCCCGCGCGCGCATGCTCACCGGCAGGCACAAGCCGCTGTCGATGATGCAGGGCATCGACAGCGGTGTGGACGGCGTGGTGTTCCTCGGCTACCACGCCGGCGCCGGGGCCGACGGCGTGCTTTCCCACACCTACCTGGAGAACCAGATCACCGGCGTGTGGCTCGACGGCACGCACGCCAGCGAGGGCAGGCTCAACGCCGCGCTCGCCGCCGAGTACGGCGTACCGGTGCTGCTGGTCACCGGCGACGACAAGACCTGCGAGGACGCCGCCGACTACGCCCCCGGCGCGGAACTGGTGGCCGTCAAGGAATGCGTGAGCCGGTACGCGGCCATCTGCCTGCCCCCGGCCCGCACCGCCGAACTGCAGGCCGAAGCCGCGCAGCGGGCGATGAGCCGGGCCGGTCGCGGCGAGCCGTCACCGCGGGGCCACCGGATCGAGGTCGAGTTCGACGCGAGCCACCTCGCGCAGGCGACCGCGGTCATCCCTACGGTGGAACAGGTCGGGGTCCGCCGGGTGGGCTTCGACGCGCCGGACATGACCGAAGCGATGAAGGCGTTCAAGGTGGTCACCGCGATCGCCGCGGGCGCGGTGCAGGGGAAATATGGCTGAGTTGGACGTGGTGTCGGTGCTCTCGACACTGGTGCGGTTCGACACGACGAACCGCGGCGGCGGCGACTCCGAAGGGGAACGCGCGGCCGCCGAGTACGTAGCGGGCCTGCTCACCGACGCGGGCCTGGAACCGGGGATCCTCGAATCGGCACCGGGGCGGGCCAACGTCGTCGCCCGCGTCGAAGGCAGCGACCGGTCGCTGCCGCCACTGCTGGTGCAGGGCCACCTCGACGTGGTGCCCGCCGACGCCGCCGACTGGTCCGTGCCGCCGTTCTCCGGCGAGGTGCGCGACGGCTTCCTCTGGGGCCGCGGCGCCACGGACATGAAGGACTTCTGCGCGATGGTGCTGTCCGTATTGGACACCTTCGCCAGGGAGGGCCGGAAACCCCGCCGGGACATCGTGCTCGCCTTCGTCGCCGACGAGGAGGACCGCGGCGACTACGGCGCGCACTGGCTGGTCGAGCGCCACCCGTCCCTTTTCGACGGTTGCGCCGCGGCGATCAGCGAATCCGGCGGCTACACCTACCACGTGCCCGCGGCCGACGGCCGCACGGTGCGCCTCTACCCCGTCGGCGCGGCCGAGCGCGGCACCGCCCACCTGCGGCTGACCGCCCGCGGCCGGGCGGGCCACGGTTCGCGGCGCAACCACGAGAACGCCGTCGTCCGGCTGGTCGGCGCGCTGCACCGGATCGCCGTGCACCAGTGGCCGGTGCACCTGACCCCGGCGGTGCGCGCCTTCATCGAGCAGACCGGGAAGGCGCTCGACGTGCCGGTGGACCTGTCTGATGTGGATGGGACGCTGGCCCGGCTGGGCCCGGCGGCCGCACTGGTCGAATCGACCGTGCGCAACAGCACCACCCCGACCGTGCTCGACGCCGGCTACAAGGTGAACGTGATCCCCAGCGTGGCGCACGCCCAGGTGGACACCCGCACGCTGCCCGGCACCGAAGCCGAACTGCTGGCCAAAGTGGACGAACTGCTCGGACCGGACGTCGCCAGGGAGTTCGTCGCGCACCAGCCCGCGGTCGAGGCGCCGGTGGACTCGCCGTGGTTCGACGCCATGGCGGGCGCGCTGCGGGCGCAGGACCCGGACGCGGTCGTGGTGCCCTACTGCATGGGCGGCGGCACCGACGCCAAGGCCTTCGCCAAGCTCGGCGTCCAGTGCTACGGGTTCGCCCCGCTGTGGCTGCCCGAGGGCTTCCACTACCGCGCCATGGCACACGGCGTGGACGAGCGCGTCCCGGTGGACGGCCTGCTCTTCGGCACCCGGGTGCTGGACCACTTCTTCACCCACTGCTGAGCTGCCCGAGTCGTCCGTAGCGGTTTTGGTCCCTTCGGTCGAGTTGGTTGCGTCAAAAAGCGGTGACGTATAGGTCGTTATACACCGCATAGTGCCTGCCTGGTTCCGGACGGGAATCGAGCCGCCTCTTGACAACGATGTCACGGCGCGCTTACTTGACTGGGCGCCGCTGGAGCGGCGCTCCCCTGCGATCCCCGCCCCGGAACCTGGAGCAAAGATGCCCCGAAGCGTCCGACCACCGGTCTGCGCGCTGCTGTCCGCCGTCGTGCTGTCGGCGGGCCTGACCGCGGTGCCCTCCCCCGCGCTCGCCGCGCCCGCGCCCCCGCCCGAGTTCTACTCCTCGTTCGAACCCGGTGAGCCCGTCCCGACCTGGACCGACACGGTGGACACCGGCCCCGGGGGCCTGCCCAAGGCCCACGGGGTCAACGGCGCCAACGGCACCGCCGTCCCCGGTGACGTCCGCGGCAAGCTGGCCGAGGCCACGGCGGGCAGCGAGAACCCCGAGGGCGGCGAGATCGCGCCGAACCTGGCCGACGGCAAGGCCGAGTCGAAGTGGCTGTCCAAGCAGCCCGCCACCTGGGCGCAGCTGTCGATGACCGAACCGGTCACCATCACCCGCTACGGCCTGACCTCGGCGAACGACTTCGAGGAGCGCGACCCGCGGGACTGGGAGCTGCTGGGCTCGGCCGACGGCACCACCTGGACCGAGCTCGACAGCCAGACCGGCCAGGAGTTCACCGCGCGGTTCCAGGCCAAGGAGTACCGCCTGACCGCCCCGGCCACCTTCCGGTACTTCCGGCTCGACGTCACCGGGAACAACGGCGGCCCGCTGCTCCAGCTCGCCGAGTTGCTGCTGGCCAACGACGAACCGGTCCCGCCGCCGCTGCCCAACATGCGCAGCTTCCCCGACGGCGGCCCCACCGGCGGTTACACCAACAAGTCGCGCGTGGGCTACTCCGGACTCCGCGCGTTCCGCTACTCCGGCACGCACACCGTCGAGGGCCGCGGCTACTCCTACAACAAGATCTTCGACGTCGACGTGCCGGTCGGAGACGCCACCGAGCTGTCCTACAAGGTCTTCCCGGAGTTCTCCGGCGACGACCTGCGGTACCCGAGCACCAACGTCGCGGTCGACCTGGCCTTCACCGACGGCAGCTACCTCAGCGACCTCGGCGCCGTCGACCAGTACGGGTTCACCCTCTCCCCCGCCGGTCAGGGCGCGGCCAAGTCGCTGTCGACCAACCAGTGGAACTCGATCCGCTCCTCGATCGGCACGGTGGCCAGGGGCAAGGTGGTCGACCGGATCCTGGTCGGCTACGACAACCCGGCCGGGCCCGCGCCGCTGCAGGGCTGGCTCGACGACATCCGGCTCGGCGCGGGCACCCCCGCTCCCCCGGCGGACGCCCGGCCCAGCGAGCACGTGCTGACCACCCGCGGCACGCACGCGAACTCGGCCTTCTCCCGCGGCAACAACTTCCCGGCCACCGCGGTCCCGCACGGCTTCAACTTCTGGACCCCGGTGACCGACGCCGGTTCGACCAGCTGGCTCTACCGCTACCACGAGGGCAACAACGCCCAGAACCTGCCGACCACGCAGGCGTTCAGCGTCAGCCACGAGCCGAGCCCGTGGATGGGTGACCGGCAGACCTTCCAGGTCCAGCCGTCGCTGGCGGCGGGGGTGCCCGACGCCAACCGGGACGCCCGCGAACTGCCGTTCAAGCACGAGAACGAGGAGGCCAAGGCCCACTTCTACGGCGTCCGGTTCGAAAACGGGATCAAGACCGAACTGGCGCCTGCCGACCACGCGGCGATGTTCCGGTTCACCTTCCCCGGCGCCGACGCGAACCTGATCTTCGACAACGTGAACAACAACGGCGGCCTGACCCTGGACAAGGCGGCCGGCGCGCTCAGCGGGTACTCCGACGTCAAGAGCGGGCTCTCGGCGGGTGCGGGCCGGTTGTTCGTCTACGCCGAGTTCGACAAGCCGGTCACCGCCGGGGACAAGCTGCCCGGTGAGGGCCGCGACAACGTGCGGGGCTACCTGCGCTTCGACACCGGCGGCTCGAACACCGTGCAGATGCGCATCGCCACCTCGCTGATCAGCGTGGACCAGGCCAAGAAGAACCTGGAGCAGGAGATCGCGGCCGGTGCCACGCTGGAGTCCGTGCGGGACGCGGCACAGGCGGCCTGGGACGAGAAGCTGAACGTCATCCAGGTCGAAGGCGCCAGCGCCGACCAGCTGCAGACGCTCTACTCGAACCTGTACCGCCTGTTCCTCTACCCGAACTCGGGCTACGAGAACGTGGGCACGAAGGAGCAGCCGAAGCTCCAGTACGCCAGCCCGGTCGCACCCAAGACCGGCGAGGACACCCCGACGCACACCGGGTCGAAGCTGGTCGACGGCGAGATCTTCGTCAACAACGGCTTCTGGGACACCTACCGCACCACCTGGCCCGCCTACGCGCTGCTCACCCCGACCATGGCCGGGAAGATGGTCGACGGCTTCACCCAGCAGTACCGCGACCGCGGCTGGATCTCCCGCTGGTCCTCCCCCGGTTACGCGAACCTGATGACCGGCACCAGCTCCGACGTCGCCTTCGCCGACGCCTACCTCAAGGGCGTGGAGAACTTCGACGTCGAGTCCGCCTACGACGCGGCGCTGAAGAACGCCTCCGTGACCCCGCCGAACGCGAGCGTGGGCCGCAAGGGCCTGGACACGTCGATCTTCCTCGGCTACACCTCGACGGCCACCGGCGAGGGCATGTCGTGGGGCATCGAGGGCTACGTCAACGACTTCGGCATCGCAAACATGTCGAAGAAGCTGCACGACGAAGCCGCGGCCGACGACCCGCGCAAGCAGGAGTACCTGGAGAACCACGAGTACTTCCTCAACCGCGCGCAGAACTACGTCAACACCTTCGACCCGAACGTCGGCTTCTTCCAGGGCAAGACGCCCACCGGGCAGTGGCGGGTCCCGGCGAGTGAGTACGAACCCCGCGAATGGGGTCACGACTACACCGAGACCAACGCCTGGAACATGGCCTTCACCGTGCCGCACGACGGCAACGGCCTGGCCAACCTCTACGGCGGCAAGCAGGGCCTGGCCAAGAAGCTCGACGAGTTCTGGGCCACCCCCGAAACGGCGACCTTCCCGGGGTCCTACGGCGGCGTGATCCACGAGATGCGTGAGGCCAGGGACGTGCGGATGGGCCAGTACGGGCATTCGAACCAGCCCTCGCACCACATCCCGTACATGTACGACTACGCCGGCCAGCCGTACAAGACCCAGGAGAAGGTGCGCGAGGTGCTCTCGCGGCTGTACCTGGGCGGCGAGCTCGGCCAGGGGTACGCGGGCGACGAGGACAACGGCGAGATGTCGGCCTGGTACGTCTTCAGCGCGCTGGGCTTCTACCCGCTGCAGATGGGCAAGGCGGACTACGCCATCGGCTCACCGCTGTTCACCAAGGCCACGGTCAACCTGGAGAACGGCAAGAAGCTGGTGGTCAACGCGCCGCAGAACAACGCGGAGAACGTCTACGTGCAGGGGCTGAAGGTCAACGGCGTGGAGCACACGTCCACCTCGCTGCCGCACGACCTGCTGGCCAACGGCGGCACGCTCGACTTCACCATGGGCCCGCAGCCCTCGGCCTGGGGCACCGGGCCGGACGACGCGCCGTCGTCGATCACCCAGGGCACGGCACCGGCCACCCCGCTGCACGATCTGACCGGGCCGGGCAAGGGCACCGCGACCGCCGAATCGGGTGAGGTGAACACGTTGTTCGACAACACCTCGGGCTCGGAGACGAAGCCGGGTTCCTGGGTGCGGTACCAGCTGAACTCGGACGACGAGGCGGTCACCTTCTACACGCTGACCTCGCCGAAGGGGGCCGGTGACCCGAAGAGCTGGGTGCTCGAGGGCTCCTACGACGGGCAGCGCTGGGCCGTGGTGGACCAGCGCACCGACCAGTCGTTCCAGTGGCGCCAGCACACGCGGGCGTTCAAGGCGGCCAACCCCGGTCACTACCCCCACTACCGGCTGAAGATCACCGCGACCGGCGACGGTGGCGCCGGGCTGGCCGAGGTCGAACTGCTCGGGCAGCCCGATCCGGTGTGCACCAGCACCGTGACCGGTGAGCACTCGGGTGCGCTGGCCGTGACCAGCGGTGTGACCTGCGTGGACGGTGCCACCGTCCGGGGTCCGGTGACCGTGGCCGGCGGTGCTTCGCTGGTGGTCGACGGCGGTTCGATCAGCGGCCCGATCTCGGCGTCCGGCGCCGGTTCGGTGCGGTTCCTCGGCACCGAGGTGACCGGGCCGATCTCGATCACCGGTGCCACCGGCGTGGTCGCGCTGGAGCACACGACGGTGTACGGCCCGGTGGCGCTCAACAGCAACACCGGCCCGTCGGTGCTGGTGGCGGCGAACACCGTGCAGGGCCCGCTCAGCTGCGGCGGCAACACCCAGCCGGTGAACAACGCGCTGGTCAACACCGTGCGCGGCGCCGTCGCCGGCCAGTGCGCGGGGCTGTAACCAGCGGCACGACGGGGGCGGCGTCCGGGTGAACCCGGGCGCCGCCCGTTAACGTGTGCCCCATGCCCGAGCAGCCGACCGAGTTCTTCTCGTCCTTCGAGCCCGGCGACCCCGCGCCCGGCACCGGCGACCGGCTCCGCGTGCACGTCGGCGGCGGCCCGGCGAACCCGCCGGCGGCCAAGCCGGGGGTGGGTTTCTCCGGCCTGCACGCGCTCGGCTACCGCACCGGGGTGACCGGGCAGGCCCGCACCGGGCTGTTCCACACCGACGTCGCCATCACCGAACGCAGCGAACTGTCCTATGTGGTGTTCCCCGAAGCGGATCCGGCGTGGCGCAGCACCTTCGTCGCGGTCGACATCGAGTTCGACGACGGCACCACGCTCGCCTCGCTGGCCGTGCCCGACCAGCACGGTTTCGAGGTCACCGCGAAGGGGCAGGGCCTGGCGAAGCGGCTGTACCTGGACCAGTGGAACCACGTCCGCTGCTCGCTCGCGGCGGCCGCGGGCAAGCGCGCCAAGGCGATCCTGCTGACCACCGAGGTGCCCGAAGGCGGGGACGAGGTCTCCGGCTGGCTCGACGACGTGCGGATCAGCGAACGCGAACCGGCCGAGCTGGAACCGGTCGACCGGGTGCGCACCACCCGCGGCACGCACTCGTCGAACAACCGCTCACGCGGCAACAACGTCCCGGCGACCGCGCTGCCGCACGGCTTCAACTTCTGGACCCCGGTCACCGACGCGCGGTCGACCACCTGGGTGTACGAGTACCACCGGCGCAACAACGGCGCGAACCGGCCGGCGCTGGAGGCGTTCGGGCTGAGCCACCAGCCGAGCCCGTGGATGGGCGACCGGCACACCTTCCAGGTGATGCCGCGCACCGGGGAGCTGACCGTCGACCGCCAGGCCAGAGCGCTCGCCTTCGACCACGCGAACGAACTCGACCGGCCGTTCCACTACCGCGTGCGGTTCGACAACGGCATCACCGGCGAGATCGCCCCCGCCGACCACGCGGCGATGCTGCGGTTCACCTTCCCGGCCGGGGAGGCGCACCTGATCTTCGACAACGCCGGCAACCGGGGCGGTCTGCGACTGCGCACCAACGGCACGGTCACCGGCCACACCTGGGTCCGCAGCAGGTTGTCCGTCGGCGCGCGGCGCATGTACGTCTACGGCAGGGTCGACCGGCCGGTGAAGGCGGCGAAGAAGGTGCGGAACCCGCTGTGGCGCGTGGTCACCGGGCACCTGAGCTTCGACGTCGGCGAGCAGGAGGCGGTCACCCTGCGGATAGCCACTTCGCTGATCAGCCTCCGGCAGGCCCAGCACAACCTCGAGCAGGAGATCCCGGACGGCACCGCGTTCGAGACCGTGCGCGACCACGCCCGCGAAGAGTGGCGGAAGATCCTGAACCGCTTCGAGGTCGAAGGCGCCAGCGAGGACCAGCTGACCACGTTCTACTCGAACCTGTACCGGCTGTACCTGTACCCGAACTCGGCGCACGAGAACACCGGTACCGCGGCCGCACCGGCGTACCGGCACGCCAGCCCGGTGGTGCGCGGCACCGGGCTCAGCACCGGACGGCGGACCGGGGCGAAGGTGCTCGACGGGCCGATGGTGGTGAACAACGGCTTCTGGGACACCTACCGCACCACCTGGCCCGCGTACGCGTTGTTCAGCCCGGAACGCTGCGGGCAGCTCGCCGAGGGTTTCGTGCAGCAGTACCGCGAAGGCGGCTGGATCTCGCGGTGGTCCTCCCCCGGTTACGCGAACCTGATGACCGGCACCAGCTCCGACGTCGCCTTCGCCGACGCCTACCTCAAGGGGGTGCACAACTTCGACGTGCTCGCCGCCTACGACGCCGCGCTGAAGAACGCCACGGTGACGCCCCCGAACAAGAGCGTCGGCCGCAAGGGCCTCGACGAGTCGATCTTCCTCGGGTACACGCCGGTGTCCACACCGGAGGGTCTGTCGTGGGCGCTGGAGGGCTGCATCAGCGACTTCGGCATCGCGAACCTGTCACGGGCACTGCACGAAGCGGCCGCCGAGGACGATCCGCGCCGTGCGGAGTTCCTGGACAACGCGCGGTACTTCACCAGCCGCGCGCTGCACTACGTCCACCACTTCGACAAGCGCATCGGCTTCTTCCAGGGCCGCGACGCCGGTGGTGGCTGGCGCTGGAGCCCCGAGCAGCACGACCCCACGCTGTGGGGCTTCGACCACACCGAGACCAACGGCTGGAACACGGCCTTCACCGTGCCGCACGACGGCGCGGGCCTGGCGAACCTGTTCGGTGGCCGCAAGAAACTGGAGTCCAAACTGGACACCTTCTTCGCCACCCCGGAAACCGGCCTCAAGCCGGGTTCCTACGGCGGTGTCATCCACGAGATGACCGAGGCCAGGGACGTCCGGCTCGGCCAGTACGGGCACTCCAACCAGCCCTCGCACCACATCCCGTGGATGTACCTGCACGCCGGGGCCCCGGCGAAGGCGCAGGCGGTGGTGCGGGAGGTGCTGCTGCGCTGCTACCTGGGCAGCGAGATCGGCCAGGGTTATCCCGGCGACGAGGACAACGGCGAGATGTCGGCCTGGTACCTGTTCGCCGCGCTGGGGCTCTACCCGCTGGCCATAGGCAGCCCGTCCTACGCGCTCGGCGCGCCGCTGTTCACCAGGGTCACCGTGCACCTGGAGAACGGCGAGCGGCTGGTGATCAACGCACCGGGCAACACGGCGGCCACCGCGTACGTCCGGGGGCTGAAGGTCAACGGCGAGCCGTACTCGAAGACGCACCTCCCGCACGCCACGCTGGCGGGTGGCGCGGTGCTGGACTTCGACCTGGCCGGGGAACCCGGCGACTGGGGCACCGGCGAGGACGACCTGCCGCCGTCGATCACCACCGGCGACCTGCCCGCCACCCCGCTGGCCGACCTGCCTGGGCACGGCAGTTCGCCCGACAACGACGTCTCCCAGCTGTTCGACGACACCAGCCGAACGCAGGTCAACTTCGGCACCGCCACACCGACCGTGGTGTTCACCGTGGACGGTGCCCCGCGGCCGGTCCGGCTCTACACGCTGACCTCCGCGCTCGGCGAGGGCGATCCGTCGTCGTGGGTGCTGGAGGGTTCCGAGGACGGCGAGAACTGGAGAACGCTCGACGAACGGCACGCGCAGGTGTTCCGCTGGCGCCGCCAGACCCGGCCGTTCTCCCTCGCCGAACCCGCTGCCTGCCGCCACTACCGGCTGCGGGTCACCGCGGGCACGGACCGGCGGATCAGCCTGGCCCAATGGGAACTGCTCGCATGATCCTCCGCTTCACCGGGCTGGCCGAGGCCGCACGAGATCGGTTCGTCGCCTCCGACCCCGGCTTCGGCCGGCTGCGCCTGGCGCTGTCCGCGATCTTCGGCATCGTGCTGGCCGTGCTGGTGCTGCTGCCGTTCGGGCAGCCGCTGACGGTGGTGATGGTCGGCGCGATCGCGGCGATGATGAGCGCGTTCACCGTGCACGAGGACACCACCGGGAAGGACCTGGTCACGCTGCTGCTGGTGTTCGTCACCGGCGCGGCTTCGCTCACCCTGGCCAGCCTCGGCGCCGCGCTGCCGCCGCTGGACAGCGTGGTCTTCGTGCTGCTGATCTTCGTCGCGGTCTACGCGCAGCGCTGGGGCGCCCGCGGCATCGCGCTCGGCTCGGCGTCCTTCTTCCTGTTCTTCTTCGCCATGTTCCTGCAGACCCACCTCGGGCAGGTGCCCGCGCTGCTGGGGGCGCTGGTCGCCGGGATCGCGTCGAACACCTTCATCCGGCTGGTGGTCTTCCCCCGCCGCCCGGCGAAGGAACTGCTGCGGGTGCGCCGGGCCTTCCGCGCCCGGCTGGCGGCGGTGGTCCGGGTCGCGCAGGCGTACCTGGAGTCGGGCAACCGCAACGACAAGCAGCTGCGGACCGCCGCGAACCGGATGCACGAATGCGTGCTGATGGTCGAGGACGTCGCGCCGGACGTGGTGGACGAGCGCGCGGTGGGGGTGCTGCGCCGCCGGGCCATCGAGGTGGAGCTGGCCGTCGAATGGCTGGTGATCACCCTGCGCCGCACCGCGGCCGAGGACCTCGACGCGGCGACCAGGGCCGACCTCGCCGCCGCGTTGCGCCGGTTCGGCTCGCTGATCGGGCGCGATCCCCGTGAGCTGCCGGTGATCAGCGATTCGGCCGAGTTCAGCCGGATGCTGGTGGCCGGCAGCAGGCTCGGCGAGCACGCCCGGCCGGGTGACGAACTGCGGCACGCCATCGCCGAACTGGCCATCGCCGACGTCAACGCGCAGCGGGTCGCCGAGCACGACGAACTGCCGCCGGGGGACGAACCCGGGGACGAGGCACCCGAGCGCAAGCCGGTCTTCGCCTACGACAACCAGACCAGGGGCGCCATCCAGGCCGTGGTCGGCGGCGGGCTGGCCGTGCTCGGCGGGGAACTGGTCTCCCCGCAGCGGTGGTACTGGGCGGTGCTCACCGTTTTTGTGGTGTTCCTGGGTTCCGCCACCGCCGGGGCCACCTTCGTCAAGGGCGTGCGGCGGCTGGCGGGCACCCTCGTCGGCATCTTCGGCGGGGTGCTGGCGGCGCTGCTGGTGGCCGGTGACGCCCCGGCCACCGTGGCGCTGCTGCTGGTCTGCGTGTTCGGCATGGTCTACTTCTCGCGCGTGTCGCAGGCGGTCATGGCCTTCTTCATCACCAGCATGCTGGGCCTGCTCTACAGCCTGCTCGGCACGTTCAGCTTCGAGGTGCTGTGGATCCGGCTCGCCGAGACCGCGGTCGGCGCGGTGGCGGGCATGCTGGCCGCGGTGGTGATCGTGCCGGTGCGCACGCGGTCGGTCATGCTCGACGACATCGCCACCACGCTGGAGGACCTGCGGGTGTTCGTCGAGCGCGCGGGCGAACTGCTGTCCGGACGTGAGAATCACAACATCATCGAGCTGTCCCGGACCCTCGACCGCGACGTCGACCAGGTGCGCCGGACCATCGAACCGCTGGTCCACCCGGTCAACGTCAGCACCGCGCGGCGCGACCTCGGCTGGCACGTGCAGGGCACGCTCGAGTCGATCGCCTTCCGGGCCCGGCACGTGGCCGCCCGCGCCCAGCCGGGCATGTTCGCCGCCGACGACCGGTTGCCCGAGGTGCTGGCCGGGATCACCGGCAAGGTGGACACCCTGCTGGCGGTGGTGGGCGACCCCGCGTCCGCGGACCGGCGGCGGCTGAACCGGGAGACCGGCCTGCCACCCGGCGAGTGCGACGGCGACGCCACCCAGCGGTCGCTGCTGTCCAGTCTGGACCAGCTCGACGCCGAGCTGGTGGCGCTCGGGAACACCTTCGGCGTGCGGCGTGACCAGACGCACCCGGACGCCGGTTACCCAGAGGGATAACATCGCTCGCACAAAGCCATGAGCCAACGCTGTCTGCAGGAGAATCGTGATGACCCAAGCCCCTGTCAACGTCACCGTCACCGGCGCGGCCGGCCAGATCGGTTACGCGCTGCTGTTCCGCATCGCGTCCGGTCAGCTGCTCGGCCCGGACACCCCGGTGCGACTGCGGCTGCTGGAGATCCCGCAGGCGGTGAAGGCGGCCGAGGGCACCGCGCTGGAGCTGGAGGACGGCGCGTTCCCGCTGCTCGCCGGCACGGACATCTTCGACGACGCCAAGCAGGCCTTCGCCGGGGCGAACGTGGCGCTGCTGGTCGGCGCCCGCCCGCGCACCAAGGGCATGGAGCGCGGTGACCTGCTCGAGGCCAACGGCGGCATCTTCAAGCCGCAGGGCGAGGCGATCAACGCCGGTGCCGCCGACGACATCAAGGTGCTGGTGGTGGGCAACCCGGCCAACACCAACGCGCTGATCGCCCAGGCGCACGCGCCGGACGTACCGGCCGAGCGCTTCACCGCGATGACCCGCCTCGACCACAACCGCGCGCTGGCGCAGCTGTCGAAGAAGCTGGGCGTGCCGGTCTCGGAGATCAAGAAGCTGGCGATCTGGGGCAACCACTCGGCCACCCAGTACCCGGACATCTTCCACGCCGAGGTGGCGGGCAAGAACGCCGCCGAGGCGGTCAACGACCAGGCGTGGCTCGCCGACACCTTCATCCCCACCGTCGCCAAGCGCGGCGCGGCGATCATCGAGGCACGCGGTGCCTCCTCCGCCGCTTCGGCTGCCTCGGCCGCCATCGACCACGTCTACACCTGGGTCAACGGCACCCCGGAGGGTGACTGGACCTCGGCCGCGGTCGTCTCGGACGGGTCCTACGGCGTGCCGGAGGGCCTGATCTCGTCGTTCCCGGTCACCGCCCGCGACGGCAAGTACTCCATCGTCCAGGGCCTGGAGATCGACGAGTTCTCCCGTGCCCGCATCGACGCCTCGGTCCAGGAACTCACCGAGGAGCGGGAAGCGGTCAAGAAGCTCGGCCTCATCTGAGTCGCCAGGAGGTGGGGGCAGCGCTCGCCTGCGTTGCCCCACCTCCTGATTCGGCTACGTCAACGTGCGGCTCACGCCCGCGGGCGGGCGACTCACCTCCGCAGGCAGGCCCTCACGTTCGCGAACCCGAAACCCCGGGTTCGCGACCGTGGGCCAGCCCGTGGTCAGGCGCCGGTGAGGCCCCGCCGCTTGAGCAGCGGGTCGATTTCCGGGTCCCGCCCGCGGAAGTTGCGGAAGGCGGTCATCGGGTCGATGCTGCCGCCCCGGCCCAGCAGTTCCCGGCGGAAGTGGTCGCCGTTGGCCCGGGTCAGGCCGCCGTTCTCCTTGAACCACTCCACGCTCTCCGCGTCGAGCACCTCGCTCCAGATGTAGGAGTAGTACCCCGCGCTGTACCCGCCGCTGAACACGTGTGCGAAGTACGAACTCTGGTACCGCGGCGGCACGGTCGGCAGCGCCACCCCGGCCTTCCGCAGCGCCTCCGCCTCGAACGCCGCCGCGTCGGTGATGCGGTCCTCGGCGCCGATCGAGTGCCACGCCTGGTCCAGCAGCGAAGCCGCGAGGTACTCCGTGGTCGCGTGCCCCTCGCCGTACTGCTGCGACTCCAGCAGCTTGTCCACCAGGTGCTGCGGCAGCGGCTCCCCGGTGCGGTGGTGCTTGGCGTAGTTGGCCAGCACCTCCGGCCACAGCATCCACATCTCGTTGACCTGCGACGGGTACTCCACGAAGTCACGCGGCACGTTCGGCCCGGAGAACTTCGGGTACCGCACGTCGGAGAGCAGCCCGTGCAGCGCGTGCCCGAACTCGTGGAAGGCGGTCACCACCTCGTCGAAGGTGAGCAGCGTCGGCTCGCCCTCCGGCGGGCGGATGATGTTCAGGTTGTTCACCACCACCGACCGCTCGCCACGCAACCCCGCCTGCTCGACGAAGCTGTTCATCCACGCGCCGCCGCGCTTGGAGTCCCGCGCGTAGTAGTCGCCGAGGAACAGGCCCAGTCCGCTGCCGTCGGCGTCGAAGACCTCGAAGATCCGCACCTCGGGGTGGTACTTCGGCAGGTCGTGCCGTTCGGTGAAGCTCAGCCCGTACAGCTTCGACGCGGCGAAGAACACCCCGTCGACGAGCACGCGTTCCAGCTCGAAGTACGGCCGCAGCGCGGCTTCGTCGATGTCGAACCGCGCCTTGCGCACCTTCTCCGCGTAGAACGCCCAGTCCCACGGCTCCAGCGAGAACTCGCCGCCCTCGGCGTCGATCTGCTGCTGCAGCTCCAGCGCCTCGGCGCTGGCGTTGGTCACCGCCGCCGGCGCGAGCCGCTCCAGCAGGCCCTGCGCGGCCTCCGCGGTGCGCGCGGTCTCGTCCGAGATGATGTACGCGGCGTGGTTGGGGTAGCCCATCAGCGCGGCCCGCTCGGCACGCAGGTGCGCGATCTTCACGATCAGCTCGGAGTTGTCGTGCTCGTTGCCGCGCTTGCCCCGCGACACCGACGCCCGGTGCAGCCGCTCCCGCACCGACCGGTTCTCCAGCGACGCCAGCGCGGGCTGCTGGGTGGGCAGGCTGAGCTTGAGCAGGTACTTGCCGTCGAGCCCCCGTGCCGTCGCGGCTTCCGCGGCCGCGGCGACGTTGTCCGCCGACAGCCCGGCCAGTTCCTCGGCGGTGTCCACCACCACGGCGAGGTCGTTGCCCTCGGCGAGCAGGTTCTCCTGGAACCGGGTGCTCAGCGTGGACAGCTCCTCGTTCAGCGCCCGCAGCCGGTCCTGCTCGGCCTCGCCCAGCGCGGCGCCCGCGCGCACGAAGTCGACGTGGTAGCGCTCCAGCAGCCAGGCCGATTCCGGGTCGAGGTCGAGCGAGTCCCGCTTCTCGAACAGCTCGGTGATGCGCGCGAACAGCTTCTTGTTCAGGTGGATCGCGTCGCGGTGGGCGGACAGCTTCGGCGCGAACTCGGCCTGCATCCGCTGCAGTTCCGGGGTGGTGTCCGACGAGGTCAGGTTGGCGAACACCAGCATCACCCGGCCCAGCAGCTCCCCGGCCCGCTCCAGCGCGACCACGGTGTTGTCGAAGGTCGGCGGTTCCGGGTTGTCCGCGATCGCGGTCACCTCGGCCACGTGCTCGGCGATGCCCGCCTCGAACCCGGGGCGGTAGTGCTCGGCGTCGATCCGGTCGAACGGCGGCAGGCCGTAGGGCAGCTCGCTGGGACCGGCGAACGGGTTGTCCGGAGAGATCATGCGCGGCCCTTTCGACCAGTCGAGCCCCCGATGACGGCATCGGAGGACTTCTTACCCTTCTTACCCCGCTTCGGCTTCGGCGGCACGAGTCCGCTCAGGTCACCGCCGTTGTCGTTGACCTTGACCACGAACGGGCGCGTCTCGGTGTAGGTGATCACCGAGATCGACCCCGGGTCGACCACGATCCGCTGGAACGAGTCCAGGTGCTGCCCGAGCGCGTCGGCGATGAGCGACTTGAGCACGTCGCCGTGGCTGCACAGCAGCCAGACCGCGTGGTCGCCGTGAGCCGCGGTGATCCGGGCGTCGTGTTCGCGCACCGCCTCGACCGCCCTGGCCTGCATCGCGGCCAGGCCCTCCCCGCCGGGGAACACCGCGGCCGACGGGTGCGCCTGCACCACCCGCCACAGCGGTTCGGACACCAGGTCCTTGATCGCCCGCCCGGTCCACTCGCCGTAGTCCACTTCGGACAACCGGGCGTCGACCACCCGGTCCAGCCCCTGCGCGGCGGCCAGCGGCGCCACGGTCTGCTTGCAGCGCAGCATCGGCGAGACGACCAGCCCGGACAGCGGCACCCCGGCCAGGCGCGCGGCCAGCGCCCCGGCCTGCGCCCGGCCGGTTTCGTCCAGGCCGACCTTCGGGGTGCGCCCGGCCAGCACACCCGAGCCGTTCGCGGTCGAGCGGCCGTGCCGCAGGAGGATCACAGTGCCCACGGCGCCAGCCTAGAGGACGTCAGTGCCAGTCAGTGCCCGGCCGGACCCGCGTTGGGGTCGAGCACCCCGCCGAAGACCAGCCCGAACAGCACCAGGCCCAGCACGATCCGGTAGACCACGAACGGCAGGAAGCTGCGCTTCTTGATGTAGCTCATCAGCCAGGCGATCACCACGTAGCCCACGCCGAAGGCGACCAGGGTGGCCAGGATGGTCGGTCCCCATTCGGGGCTGTTCTCCCCGCCGACGTCCTTCAGCTTGAACAGGCCGGAGGTGAACACCGCGGGCAGCGCGAGCAGGAACGAGTACTCCGCCGCTTCCGGGCGCTGGTACCCCATCAGCCGCCCGGCGCTGGTGGTGCCACCCGAGCGCGACACGCCCGGGATCAGCGCCAGTGCCTGCGCGAAGCCGAAGGCGAGCCCGTGCTTCACGGTCAGGTGGTCCAGCGTGCGCTCGTTCTTGCCGTAGGTGTCGGCCAGCCACAGGACCACGCCGAAGACGATCAGCATGGTCGCGGTGATCCGCAGGTCGCGGAAGGAGCTGTCGATCTGGTCCTGCAGCAGCAGGCCGAGCACGCCGATCGGCAGCGTGCCGACGATGATCAGCCAGCCGAGCCGGGCGTCCGGGTCGTCGCGCCACTCCGGCTTGTACAGCGAGTAGAACCAGCCGGTGAGGATCCGGCCGATCTTCTTCGCGAAGAACAGCACCACCGCCAGCTCGGTGCCGATCTGGGTGACCGCGGTGAACGCGGCGCCGGGGTCGTCCCAGCCCGCCAGCGCGGCGGTGACCCGCAGGTGCGCGCTCGAGGAGATCGGGAGGAACTCGGTCAGGCCCTGGACCAGGCCGAGCACCAGTGCTTCGAACCAGCCCACGTCAGCTCCCCGCCAGCTCGACCGCTTCGGCGGCCACGTCCAGCGCGTGCCGCCGGGCGTCGGCGTCGGCGTCGGCGTCGTACGGCGCCACGGTGAGCGTGGTCACCCCGGCTTCGGCGAACGCGGCCATCTTCTCGGCGATGCGCTCCTTTCGGCCCAGCAGCGCGGTGGCGTCGAGGAACTCCAGCGGCACCGCGGCCATCGCCCCGGCGTAGTCCTTGGCCAGGTACTTCTCCTGGACCTCGGCCGCCTCGGCCCGGTAACCCATCCGGCGGGCCAGCTGGTTGTAGAAGTTCTTGTCCCGGCTGCCCATGCCGCCGAGGTAGAGCGCGGCGTACGAGCGCACGGCGTCGGCGCAGGCGGTCCAGTCGTCGCCGACCACCAGCGGCACGGTCGGCGCGATGTCCAGGTCGGCGAGCGAGCGCCCGGCCTTCTCCGCACCGGCCCGCAGGTGCTCCAGGTGCTCCTCGGCGTGGGCCGGGGAGAAGAACACCGGCAGCCACCCGTCGGCGATCTCCCCGGTCAGCTCCAGGTTCTTCGGGCCGATCGCGGCCAGGTAGACGGGGATGTGCTCGCGCACCGGGTGCACGGTCAGCGCCAGCGCCTTGCCCGGCCCGTCCGGCAGGGGCAGCCGGAAGTGCTCGCCGTCGTACCGGACGCGCTCGCGGCGCAGCGCCGCCCGCACGATGTCGACGTACTCGCGGGTCCGGCCCAGCGGCGAGGCGAAGCGCACCCCGTGCCAGCCTTCGGACACCTGCGGCCCGGACACGCCGAGGCCGAGCCGGAACCGGCCACCGGAGAGCGTGTCCAGGGTGGCGGCGGTCATCGCGGTGGTGGCCGGCGTCCGCGCCGGGATCTGCAGCACCGCGCTGCCGACGTCGATCCGGGAGGTCTGCGCGGCGATCCAGGCCAGCACGGTCGGGGCGTCCGAGCCGTAGGCTTCGGCGGCCCAGACCACGGCGTAGCCCAGTTCGTCGGCGTGTTTGGCGAGTGTGAGGTTGGCCGCGTCGTTGCCGGCGCCCCAATATCCGAGGTTCAGTCCCAAGCGCACGGGGCCCGACCCTAAACCGGGGGATGATCACCGCGACACGCGCCTTCGTAAAGGTCCGCGGCGCCCGGTTGGCTAGGCTGCGCGAATGGAGAACCGGCAGCTCGGTGCGTCCGGCCTGAGAGTGTCCAGGATGGGCCTGGGCACCATGTCGTGGGGCAGCGGCACGGACGCGGAGGAAGCCGCCAACCAGCTGGTGGCCTTCGTGGACGCGGGTGGCACGCTGGTGGACACCGCCGACATCTACGGCGACGGCGAGAGCGAACGGGTGCTCGGCTCCCTCCTCGGTGACCTGGTGCCGCGCACCGACGTCGTGCTGGCCACCAAGGCGGTCGCCCGCCGCGGTGACGGGCCGTTCGGCGGCGGCGCCTCGCGCGGGGCGCTGCTCACCGCGCTCGACGGCTCGCTGCGCCGGCTCGGCGTCGACCACATCGACCTGTGGCAGCTGCACGCCTGGGACTCCGCGGTGCCGATCGAGGAGACCCTGTCCGCACTGGAGTACGCGGTCGGCAGCGGCAAGGTCCGCTACACCGGGGTGTCGAACTACTCGGGCTGGCAGCTGGCCACCGCGGCCGCGCGGCCGTCGGGGGTCCGGCTGGTCTCCACGCAGATGGAGTACTCGCTGCTGCAGCGCGGCATCGAGCGGGAGGTCATGCCCGCGGCGCAGCACCACGGCATCGGCGTCCTGCCGTGGGCGCCGCTCGGGCGCGGGGTGCTGACCGGCAAGTACCGCACCGGCACGCCCGCCGACTCCCGCGGTGCCTCCCCGGCCTACGCCGGTTACGTCGAGCAGCACCGCACCGATCGGGCCGCGCGGATCGTGCAGGCCGTGGTGACCGCGGCCGAGGGGCTGGGCACCTCACCGCTGGCCGTCGCGCTGGCCTGGGTGCGGGACCGGCCGGGGGTGGTGGCGCCGGTGGTCGGGGCCCGCGACACCGGTCAGCTCTCCGGCTCGCTGAGCGCCGAGGGGCTCACCCTGCCGCCGGCCATCCGGTCCGCGCTCGACGACGTCAGCTCGATCGAGACCGGTTACCCGGAGCGATGGCCGCACTGATTCGCCTCGAGGTGTCTGTTAGGTGACAGGCGCGTGACGTGCCGTGGTTCTTACGGGATGCTGGACGTGTTGAACTCTGTGTCGGGAGGATTCGGTTTGCGCCGGTTGCTTGTCGCTTCGCCCCTGGTCGTCACGCTGGTGTTGAGCGGCTGCGCCACGGGGAGCGACCAGTCCGACGACCTGCAGCTGGTGGCGAACCCGGTGGCCGCGACCGCCGCCCCCTCCCCCGCCCGCGGTGCCGAACCGGCCGGGCGGGTGCTGCCCTCGGCTCCGGTGGCCGCCACGGCCGTGGTCGGCGGGGTGCTCGCCGTCGCGCTGGCCGAGCCGCCGTCGCTGCAGTTGTACGACCTCGCCGACCTCACCGAGGCGCCGCGTGCGGTGGCCCTGCCCGCGCCCGCCGAGCAGCTCACCCCCGCCGGTGACCGGCTGCTCGCCACCCTGCCCGGCGCGAGCGCGCTGGCCAGGGTGAACCCGGCCGACGGCGCGGTCACCACGGTCCCGGTCGCCGGGCAGCCCGCCGCCGCCGAACCGCGCGGGGACCAGACCCTGGTCGCGGTCCGCGATCGCAAGGCGGTCGAGGTGCTCGACGGCGACCGGGTCAGCCAGACCGCGACCGGCCAGCTCTACAGCGCCGACGACGTGCTCGACGCGGGCGGCACCACGGTGGTGCTGGATCGGCTGCGCACCGCGTTGTTCGAGGTGGACCTCGCGGCGGGCGCGGTCAAGGAGGGCTTGCGGGCCGGTGACGGCGCCACGAACGCGGTGACCGACCGCTACGGGCGGGTGCTGGTCACCGACTCCCGGGCGGGCTCGCTGCTGGCCTTCTCGGCAGCTCCCCTGCTGCTGCGGCAGCGCTACCCGGTGCCGGGCGGGCTCTACGGCATCGCCTACGACGCCCAGCGCGATCTGGCCTGGGTCACGCTCACCGAGCGCAACGAGGTCGCCGCGTTCGACGTCGGCGGCGGCGAGCCGGTGGAGAAGTTCCGCTTCCCCGCCGTCCGCCAGCCCAATTCGGTGTCAGTGGACCCGGCGAGCGCGGCGGTGGTCGTCGGCTCGGCCGCGGGAGAAGGGATCCAGGTGATCGAACCGTGACCGAGGCGGTGGTCGAAGGGGACTGGGAGTATCGCCGGTTGCAGCTGCCACCCGGCGTGTCGCGGCTCTCCGCGGCGATCCAGCTCTCCCTCCAGGCGGAGTTCTCCGGCTGGGAACTGTCCAACGTGCGGCTCTACGCCGACGGCACCCGCCGCGTCTGGCTCCGGCGCCGCCGCTCCCTGGCCGCGGCCGGCGTACCGGGGCCGAGCCTCTAGCGCGGCCCGCTCCCTGTGCCGGGACCCCGAAGTGACTGGTGTCCCCCGCTGCGTCCTGCTCAGCGGCTCCTTCACCCGCCTGGACCCCGTGGACCGAGCCGAGTTCGCCCGCTCACTGACCGCGGCCGCCACCGGAACCACACCCGCCGAACTGGCGATCCTGCTGGACGGTGGCCGGCGCGAGCGCCGGACCGCGGCGTGGTTCCTCGCCGTCGCTGGCCGGACCGGATTCCGCGCACAGCTCGGCAGCCTGCTCCTGGCCAGCGAAATGCCGTTCGCGGGCGAGGGCTATGCCATCGTGCTCGCCCGCTTCGGCACACCGGCCGATGCCGAACTGCTCGGAACCACCGCCGCCGCGTCGTACCCGCGAGCAGGCAGATCGTGGCAGCGGTGGTTCGAACGGAGGGAACCGGGCGAATTGTGCGCCTTCGCCGGCGAGTGCGCCGCTATCCGCGGGAAGTGAACGAGCGCAGGAAGAAGGCCACGTTCGCCGGGCGTTCGGCCAGGCGGCGCATGAAGTACGGGTACCACTCGGTGCCGTACGGCACGTAGGCCCGCAGCTGCATGCCGCGCCCCGCCAGTTCCCGCTGCGCTTCCGGGCGCACCCCGTAGAGCATCTGGAACTCGAAGTCCGCGGCCGAGCGGTCGTGCTGCATGGCCAGCCACTCCGCGATGTCCACCAGCCGCGGGTCGTGCGTGGCCACCATCGGGTAGCCCTGCCCCGCCATCAGCACCTTCAGGCACCGCACGTACGAAGCGTCCACTTCGGACTTTTCGCGGTAGGCGACCGAGGCGGGCTCGTCGTAGGCGCCCTTGCACAGCCGGATCCGCGAACCCGGGCCCGCCAGCTCGGCGCAGTCGGCTTCGGTGCGCTTGAGGTAGGCCTGCAGCACCGTGCCGGTCCACGGGAAGTCCACCCGCAGCTCCCGCACGATCGACAGGGTCGAGTCCGTGGTGGTGTGGTCCTCCATGTCGACGGTCACCGTGGTGCCCACCGCCGCCGCGGCCGCGCAGATCTGCCGGGTGTGCTCCAGCGCGATCTTGTCGCCGTCCACCGGCAGCGCCTGGCCCAGCGCGGACAGCTTGACCGACACCTCGGCCCGCCCGGCCAGGCCCTGCTCGCCGAGCGTGGCCAGCAGCGCCCGGTACGCCTCGACGGTCCGCTCGGCCTGCGCCCGGTCGGTGGTGTCCTCACCGAGGTGGTCGAGCGTGACCAGCCGGTCTTCGGCGAGCCGCCGCACGTTCTCGATGGCCTGGCCGAGTTCGTCACCGGCGACGAACCGGTCGACGATGGGCCGCATCACCGGCGTGCGCTCGGCGAGGGTCCGGAACGACGAAGACCGGGAAGCGGCGATCAACGCGGAACGGAGCATGGCTCAGTCCTCCAGCTGGTGCGGGTAACCCGCCGAGGTCGGCGGCACGAAGGTTTCCTTGATCGTGCGCGGGCTGATCCAGCGCTGCAGGTTGTAGATCGAGCCCGCCTTGTCGTTCGTGCCCGACGCCCGCCCGCCGCCGAAGGGCTGCTGGCCGACGACGGCACCGGTGGGCTTGTCGTTGACGTAGAAGTTGCCCGCCGCGAACCGCAGCGCCTGCGACGCCTTCACCACCGCGGCGCGGTCGCTGGCGATGATCGAGCCGGTCAGCCCGTACGCCGCGCCCTGGTCGACCTGCTTGAGCACGGTCTCGAAGTCGCTGTCCTCGTAGACGTGCACGGCCAGGAACGGGCCGAAGTACTCGGTGCTGAACACCTCGTGCGTGGGGTCCTCGCCGACCACGACGGTCGGGCGGACGAAGTAGCCCTCGCTGTCGTCGGCGGTGCCGCCGGCCACGACCTGCAGCGAATCCGACTCGTGCGCCAGCTTCAGCGCCCCGGCCAGCCGGTCGTAGGCCCGCCGGTCGATCACCGCGCCGAGGAAGTTGGTCAGGTCGGTGACCGGCCCCATCTTCAGCGCGTCCACTTCGGACACCAGGTCGTCGCGCAGCCGGTTCCACACCGACCGCGGCACGAAGGCGCGCGAGGCGGCCGAGCACTTCTGGCCCTGGAACTCGAAGGCGCCGCGGACCAGCGCGGTGCGCAGCACGTCCACGTCGGCCGACGGGTGGGCGAGCACGAAGTCCTTGCCGCCGGTCTCGCCGACCAGCCGCGGGTAGGTGCGGTACCCGGAGATGTTGGCGCCGACCGAGGACCACAGGTGCTGGAAGGTGCGGGTGGACCCGGTGAAGTGGATCCCGGCCAGCGCGGGGTCGGCCAGCGCCACGTCGGAGACGGCCAGCCCGTCGCCGGTGACCAGGTTGATCACGCCCGGCGGGAGCCCGGCCTCTTCGAGCAGGCGCATGGTCAGGTGCGCGGCCAGGCCCTGGGTCGGCGACGGCTTCCAGACCACGGTGTTGCCCATCAGCGCGGGTGCGGTGGGCAGGTTGCCCGCGATGGCGGTGAAGTTGAACGGGGTGATGGCGTAGACGAAGCCCTCCAGCGGGCGGTAGTCCAGCCGGTTCCACACCCCCGGCGAGCTGATCGGCTGCTCGCCCTGCAGCTGCCGCGCGAAGTGCACGTTGAACCGCCAGAAGTCGGCCAGCTCGCAGGCGGAGTCGATCTCGGCCTGCACCGCGGTCTTCGACTGGCCGAGCATGGTCGCCGCGTTCAGCGTGTCACGCCACGGGCCGGAGAGCAGGTCGGCGGCCCGCAGCAGCACCGCGGCGCGCTCGTCGAAGGGCAGTTCGCGCCAGGACTCGGCGGCCCGCAGCGCGGCGGCCACGGCGGCCTTGGCGTCGGCGTGCGTGGCGTTGGCGGTGGTGCCGAGCACGTGGGCGTGCTTGTGCGGCTGCACCACGTCGATGCGCTCCCCGCCGGCCATCCGCTGCTCACCGTCGATGGTCGAGGTCAGCTCGAACCGGCGGGATTCGAGTTCGGCGAGCTTCGCCACGAGCGAGGCGCGTTCCGGCGAGCCGGGGGCGTACTCGCGGACGGGCTCGTTGCGGGGTGCGGGCGGCTGGGTGATCGCGTCCATAGCCGCCAGGGTAGAACCGCGGCGGCCACCAGGGATTGTCCGATCGGCTAGGCTTGACGTACTTTCCCTGTTCGATCGGACAAGCCTGATGACCGACGGTCCCACCCTGCGCCAGCTGCTCGCCGCGGTCGGCGAACCCCTGGTCCAGCTGGGTGCCGGACCGGCCGAGCTGCCGGTGCACGGGCTGGCCATCCTCGACCCGGACGACGATCCGGGTGCCTACCGCGGGGAACTGGTGCTGATCATCGGCGCGCGGGGCCGGGACGCGCTGCGGTACCTGCGCGCGGCGGCCCGCCGGGGCGCCGCGGCGGTCGCGGTGAAGTCCGAGGAACCGGACACCGCCCAGCTCGAAGCCGCCGCCGGGGACGCGGGCATCGGCCTGCTGGTGGTCCAGCCGCGGGCGCGGTGGGACCAGCTCGCGGCGCTCATCCGCGAACTGCTCGACAGCGCCGCGTTGTCCGCCGGGCTGCGCGACGACGAGTCCGATCGGGACCTGTTCTCGCTGGCGCAGACGGTCGCCGCGCTGACCGGCGGCATCGTCAGCATCGAGGACGCGTCGTACCGGCTGCTCGCCTACTCCCGGTCCGACCACGAGGCCGACGAGGTCGACGAAATGCGCCGGTTGACCATCCTCGGCTGGAAGGGACCCGAACGCTACCTCGAACTGCTCCGGGAATGGGGCGTCTACCAGCGGCTGCGGTCCGGTGAAGAGGTGGTCGACCTGGAGGAGCGCCCGGAACTGGGCATCCGGCGGCGGCTCGCGGTCGGCATCCGGGCCGGCAGCCAGCACCTCGGCGCGATCTGGGTGCAGCAGGGTGCGCAGCCGTTCGCCGAGCAGGCCGAGAGCGCCCTGCTGGGGGCTGCGCGCATGGCCGCGTTGAGCATGCTGACCCAGCGCGGGCTGCCGGGCGTGCGCTCGCGGAACGAGCTGATCACCGGCCTGCTGGACGGCCGGATCAGCGCCGACCTGGTCGCCGGGCAGCTCGGCCTGGACCCGGCGGCGCCGTCGGTGGTGCTGGCCTTCGCCGCGCGCACCGTGGAACCGGACCTGCCGGAGCACGAGCTGCACCTGGCCGAGCTGACCAGGGTGGTCTCGGTGCACGTGACCGCGCACCGGCGGGGTTCGCTGGTCGGCTCGATCGGCGGCCGGGTGTACGCCGTGCTCCCGGCGGGCACCGCCCCGGCCGGGCTCGCCGAGCGCATCGTGGAGGTCCTCAAGCGCCGGACGGCGTTGACCGTCCAAGCCGGGATCGGCGGCACGGCACCGTCGCTGCGGGCCGTGGTGACCTCCCGCGCGGAAGCCGACCGCGTGCTCGACGCGGTCAGCCGCACCCCGGACCGCGCCGTCGGCGCCATCGGCGACCTGCGTGCCGAAGTGCTGCTCGGCGAGACGCTTTCCTTGCTGCGTGGCCATTCCGAGCTGCACGACCCGGCAGTTCAGTCCCTTGTGGACCACGACGCCGCGCACGGCACCGAACTGGCCGGTTCGCTGCTGGCCTACCTGGACGCGCTCGGCGACGTCCGCGCGGCCGCACAACGGCTGCACGTGCACCCGAACACCCTGCGCCACCGCGTGCGCCGGGCGTGCGCGGTCAGCGGCATCGAGCTGGACGATCCCGCACACCGGGTGGTCTGCCACCTGAACTTGTTGCTGGTCACCAAAACCTGACCGACTCCGGGCAGTCGATCACCTGAACGGCGGTCCCCGGAGTGGCCGCTCTCGCTGGAAGGTGAGCTCATGCGGCGAATCCTGGCCGCCGGGGCGGCCGCGGTGGCGGCCCTCGGCGTGGTGACGGCATCGAGCAACGCGCAGGACCCCGGCGTGAGCGGCAACTGGGTCGGCACCTGGGCCGCCTCCCCCGCGGCCGGGGTGGCCGGCACCGAGGGCGGCTATCCCGACTACTCGATCCGCAACCTGGTCCACACCAGTGTCGGCGGCGCTTCGGTGCGGGTCCGGCTGTCCAACGCCTTCGGCACCGCGCCGCTGACGCTGGGCAAGGTGACCGTGGCGCTGGCGGCCGAGCCGAATTCACCGCGGGCGGTGCCGGGCTCGATGCGCACGCTGACCTTCGGCGGTGCCGAGTCGACCGTGGTGCCCGCGGGCGCCGAGGTGCTCAGCGACCCGGCGCTGCTGCGCGTACCGGCGGACGGCGACCTGCTGGTCACCACGTTCACCCCCACCCCGTCCGGCCCGGTGACCCACCACCCGGCCGCGCAGCAGACCTCGTTCTTCACCAAGGCGGGCGACCTCGCCGCCGAGGAGTCCGGTGCCTCGTTCACCGAGCGGACCTCGGTGTGGCACTACGTCTCCGGCGTCGACGTGCAGAGCCCGGCCCGCGGTGCGGTGGTCACGCTGGGCGACTCGATCACCGACGGCGTCGGGGGCACGCCGGGCACGAACCAGCGGTGGCCGGACTTCCTCAGCGACCGGCTGCAGGCCGCCGGGCGCCCGCTCGGCGTGCTCAACGCGGGCATCAGCGCGAACCGGCTGCTGCTCGACGTGCCGGGGTCCGGCGCGGGCCGCAACGCGCTGGCCCGCCTCGACGAGGACGTGCTGAGCCTCGGCGGGGTGAAGACGCTGATCGTGCTGGAGGGCATCAACGACATCCAGCAGACACCGCACCAGACCGATCCGGCGCGGATCATCGCGGCCTACCGGCAGATCATCGCGCAGGCGCACGCCCGCGGCATCCGGGTCGTCGGCGGCACGCTGACCCCGTTCAAGGGCTGGCGGGTCTACGACGAAACCCTGGAAGCCACCCGGCTCGCGGTGAACGAGTTCATCCGCCACGGCGGCGCCTTCGACGGCGTGGTCGACTTCGACGCGGCCGTCCGGGACCCGCGGGACCCGCTGCGCATGCTGCCCGCCTACGACTGCGGTGATCACCTGCACCCCAACGACGCCGGTTTCCGGGCCATGGCCGACGCCGTCGACCTGGCGCTGCTGCGCTGAGGCGGGACCTATGCTCGGCGCATGAAGCGGACCTCTTTTGCCAGGTGGCCGTGCTCGATCGCGCGCACCATGGACCTGTTCGGCGACCAGTGGAGCCCGCTGGTGCTGCGCGAGTGCTTCTACGGCATCCGCCGGTTCGACGAGTTCCAGCAGGAGCTGGGCATTCCCCGCAACACCCTGGCCGACCGGCTCAAGCGGCTGGTCGACGAGGGCCTGCTGGTCAAGCGCGCCTACCAGGACGAGCCGGTCCGCTACGACTACGTGCTCACCGAGATGGGCCGCGACTTCTTCGACGTGCTCGCGGTGCTCTCGCGCTGGGGTGACCGCTGGCTGTCCGGCCAGGACGGCCCGCCGGTCCGGATGCACCACCTGGACTGCGGGCACGACACCCGCGCCGAGGTGGTGTGCGCGCACTGCGGGGCACGGCTCGACCCGGCGCGGATCCGGATGCGCACCGGCCCCGGTTATCCCGACGGCCTCAAGCAGCAGCCGGGGGCCCGGCGCCGGTTCGACGACCTGTGAGCCTTGACAGGGTCAGTCCAATTACGAAACTCTGATGCTCAGAGCGGGTTCCCCGGGCTGAGGAGGTCGATCCATGGAATGGACGGGTGCACGGTACGCGGACGCGCCGACCGTCGAGCAGCGGATCTGGATCGAGGCGCCACCCGAGCGCGTGTGGTCCCTGGTCTCCGACATCGAGCTGATGCCCTCGCTCAGCAGCGAACTGCAGTCCGTGGAGTGGCTCGACGACGGCGGCCCGGCGCTGGGCGCCCGGTTCCGCGGGCGCAACGCGCACCCGTCGTTCGGGGAGTGGGAAACCACCTCCCACGTGGTCGGCTACGAGCCGGAACGCACGTTCGCCTGGGCGATCAACGACCCGGAGAACCCGTCTGCCAGCTGGCGGTTCAGCCTCGAACCCCGGGACGGCGGCACCGAGCTGCGCCAGTGGATGCAGATGGGCCCCGGCCCGTCCGGGCTGTCCATGGCGATCGAGCGGATGCCGGAGAAGGAGCAGAAGATCGTGTTCGTCCGCCTGCGTGAGCTGGACAACGCCATCCTCGCCAACCTCGAAGCGGTGAAGAAGCTGGCCGAGGGCTGATGCGGACCGCGACGACGATCGAGGCGTCCGGCGGTTCCTGGCCGGAGACCGTCGACTTCGTGGTGGAGGCGGAAAAGCTCGGCCTCGACATCTGCTGGGTCGCCGAAGCGTGGGGGTCCGACGCGCCCTCTCCGCTGGGTTTCCTGGCCGCACGCACCGAACGCATCCGGCTCGGATCCGGCATCATCCAGCTCGGCACGCGGACTCCGGCGGCCATCGCGCAGGCCGCGATCACCCTGTCGAACCTCTCGGACGGGCGGTTCCTGCTGGGCTTGGGCCCGTCCGGTCCACAGGTGATCGAGGGGCTGCACGGGATTCCGTTCTCCCGGCCGCTCACGCGGATGCGGGAAACGGTGGAAATCGTCCGGGCGGCGTTCACCGGGGAGAAACTGCGTTACTCGGGTTCGATGTTCACCCTCCCGCGGCCCGGTGAAGCCCGGCCGATGCGCCTCTCCACCCGTCCGGAGCACCCCATTCCGATTTATCTGGCCACCCTTTCCCCGCGCCTGCTCCGGCTGACCGGGGAAATCGCCGACGGCTGGCTCGGCACCAGTTTTGTGCCGGAAGGCGCCGCGGACGCCTACTTCCGCCACCTCGACGACGGCCTGGCCCGCTCCGGGCGCACACGGGCGGATCTCGATGTGTGCCAAGGCGCCGAGGTCGCCTTCGCCGCCGACGAAGAGGAACTGCGCACCCTGGTCGCCGGCCGCAAGATGGAGCTGGCGTTCAGCCTGGGCGGGATGGGCACGGCAGGCAGCAATTTCTACAACGCCGCCTACCGCAGGCAGGGCTGGGCCGAGGTGGCCGCGGAGGTGCGGTCACGCTGGCTTTCCGGCGACCGGACCGGCGCGGCCGCGTTGGTCACCGACGAAATGGTGCTCGCCACCACGCTCATCGGCACCGAGGAAATGGTGCGCGCACGGCTCGGCGTCTGGCGTGACGCCGGGGTCGACACCGTCCGGCTCTATCCCGCGGGCGGCACCCTCGACGCCCGCCTCACCACGCTGGGCCGGGCACTGCAGCTGATCAGCGAGCTGTGACCTCAGGCGATCCCGCCGTTGGCCCGGAGCACCTGCCCGTTGACCCAGCGAGCCGGTCCGGCCAGGAACGAGACGACCTCGGCGATGTCGGCCGGGGTGCCGAGCCGTTCGAGCGGCGGCTGCGCGGCCATCTTCCCGATGGTCTGCTCATCCTTGCCGTCGAGGAACAACGCGGTGGCCGTCGGCCCCGGCGCGACCGCGTTCACGGTGATGTCGCGGCCCCGCAGCTCGCGGGCGAGGATCAGGGTGATCGCCTCCACCGCACCCTTCGACGCGGCGTAGGCGGCGTAACCCGGCATCGCCAGCGCGAGCACCGACGTGGAGAAGTTGATGATCGCGCCACCGCCGCGCACCCGGCGGGCCGCCTGCTGGTCGACCACGAAGGTGCCGCGGATGTTGGTGCGGTGCAGGCGGTCGAGTTCCTCGAGGTCGAGTTCGGCCACCGGCGCCAGCGTCATGCGCCCGGCGGCGTGCACGACCACGTCCACTCCCCCGAACACCGCCTCGGCCTGGTCGAACACCGCCGCGACCGCCTGCTCGTCGGCCACGTCGGCCTGGGCGGCGATCGCCCGGCCACCACCGGCGACGATGTTCTCCACCGCCGACTTGGCTTCGGCCTCGTTCCCGGCGTAGACGACCACGACGGCCATCCCGTCCGCGGCGAGCCGCTCGGCGGCCTCCCGGCCGATGCCGCGCGACCCGCCGGTGACGATCGCGACCCGCTGTTCCGTGGTGCTCATGTCAGCGTCCTCCCATGACCAACAGTGCCAACACCCACGACAGTATCACTGTTAGCGCTGGGTTGATATCACCGATAACGACAGCAGCTCGACGATCCGCCGGGCAGCCGGGTGGTCCACCACGGACTTCTTCACCGCCACGCCGATGTGGCGCACCGGGCGCGGTGCCACGACCGGCACGGTGACCAGTTCACGCGGCAGCTCGCGGATGCCCAGTTCGGGAACCACCGTGATGCCGATCCCGGTGGCCACGAAGGAGATCGCGGTGCGGTAGTCGTGGGTCTCCACGGCGAACCGCGGCGCGAACCCGGCCTGCGCGCACGCGTTGAGCAGGATCTGGCGGCAGGCGCCCTGCCGCAGGTCGTTGTCCACCCAGGACCGTTCCGCCAGCTCTGCCAGCGGCACTTCCCCCGCCTGCGCCAGCGGGTCGTCGGCACGCACCACGGCGAGGTACGGGTCGTCGACGAGCCGGTGCACCTCGACGTGCGCCGCCCGCTCGACCCCCGTGCTCTCGACGAAGATGTCCACGTCCGGATCACCGCCGGTGAACTCGGTCAGCCGCAGGTCCAGCCGCAGTTCGGGGAACTCGGCACGCAGGGCGGCCACCAGCGGCGCCAGCCAGCTCTCCCCCGCCGAACCGAAGTAGCCGATCGACAGCCTGCCCACCCGGCCCGCCCGCAGGTCGGCGACCACCTGCTCGACCTGGCTGAGCGCCTCGAACAGGGTCTCGGCCTCGGCGGCGAGCGTGCGGCCCGCGGTGGTCGGCTCGATGCCCCGGCCGGCTCGTTCCACCAGCCGGAGCCCGGTTTCCCGTTGCAGGGCGGCGAGTTGCTGGCTCACCGCGGACGGGGTGTAGCCGAGCGCGGTGGCGCTCGCGCGGATCGAGCCGGTGGCGATGACCGCCCGCAGCACACGCAGCCGGGAGACGTCGAGCATGTCGTCAACCGTACAGTGTGACTTAACGTTCGTGTAGAACAAATCGCTTGTGCTGTTGAAAAACCGGCCGCACGATGATCGGGTGACCGAACTCCAGACCGCCCCCGCCGTCCCGGCCACCCGGGTCCCCGTCAAGACCGCTGCCGCCGTGGTGCTCACCGTCGTGCTGTGGGCGTCCGCCTTCGTCGCCATCCGCGACGTCGGGCACACGCTCTCGCCCGCCCCGATGGCACTGGCCCGGCTCGCCGTCGCGGCCGTCGCGCTCACCGTTTTCGTGCTGCTGCGGCACCGCCGGTCGCCGGTGGTGCTGCCGTCGCGGAAGTCGCTGCTGCTGATCGCCGTCTACGCCGTGCTCTGGCTCGCGGGGTACACCGTCGCGCTGAACGCCGCCGAACGGCACGTCGACGCGGGCACCGCCGCGCTGCTGGTGAACATCGCTCCCCTGCTGGTCGCCGTCGCGGCCGGGAGGTTCCTCGGCGAGGGCTTCCCGCGGCCGCTGATCATCGGTTCCGTGGTGGCGATGGGCGGGGTGGCCGTCATCGCCGCGGGCGCCGACTCCCAGCGGGACTGGCTCGGCGTCGCCCTCTGCGTCCTGGCGGCGGTGCTCTACGCGTCCGGCGTGCTGGTGCAGAAGCTGACCCTGCGTGCGGTCGACGGGCTGACCGCCATCTGGCTCGGCTGCGTCATCGCCACCGCTTCGCTGCTGCCGTGGGCTCCGCAGCTGGTCGGTGAACTGCAGGCCGCCCCCGCCGGTGCCGTGGCGGGCGTGGTCTACCTCGGCCTGTTCCCGACCGCGATCGGCTTCACCGCCTGGGCGTACGCGCTGCGGCGGATGGACGCCGGCCGCCTGAGCGCCACCACCTACGCCGTGCCCGCCGTGTCGGTTCTGCTGTCGTGGGTGCTGCTCGCCGAGGTGCCCACGGTGTACGGGCTGGCCGGTGGGGCGATCTGCCTCGGTGGGGTGGCGATCTCCCGACGCCGGTAATTGTGGTCAGTATGTGACCACAATCCTGCGTACGGTCCGGGACATGACCACTTTCGACAGGAAGATCGTTGTCACCACCCCCACCGGGCAGGTGGGTTCCCGGGTCGTGCGGTTGCTGCTGCAGGCGGGCGTGCGACCCACCCTGCTCCTGCGGGACGGCAGCAAGCTCGACGACGCCACGCGCGAACGGGTCGACCTCGTGGAAGGCGACCAGGGCGACGCCGAGTTCGTGGTCCACGCGACGCGGGGCGCCGACACGCTCTTCTGGGTGAATCCCGGCTCGCCCGGCGGCGACCCCGTCGCCCACTACACCCGGCTGGGCGCGAACGCGGCGCGGGCGGTGCAGGAGAACGGCATCGCGAACACGGTGTTCCTGAGCAGCGTCGGCGCGGAGAAGCGGCACGGCGCCGGCGAGATCGACGGCCTGGCCCGCACCGAGGAGCAGCTGGACGCCACCGGCGCCGCCGTGACCCACCTGCGGTGCGGGTACTTCTTCAGCAACCTGCTGATGGACACCGAGTCGCTGCGAGCCGGGGTGCTTCGCACGCCGTGGCCGCTGGACCACGCGATGCCGTGGGTCGATCCCCGCGACATCAGCGAGGTCGTCGCGGTGAAGCTGCTCGCCTCGGCCTGGCGGGGCAGGCAGGTGCAGGCCGTGCACGGGCCGGAGGACCTGACCTTCGCCCAGGTGGCGGACATCCTCGGCGACGTGCTGGGGCACCCGGTCAAGGCCGAGCAGATCTCCGACGCCGAGTTCCGCGCGACGCTGGAGTCCGCCGGCCTCCCCCCGGAGCAGATCGACGGCATCGCGGGCATGCCGTCCGGGCTCACCGGTGACTTCGTGCCCGAGGACGAGCGCAGCGTGGTCACCACGACGCCGACCACGCTGGCCGCCTGGGCACAGCAGCACCTGCGTTAGGAGGCGCGCAGGAAGCGGTCCAGCACCCGGGTCCCGAACTTCAGCGCCGCCACCGGCACCCGCTCGTCCACGCCGTGGAACAAGGCGGAGAAGTCCAGGTCGGCGGGCAGTTGCAGCGGGGCGAAGCCGAAGTTCCGGATGCCGAGGTGCTGGAACGCCTTCGCGTCCGTGCCGCCGGAGAGCATGTACGGCAGGGTGCGGGCGCCGGGGTCCTCGGCGAGCACCGCGGCGGTCATCGCGTCGACCAGCGCCCCGTCGAAGGTGGTCTCGACCGGCGGGAGTTCCATCCACTCCTTCTCGATGTCCGGGCCGAGGATCTCGTCGAGTTCGCGGTTGAACGCCTCGATGCGGCCGGGCAGGATGCGGCAGTCGACCGCGGCTTCGGCCACCGACGGGATCACGTTGGACTTGTAACCGGCGGTGAGCATGGTCGGATTGGCGGTGTCGCGGAGGGTGGCGCCGATCATCCGCGAGATGTTGCCCAGCTTCGCGACGGCGCCCTCGATGTCGTCGTCGGGGAAGTCCCAGCCGGTGATCTCGGTGACGCCGTCCAGGAACTCCCGCACCGAAGGGCTCATGACCAGCGGGAACCGGTGGTTGCCCAGCCGGGCGACGGCCTCGGAGAGCTTGGTGACGGCGTTGTCGCGGTGGATCATCGAGCCGTGGCCCGCGGTGCCGCGAACCCGCAGCTTCATCCAGCGGATGCCCTTCTCGGCGGTCTCGATGAGGTAGGCGCGGACGTTGTCCTTGAGCGTGATGGAGAAGCCGCCGACCTCGCTGATCGCCTCGGTGGCCCCCTCGAACAGGTCGGGCCGGTTGTCGACCAGCCACTGGGCGCCGTACTTCCCCCCGGCCTCCTCGTCGGCGAGGAAGGCGAAGATCAGATCACGCGGCGGCACGATGCCGTTGCGCTTGTAGTGGCGGGCCAGGGCCAGCGTCATGCCGACCATGTCCTTCATGTCGACCGCGCCGCGGCCCCACACGTAGTCGTCCTGGATGGCCCCGGAAAACGGGTGAACCGACCACTCGGCCGCGTCCGCCGGTACGACGTCGAGGTGCCCGTGCACCAGCAGCGCCCCGCGGCTCGGGTCGGCCCCGGCCAGCCGGGCGATCACGTTGTGCCGGTTCTTGCCGCCGGACTCCACGTACTCGATCTCGTAGCCGACCTCGGTCAGCTTCTCGGCCACGTACTCGGCGGCCTCGCGCTCACCGACCAGCGTGTCGGGGTCCCCGGTGTTGGTGGTGTCGATGCGCAGGAGTTCGCTGGTCAGCGTCACTGCCTCGTCGGCGGCTGTATCGATCAGGCTCGGTTGGGTCACCCCGCGTTTCTACCACCCGCCAAGCCCGATGATCTTGCCACCAACCCCTCCGGCGACGAAGCGGCCCCCCGGTTAACGGCGCCTGGCGCATCGAGTAACCTGTTCTCCAGCAAGTCCGAGTGGCGGAATGGCAGACGCGCTAGCTTGAGGTGCTAGTGCCCTTAACGGGCGTGGGGGTTCAAGTCCCCCCTCGGACACGCACACTATCTACACCGGGGCTGGTCGTCGCATAGACGGCCAGCTCTTTTGGTTCGTAGCGTAGGTCGAGCCCCAAGCGCTGGTACAGGCGGCTCAAGCCAGCCGGCTTCGCATCCGCCAGCACCGCGCCGACGTCCCCGAGCGAATCGATCCTCGCGTAGATCTCTGCGTCGGTGATGGTCTTGCTCGCCGGCTGACTGTCCAGTTCCGCCTTGGCCGCCGCCCGCTCGGCCTGAGCGTGGTTCATCGCCTCGACCACCGCCGCCGGGTCCACGCCCGCTGCAATCGCGTCCTGAAAACGCCGAAGCCGCGCATCCGCATCAGCGAGCCGCCGCTTCGCAGCATCCCGCCGACCCGCCCCAGCCTCGCCACCCGCCGATGCGAGCAGTGCTGCGGCGGTCTCGTCCACGTTGCCCGGCTCGAACAAGTGCCCAATCCACCCGTTGATCGCCTCCACCACCACGTCCTCACGCAGGTTCACCGTCTTCGGATGGTCGATCAGCGCGGGCGAACTCGGCGCCATGGTCCGTGCGGTGCATCGGTAGTACGCACCCTTGCGAATCGTCGCGCCCTGCATCTTCCGATGGCAGACACCGCACCTCACCAAACCGCGCAACAAGTACGTGCGCGCTGTCGTCCTCGCACCCCGCTCTGCCTTACGCGCCGTCGCAAGCCCACCGGCCGCCTTGGACCGGCGAAGCAACTGAGCCTCCGCAAACACCTCAACCGACACGATCTCCGGATGGGCCTGCGTACGTGACCGAACAATCTGCTCCCGCTCGGCCCGCTTGAAACGGACCACGTGCCCAGCCGCCACATCGTCCGGGTCCAGCAAGGTCTCGTGCTTCGTCCACCGCCCGAACACGGCGAACCCCGTGTACTTCGGATTCTCCAAAAGGGACCGAACCGTGCTGCCCTGCCAACCGTCGGCAAGCCGGTGCCGATTCTGATCCGGCCGCCGAGCCGACGGGCACGGAATTCCGTCCCGGTTCAGCCCGTTCGCGATCGCCCGATCCCCGTTGCCGTCCAGGTACTCCGAGAAGATGCGCCGCACCACCTCAGCCGATTCGTCCTCCACCTCCAGCACCCTGAGCCGGAACCCTTCCGCCGCCTTGCGCGGGTTCGGATGCGGCCCACCATCGACCACGACATACCCGTACGGAGCCCGGCCGCCCTGATGCCTGCCTTCGTTCACCACCTGCGCATCCATCGCCGCCCGCACCCGCGCCTGAACATGCTGCCGCTCCGACTCGCTCATCCCCCCGAGCACGCTCATCAACATCTTGTGCGAGGGATTCCGCGCGTCGAACTTCCCGCCCAGCTCCGGCACCCACAGCTCCACCCCATACGCCGCGAACCGCGGCGCGATCAACGAGAACTGGTTGCCGAACCAGCAGCGCGTCCCCTCACCGACCACCACCGCGTTCCATCCCCGCCGCGGGTCCTTCAACGCCGCCAGCAGCCGACTGCCCTCCGTGCGCCGTTCCCAAGGCACCGACCGTGACTGCCCCACATCAAAGAACTCGGCGACCACCTCGCCGCCCAGCGGCTCGACGAACTTCCGCGCGTTGCCCAACTGCCAGCCCAGCGACGTCTCCGGGTCCTGGTTGTCCTCCGTCGAGCAGCGCCCGTAGAAGGCGAGCGCCCCGATTCCCTCGTCCACGGGCTCGACCGCCTGAACGCCTAGCACCTCATCCAGCACGGCCCACGGATCGCTGTTGAAATCAGCCGTCATCGGACACTTCCTCACCCGGCGCATCCAGCACCGGAACCTCGGTCAGCTCGACCAGAATCGCCAGCAGCACCCGAGCAGCAGCCACCGTCAAGACTGGCATCTCACCAGGCAGAATAACCCTAACAGGCTGCCCATCGAACCCAGCGGCGCTCACGATCGCTCACCCTGGCCACGGCCGTCACCCAATCGCTCCACCGCGCGCCTGATATCAGCCGTCAGATATCCGCGGACCTGCTTCGTCCGCCCGTCCTCGCCCGGCACACGGTCCCTGGTCGGCCGACACCCCAACTCGCCCATCTGCCGCCCGAACGCCGTCGCCTCGACCCCCACCGCCTCGACCAATTCCGCACTCGGCACGAACCGCCGCCCGTCCTCGCCCAAGTACTCGACCACCGCGGCCAACGGCTCCGGCAGCTCCACCGATGGCGCCTCCCCAACGCGCTCCAAAAGCGGAACATCATCCCCGGCCGCGTGCCCGGTCAGCGTGCCCTCCGCCTCCCTCAACTCCCGCCCACGACGGCAGATGACCTGCCAATCCTCGTTCGGCATGTAGTACGTGCGAACCGTCAACGCGAGCACATCCGCAACGTCACCGTCCGGCCGCAGAATGCCCACGCCCTTGTGCGATGCGAGCAGCCGACTGCTGTCGTACCCGCGCGTGTTCATCTGCTCGCCGAGCACGATGTTGCTGTCCCGCCAGTCCATCACCCGCAGCGCGAACCGCGACCCGATCACCGCGCGCAGCCCAGACGGAATCGTCTTCGAGTCCGGCCGCTGTGTCGCCAACGCCAGCACAATCCCGGCCGCCGGTCCTTTCTTCGCCAACCACGTCAGCAGCTCGCCGACGTACTCGCCAGCCGGAACCTTCTGCCCGTCGACCGCCACCGGAGTCCGGTCCTCCAACGGGACCTGGACCTCATCGACGAAAATCGCCGTGACCGGCATGTTCAGCGCCCGATCCCGCGACATCTCCGGCGTCACCTTCGACTCCGGGCACGTCACGTCATCCAGTTCACGCATCCGCCGGTACCGCCCCTGCACCTCACCGACCAACTCAACAAGCCAGTCGAGCAGCGCCCGGACATGCACGGACTCGTCACCGGACATGAACCGGTGAGCCACCTGAGCAGCAGCGTCCCAGTCCTTGCCCGCCTTGAAGTCGGCCACGTACAACCGCGTAAACGGGTCCAGGATCAATCCAGCCGCCGCCAGTCGTGCCGCGAACGTCTTGCCCTGCCGCGGAATCGCCCCAACCAGCAGCGACGTCCATACCAACGGCAGATCCACCCGCCGATCCCGAGCGTCCCGCCCGAACGGCACCGGCCGCCACGCATCCCACCGCGCCAAGTCCAACAGCGGCGTCCGCAACGGCGGCCCGGCGTACGGGTCCTGATCCGCCACCCACATCGACACCCGCCCGGCATGGCCACCGTTCCCACGAACCCGCTCAACGATCAACTGCACCTCATCGACCGCTAAGGCGGACGCCAGTGCATCCCGGTTCTTGATCACGTCCGCCGCCTTGCGGGTCGCCGGCAGATCCACCGTGACCGCCCAGCCGTCACCAATCCGAGTCGCGCGCTCGACCAGGCGAAGCGTCTCGTCCTTACCGATCAGTTTCGCGTCGCGGAAGGCGTCCACCAGCACCTGCGGGTCCATCGTCCACTTCAGAGTCCGTGGACCAGCCAACACCGCCTTACGCCCCGGGCTCCCGTCCTTCCGCCGCCCGAGCACCGCCAACCCCACGACCACCACAACCCCGCCGCCCCACAGCACCCGCTCGCCGAACAGCAGGTGAGCCACCGCCCCGAGCACGGCGACCGAGACGCCGACGAGCCCGGTCACCTTCCACCGGAACAAGGTCAACGCCCTGATCTCAACGAACTTGTCCGCCAGCTTCTCCGCCTGCTCCGCAGCCTCCCGGTACTCACGAACCGAAACCCACCGCCGCCACCAGCGCGCCGCCGCAACCACCCCGCGAACCACAGCACCGATCAACCGCCCCGGCGCCCGAAGAACACCAGCCACTGCATCCTTCAGGACTTGGCGTGCCTGGTACCGGTCCTTCGCCCACGCTGGAACACGCCTCAACCACCAGGAGGCAAGCCGTCCTCGGCGCTCCGGCCGCCGGCGTGGCTGCGGCAGTTCATCCACCAACTCGCCGTCCAGTACCGGCTCCGCCTTCACCAACGAGTCCTCACGCATCGGCGACCTCCGCCCGAAGCGCCCGCGCCAACCGCGGCGACAGCCCACGCGAACATCCGGTGACCTGCCGAACCCAAGCCGGACTGACCTCGACCCCCGGCGACCAGCACTCCCGCGCCTCCGCCAAGTAGTCCGCGAACAACTTCCGCCGCCCAGCCTCCGAACCGGCCTGTCCAGCACTTCGATGCGCCACCAGCACGGCATCCGTCAGCTTGTCCCGAAGATCCGTGATCGCCTCCACCGCAACGAACACCACCAGCGGCGGCACCGAGTGCAGCACGATCGACGCCGGATCACGGTCCGCAAAGGACTCCCAGGTGTTCATGACGTAGGTGGCGGCGAGCGTGAACCACTTCGCCCGCCGCACCCATGGCCCCGTCTGCACTTGGTAGCGAGCCGTCACCTGCTCCGCCCGCAGGATCGCCAGCAGCACGAGCGAAACCGTCGGGTCGAGCACCCACGCGGCCAGCCACGCCAACGACCACGGCCGCGTGCCCGCCGACGCGAACCCCTGAACATTGGCCATCGTGAACGCCAGCCCGAGCACGATCCCGGACCAGCACATCCAGTCCACCTGCCGCCGGACGCGCTCGATCCGCAGCGCCACCACGTCCGGATCGGTCTGGTACGCGCGCACCTGCGCGGCTTCGGCAGCATCGCGCACCAGCCGTTGCGCCCGCCCGTTCATCGGCGACCACCCCGCCGTGACGTGTCGATCGTCGTCACCGTCATCGCCCTGGTCAGTGCATACGACGAGAACAACGCCGGCAGTCCCAGCACGGCCAACAGCAACCAGCGATTGCCGGGGTTGGCGATCACCACCCACTGAACCGCCACGATCAACCCGGCGTTGAACAGCACCCGCCCGGCGAGCGAGACCAGCCGCGCCCCACTCCGAGCGGCCTCAGCCGCCGCCTTCGCCCGGCGCGCCCCAGTCCGCCAGACCCAGAACAACACGAGCAGCACGCCGACCACGGCCATGATCTGCGTCGGAGTCACGGTCACGGTGCACCCCCATCCTGGGTGCGCTCACCGCGGCGAAGCCAGTGCGGCCGGAGCGCTCGCCGATCGTCCTCGGCGAGACCACCCCAGACGCCCAACGTGGTGTCGCCACCGACCCGCAGTTCCAGCTCCAGGCACTCGTCCAGAACCGAGCACCCCTCGCACAGCCGAGCAGCCAACTCCCGGTCGGAGCCGCCGCTGGGCGGCCCGGTATCCGGCGGCGGCCACATGCACAGCCCCTGACCAGTAACAACAACGTTCAGCGCGCTCGCTGGCACCCACCGAAGCCGGTCGAGCCGCCAGGCGATGGCGATCAGCCAGAAGTCGTCTTCGCAGGTGATCATGCGGCACCTACCGGGGTGCTCAGCACGCGCTTGATCTCGGTCGACGAGACCTTGAGCCCGGAGCGGCGGGTAGCCCGCAGCGCGCCCGTTCTGATCGCGCGGCTCACCGCGGACCGGGACACGCCCAAGATCCAGGCAGTCTCTTGAATGGTGTGAAAGGTCGTATTGGTACGCATTGAAGGAAGCCCTTTGTGATCAATTTCAAGACTATATTGTTAATTTCAGCTCTCGTCAGCGCGCGTTGTAGCGACGCGCCGCCGCGATGCGCTCGATGACGCCGGAAATCGTCGAAGAACCGCTAATCTCGGCGCTGAGGCGGAGCGCGGAGGAATAGGTGTCGGAAGACTGGGCGGCAGTCGCCAGGGCCATCAACGAGCGCGTGAACGAACTCGGCTGGCGGCAACGCGAGCTGGCTGAGCGCTCGCACGTGTCGCAGGCGATCGTGCGCGAGCTGCAACACCACACGGTGGAGCGGCGGCGCAGCGCCAGAACGCTCGAAGCCCTGTCGACGACGCTCGGCTGGAACCCGCAGCACCTGCTCGCCGTGCTGGAAGGCCGGGTGCCCCCGCACCGCGACGAGCCGGCCGACGACGACCGCGGCCTGTGGTCGCGCCTCGACGCGCTCGAAGATCGGCTGGCGGACATCACCGAACGCCTCGAAGACGTCCAGAGCAACCTCGCGACCGTGGTCGAGCATGTTCGCAATAAGCGCTGAGCGCCGGGTGATTTCCATACCTGAAATTCAAGGCCGAATGGCCGTGACTTCCCATGCATCACCAGTGCAGGACCAGTGCACAAACACTGCACTTCCGCTTTTCGGGGCAGTCGCGCGATGAATACCGAGGGCTGGACCGGCCAAACAGCTTGCGCACTTCAGGCCGCATTGCGCCTGAGCAACGAGCGGTTCGCCGAGCACCTGGGAATCGGCGTCCGCACGGTCGCCGCGTGGCATCAAAAGCCGTCGCTCCGCCCCAAATCGGAGATGCAACAACTCCTGGACACGGCGCTTGAACGCGCCTCGGACGCAGAGCGCACCCGCTTCGCCGAACTCACCAGCGCACAGCCCATCGCGGACCCGCGGCTCACCGAAGACCCGAACATCGTCGACGCCCTCGAATGGCTTGACCGGCACGCACGATGGGCACCCGGCACAAGCCGCCAACGAGTCGCCGAGCGCGCCGCCGCCATCGACCCCCAGAGCCTCCGCGACCGCGGCACCCGCCGCGGATGGGTCAGCCAGCGCGACGTCGCCCGCACCCTGGCCGACTACTACGGCACTGCCAGCCTGTTCACGGCCCGATGCGGCGACCAACTCGTGAACACCAGTATTCTGACCAGCGCTGATTGGCTCGCTCTCGACTGCCCGTTGCTACCTCAGCACGACCGGCTCACCGTCGCCAGCGCCTTACCCGAAGCCGACCTGCGACTCGATGAACACGCCGCAGACGCCGCCGTTCAGCGCCTGGCCGAGACGCTGTCCATGAACACCCGGATGGTCAACAGCCCGCTCTACCGCCTGCTCGACATCGCACCGGCCGCCCAGCACCTCGGCGGCTCGCTGGGCGTGACCCACTTCGTTCACTACGCGCTGACCATGGATCTGCTCGAAGGCGAGCTGGTCGACGCCATCGCCGCCGGCGGTTCGTCACCCATGCCGCTCCGCGACCGCTACCTACCGGACGTCGCGACCGTGCTCAACCTCAGCAACCGACTCTGCGCCGGTGGCGTCCTCGCGCTCACGGCCATCGCTCGACCCGCCGACCCGTTCCGCGGCGAAGCCGACTACCTGTTGCTCGTCCAAGAGCGTTCCGGAAGCGTCCTGAACGCCGCGCGCCGCCTGGCCGTGATCCCCAAGGGCTTCCACCAGCCGCTCAACGACATCCGCCGAGACGCCCAAGTCGGCGCGACCCTGCGCCGGGAGATGGAAGAAGAGCTGTTCGGCCGCCCGGACATCGACAACACACTCGGGCAGCAGCTGTCCGCCGACCCGATGCACCCCAGCAAGCTCTCCGAGCCGATGAGCTGGCTCATCGACCAACCCGGCCGTCTCCGCATGGAGTGCACCGGCTTCGGGCTCAACCTGGTCAGCGGCAACTACGAATTCGCCAGCCTGATCGTCATCGACGACGAAGAATTTTGGACACGTTATGGCGGCGTGGTCGAAGCGAACTGGGAGTCGGAAAGCCTGCGACAGTATTCAACAGCCGATACCGACCTTGTGACCGAACTACTAACCGACGCGGCTTGGAGCAACGAGGGTTTGTTCGCTATGATCCTCGGGCTCCGACGGCTTGCCCAACTCGGCGGAGAACGCGTCAAAATGCCACCAATTGAATGGGAGATCAGCCAGTGAGCGACGGTTGGACCGCCGGCAACGCCAACGAGGACGCCAGCGAGACGCGCGGCTGGTTGGTCGGTCACTTCATCGACCCGTCGCAGGGCGTCCGCTCGTCGAAGGACGTGGAAGTCAAGTGGGCCAACCACCCTCTCGGCGACAAGCGAGCCGAGTGGACTTCCGACGACCAGCGCACCACACTCGTGATGCTCGTCTCTGGCAAGTTCCGCGTCGACGTCACCGGCGGCAGCAGCACGATGAGCAAGCAGGGCGACTACGTCATGTGGGGACCCGGCATTGACCATTCATGGGAAGCCATCGAGGAATCGGTAGTCCTCACCGTCCGCTGGCCGTCAGCCACCTAATTCAATTTCCGGCAAGGCAACCCGGCTGCCACCGATCTCCCGGAGTCGCCGTAAGCCTTGCAGGAAAGCGAACAGTCCCTCATTGCTCCACGCTTCATCACCAACAAGGTCCACCAGCATTTCAGCATCTCTCGTCGAATACTGGCGCAACCCGGCCGCCTCCCAGTTGGCCTCGACCTCCCCACCGAACCGTGACCAGAACTCTTCATCCTCGATCACGACCAGCGTGGCGAACTCGTAGTTGCCGCTGACCAGGTTGAACCCGAAGCCGGTGCACTCCATCCGCATCCGGTCCGGCCGCTCACTCAACCACCGCAACGGCCGCGACAACCGACTTGCGTGCATCGGGTCCGCCGCCCGCGGCCCACCGGCGGTGTTGTCGACGTCAGCGCGCCCAAACAGCTCTTCCTCCAGCTCGCGACGCAGCGTCGCCCCGATCCGGGCGTCCGCCCGGTAGTCCGCCAACGGCCCGTGGAAGCCCTTCGGGATCACGGACAACTTGCCAGCCGCGTTGAGCACCTGCGCCGAACGCTCCTGGACCAGCAAGAGGTAATCGGCCTCGCCGCGGTACAGGTCCGCTGGCCGCGCAATCGCCGTCAACGCCAGCACGCCACCAGCACACAACCGGCTCCGAAGGTCAAGCACGCTCGCCACATCCGGCAAATACCGATCCCGGAGCGGTAGCTCGCCCGGCTTCGTCGACCGCCCCGCAGTCAGCGCGTCCACCAGCTCTCCTTCAAGCAGATCAGCCGTCAGCGCGTACTCCACGAACGACGCCAGCTCGACCCGCCCCACCAGGCCGCCAGCCGCCGCCGACTCGATCTCCTTCAGCCGGTAGATCGGCGCATCCGTCATCCGCACGTCGCCCTCAGCGACCCCGGCCAACCTACGAACCGCCGCAGCCCCATCGATCGGCCCGGCCGCCGAACCACTGCCCGGCCCCAACTCCAGATCGCCCGTTGCGTCCAACTCCCACGGCCCAAGCCACGCAGGCCGCGTAAAGATGCTGGTCGCCGTTCGCGTGCTCCTAACCCGCGCCGCGTAGCGTGCACGCCCAGCGACTTCGCCGCCGTAGTACGCCCTCAACGCCTCCGCGATCTCGCCACGCCCCGCAACGCGGGGCGCCTGCGTCGCCCGTCCCTTGGCCAGCTCGCCACGCAACCGCCGGTCGGCTTCCCCGACCGACCAGCCCGCCCGCGCGTCCACCCAGTTCAGCGCGCGCTCCACCTCCGGGCCGAAGTCCGCCGCGTCGCCCGCCACCTCGCCGTCAAGCACGTCGCGCAGCTCGTCCGCGCTCCGACCAAGTAGCCGCGCGAGCTTCGGCCGTAGGTAGGGCAGGGGTGCGTACTCGCCAGCCTCCCAGCGGATCACCGTTGACCGATCGACGTGCAGCGCCTCGGCAAGCCCTTCCTGCGTGAACCCGGCAGCCTTCCGCGCCGCCACCAGGGCCGTCCGCCGCCCAGCCAAGCCGATCACCTCACGTAGTCACCCGACTACGCCAACATATCAGCCTTCTTCGCAGGTCAAACCCCTGACTGCAACATCCTCGCGGCCCAAGTTCGACGTTACCGCTCTGGGAAGCCGCCTCGCCAGCCGGTTCAGTGATCACCATCCACCGGCTCCCCAGGAAGGCGACCACCGTGAGCACCAGCAACGACAACGCGGCGCCCCAGCGTCTCTACGTCACCTGGTACCGCTGCATCGCCGACCACCTCGAACACGCCGTCACCGACGAGGAATTCGCCCGCGGCCTCCACCGCGGTGCCGGCTGGCACCAAGCCCTCTGCGGCCACCACCTCTACACCGGCTCGTGCCTCCTGCCGTCGACACGCCCGTGCCCGCTGCCTCTACCTCGTCGCCACCGCCCAACGCCCCGCCGTACCCCATCGCCCGGCCCGCCGAACCCGCACGCGCTCCACCCGACGCTGTCTGCTCGACGCCCCCAATCTCCGGCTGTTCCGCCGCCGCGCCCGCCTCAACGTGCACGGCGATGCCCCCGGGACCAGCCGGACAATGCCGGTGGGGGCGGACGCCATTCCGCCCGCCCCCACCGGCCCCAACACCTCACGCCCGCCACCGCGCTCCCGCGACACGTGACGCCCCGACCTCCGCTCTCGCATCAGGCGGCAGAAAGCCCTCCGACGCTCTTCTGTGACAGGTCTCGCGCTCTCGGCTCACCCGTCACAACGAACGTCCACGCAGGTCAGCGCACTCTCCATGCCGTCACAACCGCCGTGACGGGCTCCCCCAACCAAGACGAGGTGATATCCGCATGTCCACGACCAGGGGCGCCGCGAAACAGCCCAGCGAACTGCCGCAACTGCTCCATGCGCTCAGCCCCGGACTCCGCCCCGTCGCGCTGCGTCTCGCCCGCGAGGTCGACGAACCCGGCCTCGATGCCACCCAACTCAGGACCCTGCAAACGCTCCTCAAGCACCTCGACCACACCATCTCCGCCCGCCTCGCAGCTCTGCCCGAACAGGAATAGTCCGTGACCATCTCCACAGCAGCCTCCGGCCAAGCACCCCAGCCCACCCCGCTCCGCTACTGCGAACAGCTGGGCCTCGAACTTCGCGAGTACCGCGAGCACGCCGACCTCCACCCCGCCGAAGTCGCCGAGCACCTCTCCTGGCCCCAAACCCGCCTCGACGCCATCGAAGAAGGCACCCGGCGCGTCACCACGTCCGACCTCAAAGCCCTGCTCAACCTGTACGAGGTCACCGGCACCGAAGCCACACGGCTCCGCGCTCTCCGCGCCCGCGCCAGCAAGGAACCGCCGGCCGCCACCGTGCCCACCCGGTACCAGCAGTTCCACGAACTCCAGTCCGCCGCCACCGAACAGCGGACCTACGCCCCGACCCTGCTGCCCCCGATCCTGCAGACCGACGACTACGCCATCGCCGTGAACGAGCAGGTTCCCCGCCCAGACCAGCAGACGACCGCCGACGTAGCGAAGTACCACGTGCGGCAGAGCGCCTGGCTCCTCAGCCGCGAACAGCCCCTCCAGCTACACGTCGTACTCGGCGAAGCCGCGCTGTACAACATCGCCGGCAGCAGCCGCACGATGATCAGGCAACTCGACCAGCTCGCCAAACTGGTCAAACTGCCCCACATCCACCTCCAAATCCTCCCCTTCGCCGAGTGCGGCCACACCACCGCCGCCACCAGCTTCACCCTCCTCACCGGCGATCAAGCTCACCCGTGGCTCAGCACCGACGACCTACTCACCACCACCTGCACCGACGACCCCACCGCCATCACCACCCACCAAGCAGCGTTCACCACCCTCACCGCACGTGCCCTCAACCGCGGCGACAGCCTCGACCGCCTCCACGCCATCCGACGCAGCCACGCCACCTCCTCCCAACGCCGCCCCGACGTCAACACCGAGGTCTGCCGCCGCCTCCGCACCAAGTTCAACCTCACCATCGACGAACTCGCGACAGCCTTCGACTGTTCCGTTGAAACAATTTCACGCCACCTGACTACGTATAAACCAAACGAAACCCTCGCTGAACCCATCCCGCAGCCGCAGACGGGCTTGGGCAGACTGCAAGAAACAGCCACTGTTAATGTGGCGCCACCAGAGGATGACGAGGCGTAAACCAACCTTTGGTCGCAGTGGCACACCAATGCTGACTCAATATCGATCAGGTACCCATTCGGCAACAAATTGAGCACGTGTCGCTGTCATCGTAACGTCACAGCCACATGAAGCGACCCAGTCTCAGAACAGCACTTCTGAGCACCTGGGAGAACCTCTTGACTTTAGAGCCGGCCAGCCTAACTCTCGGCAGAATCATCACCCAGGTTGCCTTGAAGAGATGGAGCACTCAGCGGGCAGCTAAATTGAGTCGAGAATCAGAGCTTCGCCAATTGATAAAATTCGACGTAATCGATTATTATAGGCAGCGGGCATTTGATCGACAACTTCAGGAGTTGACCGACTCCATTGCCAAGCGAATTGAAGACACGCTGAATGTTGAATTCAAAGCCCTCGACGGTAACGAAAAAGCAGCCGCCGTTCATGCCGTGATCGACTCTGTTCTACATGCAGACACTACAGACGAAGCATTTTTTGACATAGACCTCGATCCTCAGAAGTTTGCATCCAGCGTTCGCAGAGCTGGAAGAGGTGTCGTATCCAGTTTCACGCTGAGCACAGATGGGATGGAATTCTACGATCGAGTCCTCGACGAGGCATGCTTGACCATTGTTGAGATAGTCAAACACTTGCCGGAGTTTACGAATAGATCAACCGTTGAGTTGCTTTCAAGGTTCACTGAAATTAATGGTAAGATAGATGAAATCTTGCAAAGCCTGCCAAAGACGGGAGCCTGCGAAAGCGACTCTGACTTCCGGTCGCGTTACCTCAAGGTTGTCGCGAATGACAATGACCATCTCGAGATTTTTGGACTAAGCACCCGAAATTATCGACCTAAGTCTAGAGTGACCGTAGCGTATATGACACTCTCCGTGTCTCTTGGGAGGAATCAGATTCCTGGATCACTGCCGACGGTCGACGAACGAGACGATGGAAGCAATTCTTATGCAGTCGAGTCGGCGTTAGACGTGAGTCCGAGAACTCTTATTATTGGTAATGCTGGATCGGGCAAAACCACCCTTCTTCAATGGATTACCGTAAATGCGGCTCGAGGAACATTCCGCGGATCACTTGAAAAATGGAACGGCCACGCTCCCTTCTATATTAAACTTCGCAGCATCGAAAACTTCGAAATGCCGCAACCGGACACCTTTGTCGCAATCGTCGCCCCAGAACTTGGTGGCTACTGTCCACCAAAGTGGGAACACGAACAGCTGGCAGCTGGTCGAGCTCTAGTCCTAATCGACGGGGTCGATGAAGTGGGACCCTCAAGAAGACGACAAGTTCGACGTTGGTTGAGAAATTTCGCGGCAGCCTACCCAAAGGCCACCGTTATAGTGACGACTCGGCCTGCGGCCGTCGAGTCAAATTGGCTTCGGGAAAGTGGCTTTGCCGACGTCCGGCTTGAGTCAATGTCTATGCACGATATTACCGAGTTCGTGAACCGATGGCACTCAGCCATTTCGGAAGCTGCAACGTCGGGCGCCATTAACTTACCTTGCAAAGTCGTTGAAGTTTCGAACTTCGAGCGTTCATTTTTGCGACAGTTGACCGGAAGACCTCACCTGCGCTCTCTGGCGACCAATCCACTGATGTGCGCAATGCTCTGCGCTCTGAATCTGGATCGAAGAAGTCAGCTTCCTGCTGACAGGATGCGTATCTACGAGAACGCTATATCAATGTTGATAGAGCGTCGTGACGCCGAAAGAGAGATAGATACAGGTTTTCTCGAGTCTCGCGTCACGCCACCATTATCCCTGGCAATATTACAGCAACTCGCTTGGCGTCTCACTCTGGCCGGGAAGTCGGAGCTGACCACCGAACGCGCCGTGGAATACATATCGCACGCGATTTCGAGCATGCCTACAATTGAGGCCTCTCCAGAGTTAATTCTTACCTTTCTGATAGAGCGAAGTGGCTTGCTGCGAAGTCCTGCGGTAAGAAAGGTTGATTTCATCCATAAGACTTTCCAAGAGTACCTAGCCGCGAAACAAGCGATTAACGAACATCATGTAGACACGCTTCTTGCTAATTGTCATCGTGATTCTTGGCGCGAAGTGATTGTAATGGCCGCAGGACATGCAACTCAGCCAATGCGCAGCGAGCTCCTTGAAGGTATTTTGCAGAGAATAGACAACGATCCAAGCAATGCTCGCCGATATCGCTTGCTTGCCGCCGCCTGCCTGGAAACAGCGGGCGAGCAAATAGCTCAAAACATTAGCCAAAGAATGCAGATAGTGATAGATAAGTTGGTGCCACCTAAGCAAATCAGAGAGGCTCGCTCCCTGGCTACAGCCGGGTCGTCCACGCTGGAAAAGATGCCGCTCAGTCTCGAGGGGCTATCAGATTCAGTGGCAAAAGCTTGTGTACGAACCGTGGCGCTTATCGGTGGTGACCAGGCCCTAGATGTGCTTAACCGATACGCGAGCGACGCTCGAGAGGAAGTGCAACTGGAACTAATTCAGGCATGGCGCTTCTTTGATCCAACACGATACGCCGAGCATGTGCTTGCTGACGCTCCGCTCATTGATGGCATGATTTCAGTTTCACTGGTCGAACATTTCCCGCTTCTCAACAGGTTGAACCGTCTAGAGTCTGTCTATGTGAACACCTCAAGATTTTCGGAGTTACCAAATCTCGAGGTTTTAAATGATGTTCCAAACATGAAGTTCCTCTCAGCAAAACTCGCATCCGGCGCCAGTCTTGCGCCACTGCGAGCGCATAGCAGTCTCGTTGAGGTGTATATTACGTCGAATGACGAGTCGAAATTTTGTGACGTCGACGCCATTGGCTACCTCCAGAATCTGCGCAGTCTTCATATAATGAATGCGCATATTCTCGACATCTTTAATGCAGCATCGTTCATTGGAGGCACCATTGAGTCTTTGAACGTGGGCGGCCTAGGGCAGAGCGTGACTTCAATTTCTAACATCCCTTCAATGCCAAAACTGGCAGAGTTGGGTTTATGGGATGTGGATCGCATTGATGACATTGAGATTCTCGAAAAATTTCCAACCCTTACATCTTTAGCCGCAAAAAGTGGGCCAATACGTGGCGGATCAAGAGCCATTCGAGACGCTGTCCCCAAGTTGGAGATGGCGAATTTTCACAGTAGGTCGCTTTCAGAAATCTCCGCTTTTCGCGGAATGAAATCCGTCAAGACACTGTGGATCCGCAACAACGACGAATTCAAAGATCTCCAGCCAGTGTCTGATATGCCGAATTTAGTTGATGCCGCATTCGTTGGAACGAGTATTGTCGACTGGTCACCACTTGCCGATCTTCGACAGCTTCGACGACTTGATGTCAGAAACACGACCCAAGTCGTCGATTTGCGCAAAGTGCTGTCCACGGCAGGAGCGCCCATTAACGTCTGGATTAGCCCGGATCAAGAATTACTTCAAACGGAAAGCGATATTGCTCGAAAAGTTACTCTGTCTGTGTACTGACTCACGGAGCCTTTTCCATCTCGGTTAGTTGGTGAGGTGTTCGAGGGTAAGGATGGCGTGGGCGAGTGTGGTAGCGCGGTGGGTGCTGGCGCGGACGCGGGTGAGGACATGCCAGTTCCAAGGGTGGCGAATCCGCGTTGCCGCGGCTGTGCACCCTGGCAAAGGCTTCGTAGGCGGATCCTAGCTCACGTGTGGGCTAGTGGCGGTTGCGGCGGTTCCGCTACGAGGTGATCACCCCCGGGAGCGCCCTGGGTGTAGCCGCCATCAACCAGCAGCCGCAGTCCGGCCTGGCGGGCCTGCTCGCAGATGTCGTGGTGGCGGGCGGCGGCGGTGTCGTTGATCGCGTCGGGTAGCCCATGCGAGAGCCACAGCCGCTGGCCATGGGGACCGGTGCGGGCTTGGATGTTAACGCCGCGGTAGCGGTGTGTGTACCCGAGTAGTAGGAGCGGTTGGCGGCAACACGGTCGGTGCGGATGACGGTGCTAACGACGATGGCGTAGTTGTGCCGGGTCCAGGCCAACTGCCATAAGGTGGCGGTCGGGGTGGGGGCGCGGCGGGGAGCAGGGTGACGGTTCGTGCAGGTAGCGGCACCCGGTGGCCACGCCGATCCCGAACCCTTTGGCCAAGCGTTGGCAGGGGTCGCCGTTGCCCAGGTGCGCGAGCACCGGGCCGGCTTGGCGTTGGGGTGGTAGTCCCCGCCAGTGTGAGCCGATCACACACAGCGGTGGGTGCGGATAATTGGGTCAGCTCACGCAATGTCTGGATGGACACCAGCTCAGCGACACACCCCCCATCAACCAAGAACAGGTTGGAAAGGCTCGCTGGATGTGAGCCACTCAACTTCATCCGCTCATTATCGGGACAACTGTAGGCGTGTGGTTAGTGTGCAAGTCGCCCCTCGGACACTCTGGGGGTTCAACTCCCTACCGATACACAGAGCGGACGCAGTCGACTCGACTCAGGTTCGGCAGCTGGCAAGCACTGGACCGCTTGGGCCGTGCGCTCTGGCAGGTTTCCACCGCCTCTGGACTACCCGGATCGTCGATTTCGCCGATCGAAGGCGATCCTCTCGATCCTACTGGCTGCCTCTGCAGGATCCTCGTGCTCCCAGACTCTGATGACGATCCAGCCCGCTTCCTGCAGCCGAGTGTCTGTGTCGCGGTCACGCAGGGCGATGCCGCGAAGCTTCAACCGCCACCAGCTCCTGTTCGCCCGCGGGAGGTGTGCGTGCTGCGGGCAGGAGTGCCAGAAGCAGCCATCTACGAAGATCGCAACTCGGGCACCGCGCAGCAGGATGTCCACCCGTCGGCGCGGATTGCCGCCAGGGACAGCCCGGTCCACAACGAAACGCAAGCCACACCTGTGCAGTGCCCTACGCACCGCGAGTTCTGGCCTGGTACCAGACCTGCGAGTTCGACGCATCACGCGCGCGGTCGCTGGGGACGACGCGGGAGGGATGGGCCCCGGATCCAGGTGCTTGTACACCACCACAGCATCCCGGCGGGCACCGACAGTCTCGCAAGTACGGGTTCCCGGCGGTATCCGATGAAGGTTTCGAGACGACGAAGCAAGTCGTTTCCTTCAGTGCTCCGACGGAGATCGGCCAGCCGAAAAGCCAACGTCGCAACACCTTCGAACGCTGCTTCCAGAAGGTCAAGACATGGCGCGGCCTGGCCACCCGCTACGACAAGACACCGCAAAGCTACGAGGCCGGGTTGCATCTACGAGGAGCGATCCTGTGGCTGAAGCCCCTGACCCGAACCACATGATCCGAACCCCAAACAGCTCCTAGATGCAGCACAGGTCTTTGTACATCCGCGTGGGGCGGTGCCACGTCTGGCGCCAAACGTCCAGCCGTGCATTTGGGTTGTGGAAGCTCACAGCCAGCGTTCGACGAGGTGATGGGGCGTGTCCGCTGCCACGTACCAGCGTTTGGTCGTGGGATCCCAGCGGGCTTTTGCGGACGCCTTGGCCGCCTCCTTCTCCTCGTACGGCACGTTCAGGTACAATCGGGCGGCGCCGTTGTCCCTCTGCTGAGGCGTGCGTTGCCTTCCAGGACGAGAGGGACGGGCAGGGCGGTCGGGTCGAGCACGCTCGACGATGCGGCGCACCCGTTCGCAGGCGCCAGGATCGGTGATGCGCATCATCAGGTCGGTGAGCCCGGTCCCGGCCAACAGGTTGAGCGACCCGTGCCACAGCACCTCATCGTCGATGATCACGACCTTCTCGTGCATGCGTTCACGCTGGACCACGATGCAACCTGCCGCGTCGAGCACCGCGATCAGCCGCTCGGATTTGGTTCGCTGGGATGGTCGCGTGTGGATGGTTACGCGCAAGCCGTCGTCAATGCGGGGTTTCAGTCGCGAGAGCCAGCGTTCGACCGGAGCGGGGTCGAGGAACGCGCAGTAGATGTCGATGCTGCGCCGCGCGTGGTCGATGTCCCAAGCGACGGCGCGCGGCACTTCGTCGGCGGGGAAGAAGGCCGGCCGGCTCAGTTCGTCGGGACCGAGGCTGGCGAGGTCGTCCGCCGCGCGGAACGGCACGAGATCACCGACGTCGAGCCGGTGTGCATACTTCTGCAGGTAGTCGGCCAAGCGGGCGGCTTCGCCGTGGGGCTTGAGGTTCCGGCTCAGGAAGTCGACGTCCGCGACCACGACGAGGTGGTCTTGCGCGCGGCTCACGGCCACGTTGAGCAGTCGAGAGGTCGCGGAGGACAAGCCCACGCCCTCGTAGAAGAACCCGACTTTGTCCCCGGCGCCGGCGACGGTGTCGATCACCACCAGGGGCCGCTGGCTACCCTGGAAGCGGTGTACGGTGTCTACGACGCCATCGTAATCAACACCGAACCGGTAGGCGAGGCTGCCCTGCAGCGCCCTGACCTGGTCGCGGTAGGGAGTGATGACCGCCATTCGATTGGACGGGTGGACTTCGGGCGGGTGATCGTCCTGTTTACGCACAGGCAACACGCCGTCGTACTGAAGGCCGCGGACAAGTTCGTGGATCACGGCTTCGTGCACGGGGTTGACCTTGTGACCGACTGAGCCACCCCGAGCGGCCGCGCGGCGTGAGCCGGTGTCGACCAGGATCAAGGGAGCCCCCAGCAACGGCGACGGGGGCAGCCGACTGGTGTCCCCTCGGCCGGTTACCAGGGGTGCGTCGGGGTAAGCGATGGTGTTCACGACCGCGCAGATCGCCGGACGCATGCGATACTGGGTGTTCAGTCCGACCAGGCAGTCACGGGGCCGGACCCGCCCGCGGTCATCGACCATACCAGCCGCGTGGAAAGCGTCCCGATCCATCCAGCGCTCGGAGTGCGCCTTCACCTCCTGGGTGGCCTTGCGGTCGCTGGATGCCCGGGTGACCGCAGGCAGCTGTCGAAAATCGCCCGCCACGACCACCCGCTTCGCCGCCAGAGCAGCCGCGTACCACGCAGAAGGAAGATTGACCATGCCTGCCTCGTCGATGACGACGGTGTCGAACTTGTTGATCAAGAATCGCGACTGCACCGCTTTGGCCACCGTCGTGCCCATGACCCGGCAGTTCCTGCGCACCACGTCCTCGACGGTACGGAGTTCCTCCTGCAACACCGCGAGACGTTCCCGGAGACTCGCAGCTGTGGCGGCGAGTCGTTCGGCGGGTGCGATCCCAGTCAGTTGTGGCCGGAGCCCGCTACATTTGAGCGACACGGCCTCCGCTTGCGCTGTGAGGCGTTGCTGTTCCGCGGTGGCGAACTGGTGCTGCCCCCAGGAGTCGGCTGCATCCCGATCAGCGGCCTGTAGTTGATACAGGAGTTCGTCGCGTCGCCGTGCTTTCCGGCTGGCGAACATACCGGACGGTACACCGATTTCGGTGAGCTCGTTGCGCAGGAGATTCGCTGTCCGAACGGCTGAGTCGGCTCGTGCCGCCGCTGCAGCGGCACCCTGTGCGCACTGCGCGGCACTGGCTCGCAGCTGCTCGAAGTTCTGAGCGAGTTCGGCATATTCAACGTGAAGTGCCAATTGCTCGTCGGCAACTGCGAGGCGAGGACGCAACACGGATATCTCGTCGGACAGGGCAGCGCTCAAACGCGCTACGATCTTGTCCGGTTCAATTTGTTTGCTGTACTCATCCTTGAGGGAACTGACCGCGATGTCGCCGAGCCGCTGGACGAGCCCGTCGGCGAATCCGCTCTCAGCATTGAGCAGCGTGCACAGCCGCTCCATCGCCTGATCGACAGCGACCTTGGTCGGTGCGAGGAACAACACCCGATGCCCCTGTCGGTAGCTGCCCTCCACGATGTGACCGACGACTTCGGTTTTGCCAGTGCCGGGCGGGCCCCAGACGAACGCCAGTTCGCTACCGAGTGCGCTGACGACGGCGGCACGCTGACGGTCATTCAGCTGCAGGCTCTGCCAGTCGCGAACGTACCGCTCCGGCTCTGGGCACCGCGCGGCGGCTGGGCTGTTCCGGCCGAGCAGCCATCCGGCTGTGGTCAAGTTCAATCCGGTGGATCCGGCGGCGGCCTGCTCAAGTTGTTCCGCGAGCACGACCAACCCAGCCGTGTCGTCCTCGCGGAGCTCGGCCTTCACGCCCAGCGAAGTTGGCGTACGCAGCCGAAGCCGAGCCTGAGCCACTGCGACCAGTTCCGCTGACTCCCACACGGCGCCCGGTCGAGGCCGCACCAGCAGCGGCTTTTCGGCGAACGACTCCTTCCAACCGCGGGTGGCGAACGAGTATTCGAACTGCTCGCCGTCGCCGCCCGTCACCCGACCATCGGTCAACGCCACCTTGTCGAACCCGGTCTCCGCACCGATCGTCGCGTCGATCTCCGCGCGGACCGCTCGCAGCAGTTCACCGATTTCCTGCTGGACCTTGTCCGTCTCAGCGGTCACCCCGATACCTCCACAGTCCCCACAGCACGTGCCGTCGGCAACTCACCGTATCGTGTGCCACCAATCGAACGTCACCGGTCTGACACGAGTGGCCGCATCGAGTGCACCCTTTGCCGTTGCGCGGGCAGGATAGTCTCCGATACCACAGGTAGTTCCATCGCTGACTCGCTCACCGAATCGGCCTATCTCGGTCACGACACGCCTACGCCGAGGCTGCCTCTTTGGTAGAACGGCCTAGGTCAACGAGCGAATCAACCACGCTGCGCGTAGTCGATAATGTGGAAACGTATGATCAATGCGGTTCGCGTCGTGGCACCAGAATCAAGTGCTGGCACAGTCACCGCATCTAACGGGTTGCGCTTTCGGTTATCACTGAACGACGAAACGCGTGGGCTCTTCAAGCACCTCTGCTGCCGCATCGACGTCCGCAAGCCGTGCCGCCAACGTAGCCATGGCGAGCCGGTGCGGCAGGGCCTCGCTGAACTTCAGCCCGTCCAGCGCCCGCTCGTCGATTTCCGGCAGGCACAGGCGCTGGGCGGCGTCCGCGACGCCCGAGTGCCACATATCCCGATCCAGGTCGGAACGGAGCCGGACAGACACGTCGTCGAATCGCTGCTTTTCGTCGGCCAGGTGCCCCAAAGTTGCGGTCAAGGTCGCGTTGGCGCGGAACCCCGCCCACGTCCACCAGCGCACGTCCAGGCCCTGCCTGCTGATCACCGTTCCACCGGGATGAACCGAGCCAATGCGGTCTTCGCGCAGTTCCGCCATGACCCGCATGGCCCGCTGCGTCAGCTTCACCGACGGGTCCTCGCCGAGCAGCACGTCACGCGCGGCACGGGAAAGGTCGAACCCCACACCGCCGATGCCGGGCGTCATCCAGCGCGCGCGGCCTCCCGACTTGGCAGCCTCCACGAAACATCGGCGCCGTTTCCAGTCGATCCACGTGACCTTCCAACTGCGCCCGCCCAGCAACAGCAGGCGGGGCCCGTCGACCTTTTCGGTGAGCAGCGCTGGATCGGTCCGACCGATCTCGCGGCGCCCTTCGAGGACGGTGAACTGCGGCGGAGCCGTGAACACCGCGGTCATCCCCATGAAGTGCTGGCGGCCGAAGCGACGTTCGGCCTCTTCGCCGATAAACAGGAGTTCACCGTCTTGGTCCAGGAATCCCTCCTCGACCAAGTAACGCGTGATCGGCTCCGCGCTGCAGTCGAACGGCGCGAGCCCGTTCCAAGCCTCGCTCCACAACCTGTTCCCGATCGTGTGCTCCTGCAGACACAAGGCCAGAAGTTGCTGTGCGACGATGTGGCGAGGCTCAGGTGGTGCGTGCACCGGCTCGACGAAACCACGGCTCCACAACAGAACCAGCGCGTACGCCCACAGCAGCGAATTCTCGTCAAGGGCGAGGAAGAGGCAGTTCCGAGTGCTGCCAGGCCGGCGACCCGTCCGGCCCAGGCGCTGCAGGAACGACGCCACGGTGGACGGGGCGTTGACCTGGATGACTCGGTCGAGGTCGCCGACGTCGATACCCAGCTCCAGGGTGGACGTGGACACGATGACGCAGTCCCGAGCTTCGGCGAACGCCTGCTCGGCTTGTCTGCGTTCGTCGAGCGCAAGGGAAGCGTGCGAGAGATAGGTCGTCACGCCTCGCTCACGCAGCGCGGCCCCGATTTCCTCGACCAACTGCCGCGAGTCGCAGAACACCAGCCGTTTTTCGCCGCGGTGCAGGGCAGCGATCACGGTGGCTGCGTTGTGCACCGAGCCGACGTAGTCGATCTCCAGGTCGCCTGGCGGCGTCGCCCCGGGCGCAGGTTTGGTGTCGGGGGCCACCACTCGACCTTCTCGTGTGGTGCGGTTCGATCCCTGCAACCACGTCACCAGCTCGTGCGGATTGCCGACCGTCGCGGAAAGCCCGATGCGCTGGATCGGCACGCCGGCGATCCGCGTCAGGCGTTCGAGCACGGCGAGCAGGTGCCACCCGCGGTCGTCACCGGCGAAAGCGTGCACCTCGTCGACCACGATCGCGCGTACACCGGCGAAGAGTTGCGTGTGATCGACGTTGACGCTGACCAGCATTGCTTCGAGTGACTCGGGCGTGGTGAGCAGCAGGTCGGGTGGGTCGCGGAGGATCGCGCGACGGGCGCTTGCCGTGATGTCGCCGTGCCAGAGCCCGACCCGCCGGCCGAGCCACGTCGCATAGGTGTCGAGCCTCGGCAGCAGGTTGTTCAGCAACGCTTTGAGCGGGCACACGTAGAGCACCGACAGACCGGTCCAGCGATGTTCCTCCATTGCGCTCAGCAGCGGGAAGCAGGCCGCTTCCGTCTTGCCGCCGGCGGTCGGGGCGAGCAGCACCGCGTCCTGGCCGCCGAGGACCGGCTCAATCGCTTGCTCCTGCAGCGGTCGCAGCGACCGCCAGCCCAGGGTGTTGACGATGTGGTGCACCAGCGCCGGATGCAGCCGCGTCAACGCATGGGTCACGGCAAATCCAGGTCGACGTCGTCCGCGCTCGCGGCGGCGTTGCGCTCGGACTCGGTCAGCTCCGTGCTCGACACGGTCAGCGCGTAGTGGGCTCGGGGGTCGAAGTCCCCGAACTCGTCGACGCGGTCCAGCACGTCGGCCACGAGCTTGCGCAGGTACAGCCGCGGCGCGACGCCCACCTTGCCGCCGAGTTGACCGGTCAGCGCCGAAGCCAGGGTCCGCAGGTACGCGTCGTCGATCACCGTGGCGATCCGGTCGGGGTGCTGCGCGACGCTCGCATACAGCTCGCGAACCCGTTGGCCCAGCTCGACGAGCCGATCCAAGTCAAAACCCAGCAGCCGCAGCTGCACGGCGCGTGGCGAGTCGAACCGGGCGTCGGTGCCGAAGTCCGTTGCCAGCCGTTGAGCCAGCGGTGGCAGGCGCTGCACACCTTGCTGGCCGTCGAAGAACGCCGGTGTCCCCGTCATGATGACGAAGAGCCCGGGGAATCGACCGGCGTCGATTTCGTCGAGCAGCTGCCGGAGCGCGTTGAGGCCCTTCTCCCGCACGTCGCCGCGCACGCGCTGCAGTGTTTCGGTCTCGTCCAGTACGAGGAGGAGACCGGGGTGCCCGCAATCCCGCAACACGGTGAGCAGTCCCTGGAGGAATCCGAGCGCACCGAAGTGGTCCAGGTCACCGCGCACCCCGGCGGCCCGGCGGGCGGCTGCGGCGACCGACTTCTGACCCCCGAGCCAGGCGATCAGGGCCTCCGCGGTGGCGTGGTCTTCGGCGGTCACGGCTTGCTGGTAGCCCCGCAGTGCCGCGGCGAAGGCGGGGGTGGTCCGAGCCACTTCCGCAAGGCGTTGCTCCATCAGCCGCTCGACTGCCGCGGCCAACGCCTTCTCGTCGTCCTCGGCGACGTCACCGGCCTCGATGACCTGTTCCTCGAGTGTGTAGAGCCAGGAATCGACGACCGCGCGCAGTGCGCTGGGCTGGTGGCTGGCTGTGGTCAGCCGCTCGGTGAGGCGCCGATAGACGGTCTCCAACCGGTGCAACGGTGTCTCGGTCTCGGAGATCTGGATTTCAGTGGTCGCCAGGCCCCGGCGTTTCGCGCGCTCGGCCAGCCAGCGCGTGAAGAACGTCTTCCCGGATCCGTACTCACCACGTACTGCGTGGAAGGCTGCACCTCCACGCGCCACGGTGGCCAGATCCTCCTCCATCGCGCTGGCGAACCGATCCAGGCCGACGGCGAGCAGGTCGAGTCCTGACTGCGGCACCGTGCCGCGTCGCAGGGCGTCCACTGCCTCGCGTCGCCGCGCCTCGCTCGCTTGGACGGTCATCGCACCCGCACTCCGAACTGCGTCTCCAGCATCTCGCGATCAAGCTTGACACTGCGATCCCCGTCGCGCAGCGTCAGCACCGGGTAACCATCAACGTTCACCAGGCGCTCCAGGGTCCTGACGAAGAATTCCGGGCGGCGTGCGGCCCGGCCGGCCCGCTCCGCGACCGCGCTGAGCGAAAGCGACCCGTCCGCGTCGAGCAACGCATCGATCACCGCCGCCACGACCTGCTTGTCCGGTGCCTTCGGCACGAATGCCCGTTGGGCGGCATAGAGATCGGTGGCCACGACCCGGGTACCGACGGATTCGTCCGGCACATCCACCGCGAACAGCGGTACGGCCGGTTCCGGCTCGGGCTTGCGACGGCTGGACTTGCGAGCCGACACGGGTTGCTCCGGGAGCACCGTTCGCCGCGGCTCCCACCAAGCGGGGGTAACAGCTTCGGGGGAGAGAACGTGCCACCCGGCCGGCACGAGTTCGTCGGACGGTAGGAGGACGAGGACGGGCACGATCATCTCGGCGAGCGAGGCGCCGCCGTGGTAGCCGGACTTCCGGGAGGTGTAGCGGATGTCCTCGCGCCACGGCACGGTCACCCGGCCGCCGAGCAGCACGCGCGGTCCAGCCAGCTCGATCTCGCCGTCGCCCGCCGGACCGGTGCGCCATCGGGCCGACGTTCCCTCGGCCTTCGACGGTTTCTCCGTCGATGACCGTTCCAGGACGTGTCCGTGGTCGGCAACGAGCACAACCGGCCGCCCGTATCCCCGTGCGGCGTCGAGGAGCTCGGACAGGTACGTGATGTCGCGCGTCGACCAGCCAGCGCGCTCACCCTCCTTGCCGTGGTCCAGCGCGTCGTCAATCGTGTTGAGGACGACGCCGACGACACCGTCGCCGGCGAGTGCGGTCAGCAGTCTCTCGGAGAGCCGCTGGCCAGCTTCGCCCGCCAGGTCGTTTTTGTGGAACAGTGCGGCTTCGCGCCGGTGCTTGCGCCAGAACCTGGTGAAGCCGGCACGCTCCACCGATTGATCACCGACGCTCGGCACACCGGAAAGCAGGCTCGCGCGACCTGCACGGGTCACCGAAGGGAACACCGTCACCGCGGCGACGCGTTCACCCTGACGTGGCGAGGCTTCACGCCAACCACCGGCGGTGGTTTCCTCGCCGATCGCGGCGCCGATCGCGGCAGTCATCCCGTCGAGGACGATCACCAGCGGCGTGCGCCGGCTCGCCACAGGGCGAACGACGGTGTCGAGGACGTCCTCGATCAACAGGCAGCCGCCGGGGTTGGTGCCGGACGCGCGGGGAACCCAGCTGGCCAGCTGCGCGGCGAACTGCTCGTCGAGCCGGTCGCGCCGGTTGCGGGCACCCTGGTGAAGCGCCCGGTACGCCTGAGCGACGGCTGGATCGCCGCCGGTGTCGCCGACCCACAACGTCGTCAGGGCGCGGTCCACCCACGCCCACTCCATGACCTGCCGGTTCGCGGCGTCCGCGACGGAGCCGACGTCCGGAAACGGCAACGCGAGCCATCGGTGGACTCGTACTGCCATCTCCGCCGTTTTGAGGCGTTCCGGCTCCAGCCGCGCCAGCCCGTGGTCACGGGCTTCGTCGAGTGCCCGCTCGACCGCGGTGATGCTGCTCTTGACAGGGGTCGGTGACAGCGCACCCGCCAGCGTGCCCAGCGCGGCTGCGTAGCTGGACGGAAGGAACCGGCTGTCGCGAAGAGCTTCGGTGAGGTGCGCGCTCGCGGCGAGCTGATCGGCGCGGTTCGCGACGTCGGTGATCCGCTCCCGGGCGAGTTGCCCACCGGACTCGGCCTCGCTGAGCCAGCGCTCCAACGTTCCCTCGACGGCGTCGGTGTAGGCGCGCAACGCCGGCGGCCGGACACCTGCCAGCAGGCCGCCGAAGGCGAGCGCGGCTTCCGGGGAGGCGTCCGGACGGGTCGCAACCGTGCCGACCAGGCCGAGCGGCATGGCGTCGGCTGCCTTTCCCGCGGCCGCCAGCCGCAGGACGATCGGAGCGACTTCGCCGACCGAACCGGCCAACCAGTCGGTCATCCCGGCCTGCTCGACTTCGGGGAAGCGTGCAAACCGGTCCGGCCCGGTCGGGTCGAGCGACCAGGCGAGCAGGGTGCCGGCATCAAGCGCGTCCTCGCGCAGCGTGCCGATGCCGAGCCGGGCACCGATCAGCGTGCGCATGGCTGTGTCGCGCGTGAGCACCGACCCGCTGCGGGGCCAACCGCCCGCCGGTTCGGCGTCCAGCAGTGCGTCGATCAGCCACGGCTCGGCGCGGACGCGCGGGTCGAGGTCCGCGGCACCGAATCGCTGCGCCACGATGCTGGCGCGGTCCGCGGTGCGGGTGGAGCGCCCGAGCGCATATCCTCGGATGTCCCAGCCGAGCTGGGCGTCGTCGACGCTCGTGGTCACCACAAGGACGTCGTCGGCGCCCCGTTCGGTCTGGTGCTGCTGCCACGCTTCGACAATCCCGAGCACCGAGTGCTGATCGGTGATGTGCACCCGCTTCTGGTCTTGCTCGGTGTTCAGGGCGAAGTCGCTGCTCCCGTCCTCGTACCGGCCATAGATGAGCACGAGTCGGCGCTCCTTGGCCTGCGGCAGCCAGTCCGCGAGCAAGGTTTCGATCATCCGTTTGGTCAGCTGCGGTGGCGCGGTGGTCACGACCGGTCCTCGCCCGCGATGTGCCAGTCAAGGACGATTTCGACGCCAGGATGGTCCTTCGCGTAGTCGCGGATCTCGGCTGAGAAGTCGTCCAGAATCGCTTGCAATTGCTGCTCGACCACGCTGGTCGTGATCCGGCGCGCGGCCGGCTTCGCCCGGCTGCTGGCCGATTCTGGATTCTCCGTGGGATGAGAAGACGGAGCGTACTGCGGGAAACTCGGCTGTTGCGGTGAAGGGATCGGCGCTGGAGGAGGCGTCGTCACGGCGGCGAGTCGTGCGGCTTCCTCGATCAGTGCGATGGCACGGTGGCGGACATCGCCCAGCACCGGGACCAGCGAGCGGGTGAACTCGTCGGCGGCGGCGGTGTCGCTGATGTCGTCCAGCAGCCGCCGGGCTTGAACGCCGACGGTGTCTTCCCGATCGACGAACCGGCGCACGGACTCGACGAGGTTCCAGTCGACCCGGTCGAGCACGTCGAGCACCTGCGGCGCGGTGGCGACGGCATTGCCGAGCACCTGGTCGTTCAGGTCGTCGTGGCCGGCGTTGGCCAGTTCACGCACGATCGCCTTGGCATCGCGAGTGGCCGACAGCCGGGCGAGCAGATTGGCGGCGTAGCGCGCGATCGTGATGCGGGCGGCGGCTGCGGGCACACCCAGCTGATCGGCCCGCGTCTCCAGCGCCCGGCGGAGGTTGTTGACCGCTGTCTCCAGGCTCGTCACCTTCTCGCGCACGTCGGAGGCGAGACGGTTGACGTTGCGGGCGACCAGGTGTTCGGCCACGTTCACCCCGAACAGCGCCGACGCCCGAGCACGCGCAGTGGCGAACTCGTCCGCCGACGGGAGTTCCTGAGCCCGCAACGCGTGCCCGGGACCGATCTTGTCCAGCTCCGGAGCCTCGCGCAGCGGTGAACCGTGCAAGACCCAGGCGCGGTCGGACAGCAGCGCGTAGGTCGCGATGATCAGGTTGGCGACGGCCTTGTCCAACCCGGTGTAGCCGAGCTCCTCTATCCACGAGCGGATGTTCTCCACGGAGTAATCGCCGTCCACACCGCGCTGTCCGGCCGCCTGATCGATGCGGCGACGCCACTCCGCGGAGACGTTGAGCGGCCCGTCGGAGACCTCGCCGAGTTCGAGCGGATGCACGATCCGCCGGACCAGCGCCAGCTGCGACCGGTCGACCACGATGCGCCGCTTGCCCTCCTCCATCGCCTGTGTGATCCAGCCGAGCACGGTCTTGAGCTCACCGACGGTGATCGGTTTGCGGTTCCCGGTCGTGTCGAAGTCCGGGTGCTTCGGGTACAGCGCGGAGAACAGGCCGTCCGCGAGGCTGAGCCCGTTCTGCTCGAAGCTCGCGCCGGCAGCCAGCCGTGGCGTGTGCCCCGGCCACAGGGAAAGCACGTGTCCTTCCTCGCCGACCTGCGCACCGAGCGTGGACTCTTCGGCCCGCGCGATGCCGTAGACCTGCATCAGGGACGCCGTGAGCTGTGATTCGAGGGTGTCGGCCTGGGCTTGCAGCTGGTGGCGGATCTTGACCCGGTTGTCCGCGGACATCTCCCCGGCGTAGTCGTCGAGCCGGTTGCGCTCGAGCAGGTAGTGGATCTTGAGCAGCCGCCCCAGCTGATTGGACTTCTGCGCCGACAGGAAGTGCGGGATCCAGGTGATCGTGGCTGCGGCGAAGCCTTCGCGCCGGAGCCGGTTCACCCGCGCGACGTCGTCGCTCGGTGGGTGGCCGTGCTGGTCGAAGGGGTAGTCGAGGATGATCCGGATCCGCCCCGGCACGCTGGGGCTGAACTGCACGTCCGGCAGGTCCTGGCTGTCGCGGATGTTGGCGAACACGAACTCCGCGGTGCGGCGCGTACCCTTCCACACGACCTCGCGGTCGCAGACGAACTCCTCGACGTCACGGATGCCGAGCTTCCGCCACAGCTGCCGCTTGGTCCAGATCCGGCGGGCGCCGACCGAGTCCTGCTCACCGACGGCGTCCAGCAGCGGTTCGATGTCCAGATCGGACAGTTGCAGGCGGAACACCGGGTCTTCGTCGCCTTCGGAGCGCAGCTCGCCGAATTCCGCGGCCAGCTCGCGCAGCCGGGTGACCACCATCGTCCCGGGAGCGACGGTGCGCGAGCGGATGGAGCCGTGGTTCAGGGCTGCCAGCCGTGCCCCGGTCAACCGCGCCAGCGCGGACACGTCCGGCGCCAGTGCGGCCAGCATCAGCGTCTTGACGAACCGGTCGTCGGCGACGAATCGCTCGTCGGTCTCACTGCCGTACTTCTCCAACAGGTATGCGCGCACCTTGGTGTGGAACCGGTGCGCTGCCGCGGATTCCTGCCGCAACCGCTCGGTGAAGGCTTCCCCTATACCGTCGGCGAGGACATCCCAGAGGTCACCCAGCGGGATCAGCTCGCCGAGCTTCATGTCGGCCCGGCGCCGGTACAGCATCTCCTGCAGGAGCTTGAGGCCGGTGCGTTCGCGCTGGAGGGCCCCGGACAACGCGACGAGCACGTTGAGCAGGACGGGAGAAAGCGGGTAGACGGCGCGGAAGTCCGTCCAGTCGGCGCCGGTGGCACCGTTGGCGTCCAGCAGGACGTCGCGCACCGCCGAGTTCGTCGACTCGATGGCGGTGAACGCGCCTTCCAGCGCGGTTTTCGCCTGGGGTGTCTTCGGTTTGAGGACGCGTTCCTTGATGATCGCCGGCAGGTTGCGGTCTTCCAGCGACACGATGTCGAACCGCTCGGCCAGGTACTGCACCTGCGCCTCGAGGTTCTTCACGTCCGCACCGGTGACGTCCTCGCCGACCAGCTTGGAGAGGTCCCGCTGCCGGGAGATGAAGGAGACGATCGGCAGCGCGCGGTCGGCGTTGCCGGATTCGATCAGCTTGACGAGCTTGCTGACCTGCGTGTTGACGAACTCCTGGTCGGCCATGTGCGCCTGCAGCCAGAGGATCAGCTCGTCGAGGAAGAGGACCAGCCCGTCGTAGCCGAGGCCGCGGGCGTGGCGACTGATCACCGACAGGCCGTCCTCCAGGGGGAGAAACGCCTCGGCATCGCCCGTGGCACCACGGCTGTACGCCGACATGGGTCCGGACAGGAGCGCCGAGACCAGGGCCTCGCGCACCGGGTCGCCCGCTGGAGCGCCGAATGCATGATCGAGTTTGGCGGACGTCCAGGTGCGGACAGTGGTGCCCTCGATGACGTCCAGGTCGTCGATGTCGTCGACGATGTCGTCCGTGGTGGCAGGCGCTTCGCTGCCCAGCCACTCGGCGAACCGCGCGTCGTCGGCGAGGAATTCCCGCTGTCCCCGGGCGTTGTCGAGCATCGCGTCGGCGCGGTAGACAGCCGGGGTGCTCTTCTTGGGGTGCAGCCGGCGCACGGTGCTGACGTAGCCACCGAGGATCGCCGAATCGATGTCGGTGGCACCGACCAGGTGGTAGGGCACCATGAGGAATTTCTTGCCCCGCAGCCACTCGTCGTGCTCGGCGATCACCGGCTGCAGCCCGGCCTTGGCGCGGGCGACCGGGTCGTTGTTGAGCACCGCGTGCAGCACGGTCAGGAAGTGGCTCTTACCGGAACCGAACGAGCCGTGCAGGTACGCGGCGTGGGAAGCGCCGTCCCGGACGGCGGCGCGCACGATCGACAGCGCCTTGCCGAACGCCTGCCGGAGCTGATCGGTCACCACGTACTCGGCAACGCGGGCGTCGGTCTCGACGAACCCCTTGGTGAGGTCGATCTTGAAGTCGCCGGCGTGGACGGAGTCCGGGATGTCGATGACATCCCGGAGATACATCTCGGCTCCGCTCACTGTTGATCACCCTTTGCACTGTTGGTGCGGCGCCCGCGGCGCGGGACCTCGGGACGCCATGCGGTCAGGTCCTGCATCGCCAGCTGATGCTTGGTCAGCTGCTCGTCGAGGAACGCCTGGTATTCGTCGGCCGGTACCCCGCCCCACTCGGCGTCGTACTCGCCGTGCCACTGCTTGACCCACAGCATGATCTCGGCGAGCCCGGACAGCAACGGCTTCAGCCGCCCGGCTTCCCAGCCGGCCTCTTGCGTGCGGTCGTTGATGACGTTGACCAGGGCCTGCGCCTGGTCCTTGTGGTCCCAGCCAGCCCAGCCGAGCAGCAATGTCGGGTCGCCGTCCGGACTCGCCTCGGGGTAGGAGATGAAGCGTTCCTTGGGCACGTCGAGCTTGCCGCGCTGGGACCAGTAGCTGGTCTTGCGGAAATCGGCGGAGGTGTATTTGGGGGGTACCGGGATGTTGAGGCGCTCGCCTGTCCGATCTTCTTCGCGCTGCTTCTCCCAGACCTTCTCCCACTGCGCGCGCTTGCGCAGCCCCGGGTCCTTGTAGCGCATCGCGGCGAGGAACGGCACGTGCTCGTCAGTGATGATCTTTTCCAGGACCTGGGCCAGCGTGAGGTCGCGTTTGCCGAGATGGTCGGTGGCGTAGAGCTGCGCGACCGATTGCATGTCGGCGTCGTCCCGAAACGCGTCGGCGAGCTGGCTGATCGTCAGCACCCGCGGCTGTTCGAAACCGTCACGCAAGCCGTACCAGAGGTCGCGTCGCTCGCAGCGGTCCAGCAGCCAGGTTTCGAGCGCCTCGGCTTCCTTCTTCTCCCACGGCTGCGTCGCCCACCGCCGCTTGCACTCCGGCCGCTCGATCAGCGCGATGTCCCGCCGCTGCTCGATGATGTCGATCCGAGCCTGAACGATTTGCCGGTACCACTCCGGCCAGTGCGAAGGAATCTCGGTGATGGGTGTTGACCTGTGGCGCTCGAACCAAGCGGTCTCGAACTCCCCCGCAGCGACCTTGCGGGCCAACACGATCTCGAAGGCCCGTTCGCCGAGGCTGATCTCGGGCACATCGTCGCGGTCGGTGGCAGTAACTCTTGTTAGATCGGTGGTCGTCAGCAGTTCGTACAGGCCATAGGTGTGCCAGTCGAGCTCTTCCTGTAACGCGATCATCCGGCATCGAATGCGGTCGTGCTCGGTCCGCGTCTTATCGAGTCGTTCCCGCGACGGCACCTCGCTACTGCACAACGCTCCCGGCTCGAACGCCGCGAGCTGCTGAGCGAGCGAGTCCATGGTGCGGCCGAACTCAAGTGGCAAGTCACGTGGTAGTGGAAACTCTTGTAGTTTTGTGCCCGTGAACTCGTATCGAGGTTCCCAATCTTCATCGCCAATGCCTCCGCCAATTCCACCGACGCCCTTGTTATGGCTCACCTGCTTGAGCCAGAAACACGCCGTCGACGAATTCAGCACACCCAGCAGGGCCAGATGATCGTCCTCACTCGCCCCATCCGGCAACTTGATAACCGGCGCGGTCCTGTTGAAAACTTTCCCACCTCGGTCAAGTGCGAAATGACCATGCGTCGCAACAAATGGAAACGCAATGGATAGTGGTCGCTTGAATCGTTTGGGAAAGAACATGCTATGGTCGAACCAGCGCAGGCCGCGAGCTTCGGGCTTGTTTCCAAAGTCGACACGTTCGCGCAGAACGGTCCGATTTGGCCACAGGAATCGGAGTTCAATATTGGTGATCGGACGAATAGCGCCTTGGGCGTCGTATGGGAAAAAGGTAGAAGTGTGCGCATCGATGCGGTAGTCGCGGACCGCTTCGCCGGGCACGACGGGGACGCAACCGGAACTCATTGTGTAGGTGCGTGCGGCCTTACCAGGAAGATAGAATGCGTCATCAAGGCCGGTATGTGTTGTTCGGCCGTCTTCTGCGATGGCGGTACTGAGGGTGTTCTGAACCTGCTCAAGCTTTGAAACCAAGTCTCCCGCGCCACCTCCGCTGAGGGACCATGGATACTTGGCAAAAGTCTCTCTGTCGACGTCAGCTACAGAGATCCAGTCCGACTCGCTGCCCGGCCTGCTGATCTGCGCTACAATTGCGGACCACACTAACCCTTGCGCGGGCTCTTCGGGCTGAGTTGGTTCTCCGCGAACACCGAGCACGGCCCTTGTGGGGTCGTTTTGGCGGTAGGGATGGTTACGCCCGACGAGGATGACCGTCGGCGTTCCGTGTCCGGGAATGTAAGCGCCGGAAGTGTCGATGACGTGAGTCAACTGCACCGTCTTGAAGAAATTCTCGATTAGCTTCTTTCCGAATTCGCGCTTCATGAACGAGTTCGCGGTGATTTGACCGACGAAGCCGGCATTGCGATCACTGCCGTCGCGACGGATTGCAAGTTGAAAAAAACGTTGCGCAAAGGGCACCGATAAGGCGTACGTGCCGGAACAGGCATCGTAACCGGCGCGGTAGGTTTCGTTCTCTCGCTTGTCCTTGACCGCGATGTATGGCGGGTTTCCAACGACGATGTGATAGGACGCCCGGCCCAGGAGGTCGCGTGAGTCGATGAACTCGTCGATATCTTCGGTGGCGTATGTGTGAGGCCGCTCGGATGGGAAGAGTTCACCTTGAACACCCGGTGCGCCTCTGCCGTGCATCAAGGAGTCGCCGGCTGCGACATTGATCGGAAATGTCGGAGCAGATGCCAAGCGCGTTTCACCGCCTGCGTGTAGTGCGGCGATCAGTAGGCGGAACCGGGCGATGGACACCGCGAACGGGTTTTTGTCGCAGCCGTGCACTGACTCCAGTGAACGCCGGATCAGCTCCCAGTCGTCGGTGCCGGGCTCGGCCTCGCGCCACTTCGCGAGCAGACGCTGGAAAATGCCCAGCAGGAAGTGTCCGGAGCCGCAGGCTGGATCGATCGTCCGCAGTCCTTTGAGGCCGAATTCCTCGACCGCTGGCTCCAGCGTCAGGTCGAGGATGAACTCCTCGACGAACTCCGGGGTCTGCAACAGGGCGTAGGTCTTGCGGGCGTGCTCGGAGAGATCCTGGTAGAGGTCGCCGAGGAACCGGGTGTCCCATTCGGGATCGGTGAAGTCGTAGCGGAGCTCCTCGTCGGGACGCCGCCAGAACTTCAGCAGTGAAGTCGCCGCCTCGTACGACGGGGTGATCTCCCACAGCGGGTTGTGCCGCTTGTCGAAAAGTCCGGCGGCTGTGGGGTGTGCGTCGGCGATGTGGTTGAAAGCCGCGATCAGCCAGTCGCGGTCGTTGTGGCTCGTGAATTTGCTGGTGTATGCCTCGTGGTGCTCCTCGGCTTCCCTGAGCCGCTCGCCAGGGCCTGAGATGAACGGTTGCTCGATGAGCCCGTTGTCCTCGCAGAACCGCACGAACACCGTGCCGAGCACCCACGCAGCCGCGACCTGGGTGACCCGGGCGTCCAGCCACGATTCGTACGTCGCCGCGGTGCGGTTCTTCTCGTAGGCGTCGTCGTACTCGGCCCGCAGCGCTGTGGCGAACTCGGGCTCCTCGCCGGCGCGCTCCCGGAGGTCGTCCTCCAGTACCAGCACCTGGCGCTGCAGGTCCTTCACCAGCTGCTTGCTGTCCACTACGCGCCCTGCCGTTGTCACCAGTAGTCCTTCACTCACGCCGCACCGTCCGTGGTGCGAACCTCGTCGAGGAACGCGCGGTCGAGCACCACGCGTTCGCTGTCGGTCAGTACTTCGACGATCTTGCCGTCCAGCTGCGGGATGTCGAGCGCCGACTCCGCCGGGCACAGCAGCCACAGGCCGTGTGGCGCCTCGTCAGGCCGACGGGCCGCGTTCTGCAACTGCGTCAGCAAGGCGCGACCGCCCTCGTCGAAGTAGCGGGCCAGCATGCCCGCGTGGTGCAGGAACAGCACGACGTTGGCCCCGCCCGCCGATTCGTCGATGCGGGAGCGCACCCGGTCCCAAGTCGTCCGCACGTACGACGCCAGCCCCGGCGAAATGACGCCGGTTTCGCCGAACCTCGCGTCCAGCTTGCTGACTTTCGCCCAATCCTGCCCACGCTCGGCGACCAGCGCCCGGAACGCCGACACGAACTCGCGATCGACGTCGATCGCCCGCACCGGATATCGGGCGGCGATGCCCTCCGGAGTACCGGGCAGGTAGGCCCCGCGCAGGGTGAGCGCGAGGAACCCGCCGCGCTCGATCGCCGCGGTGAGTTTCCTCGTCAGAACCTCGTGGGGGTCTGCGCCGGCGGCGCGCCAGCGCCCGTGCCCGTGCCCGCTGAGCGCGGAGGACGAGGTGGAGAAGCGTGACTGCTCGAGCGCCGGCGGCCGGAACACCTTGTCCGCCGTGTCGTAGTCCAGCGGAAAACCGGCGGCATGCAGAGCATCTTCCAGCTCGACATGGGTGAGCCGCTCGTCCACGTCGAGGGCGGGGAACCGGGCCCGGACCTTGGCTATCAGGTCGAGCTGGGTGATGCCGTGGTCACGCCGCACCCCGGCCGCGGCCTGCGAGATCCGCAGCGCGCGCACCAGGTCCAGTTCGCGCGGATACAGTTCAAGCCGCGGCGACGCAGCCGCGTGCTCGGACATCACCGACGCCAACTCGACGAGCCGAGTGTCGGCCAGCGGCGGTAGTCCCTCCGGCGGCGGCACCGCCCGCAGCTCGCGCACGACGACGCCCCGGCCGGGCAGCGGCTCCCGGCCCACCAGATCGTCGGCGCGGACACCGAGAGCGAAGGCGTAGTCAGCCATCTCCGGAGCACTCGGGTCCTGGGAACCGGGCAGCGACTCCAACGCGATCAGCACCCGCTGTCCACGCCGCTGCACCGCGAGACGTGGACCGGTGTCTTCCCCGTCCTTGGTGTGCAGGCCGGCCCAGACCTCGGTCTCGACCGCGGCCCGCACGACGGCCATCGCCCGCGCCATGGTGCGTTCCGCGTCGTCCTCGCCTGCGCCATGTCGAGTACGGAGCGCAGCGGCCAGCGCCTGGACGGTGACGACCCGACCGGCCTCAGCCACGGCGTCGACGAGCTCGTTGCGAATCGTGGACAGCCAGGACGCGGCCGACCACTCCTTCGCAGCGGCGTTGAGGTGACGTGACACCGAGGGCTGCGAGATGGCGAGGCGCTTGGCGACCGTGCCTTGCGAGGCCCATGGCTCCAGCGGCTCGTCACCGTCGGGCAGGCCGAGCGTCAGCCGGATGACGTCGGCTTTCTTCGACCCCCGGCGCGTTTGTGCCGTCGTGAGGAGTGCGGCCAAGTCCTCGATGGTGAGGTGGTCCTCGTCGGCCGTGCGCGCAGCCGCGGATTCCGCGTGCAGCAGCTGCTTGGACCACTGCTTGTGCCTGCGGTTGAGTTCCTTCCGCACTATCGCGCCCGCGCCACGTGCCTTCGCGATCAGGTGCAGCGGGACCTCGAGCAGCTGTCCGACGGTGGTGGCCTCGAAGCCTTGGGCCACCGACACCGCGCGCGGCGTCAGGCCGGCCAGCTCGAGCGGGGTGTCCAGCTTGGCAGCCGCCGCGTGCGCGTCACGGGTGTCCTCGAGGGATTCGCCTTCCATCCCGACCGTGGCCTGGTTGGTGAGCGGGGCGGCGGTGTCGGCGGCGACGAACACCGCACGCCACTGGTCCTCCATCTGCCGGTAGGTGTCGAACCGCCGGTCGACGTCGCGGTGGAAGGCACGCAGGAAGAAGTCGGTGAGACCGTCTCGGAGGGCGGGGTCGAACAGATCCGAGGCGATCGTCGGGGTTTCGTCGGCCGTGGTCCGCGGGTCGGTCATGCCGTCGCCCCACACCGGCCGCTGCCCCGAGGCCATCTCGTGCAGGGTCACAGCCGCCGCGTAGCGCTCGGCGTGGTCGTCGAAGGCGGGACGCCGGGTGGAGTCGAGGAACGGGTCGAGGTAACCGCGGGTCCCCGCTTGGACGTCGCGATCGGAGGCGTCGGCGAGGGAGAAGTCGAACAGCATCAGCTGCGTGGAGCGGTCGGCCCGCCGGTACACCCCGAAGTTGTCGGGCTTGAGGTCCCGGTGACGCACCCCCTTGCCCGCGAGGTGGTCGAGCGCGGTGAACAGGTCCTTGCCGTAGCGCTCCAGCTGGTGGTAGGTGAGCTTGCCTTCGGCGCGCAGCAACGCACCGAGCGTGGGGCCGGCGGCGTCCTCCCCACCGGCGAACTCGAGGTCGAGCACGGTCCGGCCGGCGAGCTCCCGCGGACCGTCGAGCAGGCGGACGATCACGCCGCCGCCGACCTGGTCCAACGCGACGGCCTCGGCGCGGAGGCGAGCGGCCTTGTTGTCGTCGAGCGCGATCTTGAAGACGCGCCGCTTGTCGTGCGGCTTGCCGTCCTCGTCCTCCTCGGCACGGGTGACGAGCAGGGCCCGGGCCGTCGCGCCGGTGCCGAGGATTCGGTCGACCACCCAGTCGCCGTCGACGTTCTGCCCTGGCATCGCGGTGAGGGGGTCCGCCTGCGCAGTGGTCTCTTCGGCGGGAACGGCGTCCTGCTCGACTGCGTCCAGGCGCGCGAGGAACGCGTCGGCCGAATCGAGCCGGTCCGCGACGTCAGCGCGGGTCGCGTCGAAGATCAGCGCGTCGAGCGGGTCGGAAATGACGTCTGAGACGGCGTAGGGGTGCAGTCCCTTGTCGGTGGTCAGTCGCTCGATCAGCCCGCTGCGCTGGGCAGCGGGAGGTTGGCCGGTCGCGACGAAGTAGGCGATCGCCCCGAGCCCGAATACGTCGAGGTCGACCGGATCGGCGAACGGCGTGTCAACCTCCGGCGCCAGATACACGTCGGCGGAGTTCGAGACGTGCTCGCCCGGCAGGGAGGTGTTGCCGATCGAGGAGAACCCGGTGGTGTCGAAGTCGCGTGCTGCGGCCTGCCAGTCGATGATCCGCATGACCGGTCGGGAGCCGTCTTCCTTCGCCGACACGTACACCGACCGCGCGGCCAGCGCGCGGTGGTAGAGGGAGCGGCTGTGCGCGTACCGGACTGCCTCGGCGAGCTGGCGCACCATGTCGAGGCGGACCTCGGCGCCGAGGTGCTCACCGTGAACCGCGAGGTACGAATCCAGCCGCAAGTCGTCCGAGCGGTGGCGGAACAGGATCGCCGGGCCGCCCCCGTGGTCGCGGATCTGCACCGCTTGGGCGATGCCGCGGTGGGTGATGCCCTGCAGCACCTGGTACTCGCGGCGTGCCGCGCGTTCGACGGACTGCTGCCGTTCCTCACTGGCCTGCTGGGCGGTGAGGTAGATCCTCACCCGGCCCTCTTCGCGGACGATCCCCTTCCGTTCGGCGAGGCGGTCTTCCCACGTGGGGCCGGCATCGAGCAGATCCGAGCCGAGCGTCCAGTCGTCGCCGAAGCGCAGGTGCGCCGTCGATGCGCGGATGCCGATTTCTTCCAGCAGCTTCGGCAGAACCGCGGAAAAGGCCGGCGTGATCCGCTGCGAATCCTGCTGCGGCGGGCGGGACAGCAGGTCGCGCCACAGCCACGGCAAACCTCGGGAAGCATCGTCGCGGCCGTAGACCCGGGTGCCCTGCACCTCGTCGAGCTCGGACCGCAGATCCGGCGCGGACAAGAACACAGCCGCTTCCACGCGCGGCACCCGCTGACTGATGTGCAACCGTTTGGCGGCCCACTCCAGTCTGCCCTTGAGCTCCTTCGACTTGAGGTCGGTGAGGTGCAGGGGGTTGCGCAGAATGCGCGCCCGACTGGAGCCGTCCTGGAGGAACCGCCAGGTCTCACCGTTGTTCACGACCCGCCCGGGGTGCCCTTTGAGCTCGACCAGGTACAGGCCGCCCGGGACAGCGACGAGCAGGTCACACTCGTTGATGCGACCTGAAGCAGCGGTGAACGAGAAGGTGGCCCACGCGCGGTAAGGCTCCGCATTGGGCATGAGTCGACGTACGTGATCGAGCCCGTCCTGCTCCCACGGGTAGGGCGACGTCCGCTCCTGGAACCAACGCTTCTGCTGCGGTGGAGGTGCAGGTTTGGGTACAGGTGATCCACCGCCCGACACTCGGTCTCCCCTTCTTCGCTGAACCGCTCGCCGACGATCTTAGGTGCCTCCGCCAGGTGGGTTCTGCGCCCTACGATGTCGAACAGTCGATAGTCACTCACTCGGTATCAGGTCGACGTCACACTGCGTTACGTTACAGCCTCACCCACGTCCGTCAGGCGCGCGAACTGGCGCCTGACCGTCCTGCGCCACGCCGAGGAAGCCAGCATCGGCGAGTGACTCACATCCGCTGCGTTCGCACCTATTTCCGTGGCTCCCCCATCCTTGAACCGAAGTGGCCAAATCTTCGCCTACTGTCGCGGGCAGCCACCTCCGAGCGACGCCGTTCTCGTTGACGGGTAACTCGTCCGAAGTCGATTCGGAGATCCGCATCCTCGAATGTCGTCGACGCGGAGCGTGACGTTACGTACCCAAGATCACCCGTTGGTACCGGATGCGTGCGCACGGGCCAGCTCCACCAGACCGGAGAGCCGGTCGTGCACATTCCGCGTGAGCCGCTTCAAGCCCAAGCTCTCGAGCACTGACCGGAACAGGATTTCCTCGTCAGCCCACCCCTGGTGTTCGGCGGTATCGGCGATCAAGGTGGCCAACTCACGGGGAGGTACGTCGCCGAGGTCGCGCGGTCCCAACTGCCTGGATCGAACGAGCGGCTGGTCGGGTAACCGGTAGGTCAGCGGGCGGACCCCGCTCTGGCCGAGTGGGTTGTCCACCTCGAGCAAGCCCTGGCGCACCGCCGCGGTCACCGCCGAGTTGAGCGTGCGGGCCAGTTGCGAGCCCACCCGCCGACCACCCGAGCAGTGCACGTAGGCGCTGTGGATGCGTTCACCCAGCACCGGCCCCTCGACCGCGACGATCTCCCTGATGCCGTCGATCAGCTCCTGGCGCGAAGCCTCCGCTACCGGTACGAGGGCGCCCGTGTAGCTGGCATACGGTTCGAGCGCGCCTTCCCTGACAACGTCCTCGGTCGGCTCTTGGGCTTCTTCCTCGGTCGGCCCCTGCCGCTCGGCCTGCAAGTCCGGCAGAACGGTGGTGTGCTCGTCGGCCACGTGCGGCCGCGCCTCGGTGACTTCGGGCGCAGCGGTGTCGCCGGTCGGCGGTCGATAGCCGGACGGGTGGATGCCCTCCTCCTGGAGCACGTCCCACAAGCCAGCGAGCGCAGCCGCCGGGTCGACGTCGAAGGCTGAGCCGGGGATCCGGAAGAAGCGCCAGCCGCACCGTTCGAGGTCGCGCTGGCGGGCGAGGTCGCGCTCGTAGGCGTCCGGGCCGTGCCAGTGATCACCGTCGCACTCGACTGCCAGGCGTCCCCGTCCGCCGACGACCACCAAGTCGATGCGGTATCCCAGGGTCTCGTACTGGGGCAGGACCGTGTATCCACGGTCGATGATCCGGTTGTACACGCGCTGCTCGAAAAGCGAGTCGAACGGGCCGACCCGCTGGTCCTCCGGCACGACGGTACCGGGCCCGTCGCCGGTGCCCTGCCCGCGCCGCATCACGCCGTAGCTGTAATCGAGCAATTGGAAGCGCATGCACGCCTGGTTCACCAGGTCGTCCATGCCCACCGAATGGAACAGCCACACCTGATCCTTGGCGCGTGAGACGGCGACGTTGTAGCGCTGCACGTATTGCTCCTGGGTCAATGCGGCCAGCCGCTTGCCGGACGCGAGCGCCGCCACCATCGACAAGAACACCACGTCGCGCTCGGACCCCTGGAAATCCGCGGCATCGCCACAACGCAGGTCGCGAGCCCTCCATTCGTCCTTCGGGATCCGGCTGAGCAACCGGGTTTGGATGTCCTTGGCCTGTGCTGGGCCGAGCAAGGAGATGACGCCGAACGTCTTGCCGTCGTAGGCCGGGTCTGCGATGCACTTCTCGATCTGGTCGACGATCGCCTCGGCCTCGACGGGATTCAGCTTGTTGGTCGTTCCTCGCTCATACCCCTCGGGGAGGTGGACCGCCTTGACCGGCTCCAGGCGGTCTGCGCCGTACTGCCGGACCGGAACGAGCCGGATCCCGTCCGGTTCGTAGGCGATCCGGTTGGAGAACCCGATGATCTCCGGTACGCATCGCCGGTGCTCGGTCAGGGTGATCAGGTTGCCGTAGCGCATCTTGGCCTCGTCGAACAGGCTGCGCTTGGGGTCGTGCCAGGAATCGCGGTACCGATCGTCCGCCAGGTACTGGCGGGCGAGGTCGCGCAACTGCTGCTGGTCGACCCCAACCGCGGACGGCGACACCTGCTTGTCGTCGCCGATGACCACGATCTTCGGCGCGAGGTACTGCAGGAACACCGCCTCGGTACCGGCCTGCGAAGCCTCGTCGACCACGACGACGTCGAACATGTCCGGCCGTACGCGGAGCTGTTCGGCGATCCGGTAGATCGGCATGATCCACACCGGTACCGATGGCCGGCACCGGTCCATCGCCTTCCGGATCTCCGCCCTGCGCTGGTTGCGGTAGATCCCCGTGTTCTTGCCCGCCCGCTGCACCAACTGGGCGTACTGGGTCAGGTCGGCGCGCGCCGTACCGCTCAGGCGCTCCGGTGCGGCGGCGAAGTCCCACGCGCGGCGAGCGGCGACCGATTCTACGTGCGTGCGAATGTTCTCCTCGATATCCCTGATCCGCGCCTGCACCGAATTGACGTCGATCGATTCCTGGTGCAGCACCCACGCCCGCGTCGCGGCCCAGCACCACGCCTCGTCGAATCGGGCCAACCTGGACGTCCAGACCTGCTCCCGGGGAGCCTCGACGACGGCCCGCCGCAGTTCCGGGGCCACCGCGACCAGCCGACCGGCGAGTTCTTCACGGCGCTGGACGACCCGCCGGACCTCCCACAGCCTCTCCAACCGCCTGTACGCCGACGCATAGGCATCATGAGCCCGGAGCTTGACCGCGTCGAGCAACTCCGCGGTGCACGGGGCCGCGTCGGTCCACTGCGCGGTTCCTGCGATCAGCTGCTCGAGTGCTGCCAATGGTGCCGTCGCCGAACGCCTGGCATCCTCGGCGCCTGCCGCATCGGTCAACTGCGCATAGCGGCGGACGCCGTCCAGGTCGTTCCAATCCGGCGCCGGGAGTTTGAGCACCCGCAGCCGTTCCTCCTCCACGCCGAGCTCGTCACCCAGCGCCAGCACGTGGCGCAACTGGTCCAGCTCGGTCACGTGCCACTGGAGTCGTTCCTGCGGGGTGTCCTCGGCGGGGATGGCAACGCTCGAAGGCCACGCCCGGTCCAGGGCGGACAACGCTTTCGCCGCCCCGATCCAGGCGAGGAACGCGTCCAACCGGGCCACCGACGTGGGCGGCAATCCGTCGACACGCACCCCGTCGAACAACGGGTGCGCCTGCTTGAGCACCTTGGGCGAGAAGGCCCCGACCTTCGGCCAGCCGTCTGGCAGGGTCTTGATGGAGCCACCGTCCGCGAGGTACCGGGACACCTCACCCGCCAGCGCCACCAGCGGTCCGGGTTCCCCCTGGAATTCCACGGAAGTCAGCGGACCGAGCCGCGCCGTGCACGCGGCGCACTGTGCGACGAGGGTTTGCAACGTGTCGGCCCTGGCGCGCCACTGGCCAGCTCTCCCGGAACGGACATCCCGCAGTGCGTCGTTCATCCACTGCTCTCGTCTGGCTGCCAGCCGATCCGCCTCATCGGCGAGCCGGTGCAACCGCTGCTGCAACCGCGTGCGTTCGTCCGCGGAGAGCATCACCACCGCGTCGAACGCAACGTGCGCCTTGAGCTGAGCATGCCTCTGCTCCTCGGCGGTCGAACCGCGCTCCCTCATCACCAGCAGGGCGAATTCCTCGGGCGCGGGCACCGCCTCGACCTCGAGCAGCCGTGTGCGTGCTTCGACCTCATCGGCTTGAAGCCGGTCGTCGAGCAGGTAGCCGCGCCACTCGACCGCTTCCGGGCCGGACAACGGTGCCGGGTCGTCGGCGCCGACCGCCGCGTGAGCCGACAGCCAGCGATGTGCCTCGGATTCGGCGTCCAGCTGTCGCGCGATGGCCGCCAGCGTGCCGCGGTAGCCGCGGTGCTCGCGATGCCGGACCTCACGTTCCCTGGCTTCGACCAGCCGGCGGTAGGAAGCCGCGCGTTCGCGCCTCAGCCGGTCGATCTCACCGAGGTGGGTACTGATGGCTTCGGCGTTCGCCTCCGGGTCGTGGTCCACCGCCGCCGCCGCGATCTCCTGGACGGCGAGCTTGAGGTCAGCCATGTCTTCACGAGCCGCACCCACCACTGCGACGGACAGCGGCTTGATCGGGTCAGGCAGCTTCTCCCGGACCTCACGGAGCGCGCGATCGGTGTGCGCGGTGACCAGCACCCGCTTGCCTTGAGCGAGGAGGTGGGAGATGAGAGCCGCTGCTGTGTGCGTCTTACCGGTGCCGGGCGGGCCCTGCACCAGGGTCTGAGCTTGTGCGTCGACCCTGCGGATGATCGCCAGCTGCTTGTCGTTGACCGGCATCGGCAGGAAGGGTTCGTCGTCGACCGCGACGATCGCCCCCTCCCCGTCCGGCCCCGGAGCTGTCGGCTTCCGATCGGGATCCACCAGGGGGACCAGGCCGTCCGGCACTTCACCCGCGTCGCCGAGCTGGCGGAGGATCGCATCGAAGATCTCGATCAGGCCGTTCTCCGTGCGCCGCCGAAGGATCAGAGCTGGGGCCAATGCCGCGACGGCGTGCGGTACCGGCTTGACGAATTGGTCCTGATCTCGGTATTCACCGTCGGCATCCAGGCTGTGCACGAGGCGTCGTACGAGTTCGCCGACCGCGTCGCGGTCCAGCGGACTGCCTTCGAACGCCTCGACGTCCGCACGGACCTCGTTGACCTTGTCGGGCGCTGTGATCAGGCCCGGGTCCACCATGTCCAATTCGAGCCGCAAGGGTTCGCCAGCTCCGACCCGGTGCGCCTCGATGGCGCCCGTCCGGTCATCGAAGTGCACGGTCGCCGGACTGGTCAGCACGTGGCGGATCACCGGTTGCTGGTCCTCCGGGAGCCAGCTCAAACAACCGACGCCGAGGACCAGCTCGAGCTCTTCCGGACTATCGGTGGCACTGATGTACGTCGAATACAGATCGCTGTACAACTGGCGCGCGGGCGCGTCGACCAGGTCCTGGCTGGCCCACTCCTGCCACTTCGGCAACCACAGGCGGAACTGCTCCTGGATGTCAGGCGACTCGTCGAGGCTCAGGAGCCGGGATTCAGCTCCCTCGTCTTCGTCGATGGATTGGATCCGCTCGCGTAGTGCCGGGGGCTGGCCGGGCTGATCCCACGGCGCGGTCAGCCAACGGGCGAGTTCGGCCCCCGGCTCGGGTGGCTCAACCTTCGGCACCCTGTCGACGACGACCAGGGGTTCATCGATCCCCGTCAGCCCCGTCTGAGCCACCCGGACCGCCGGGTGCCGTGGTAGCTCCGCGAACCAGAACACAGCACCATCACGCTGGTAGGACTCGACCGAGCGCACCGGGGTCGCCTTGAGCCGCTGCGCACCACGGAGGAACTCGAACAACCGCCGTGCGCGGTCCACCAACGACGTACCCATCCCACCCCTGTCCGACGATCACCTGGATATCAGCACCAGCGCTTGAAACGCCACGCCCCTCGTCCATCGTCACAGTTGACCAAACGTCACACAGAGTTATCGAATCGTGAACTGCGTCCGCAGCACCAGAGGTCCGAAAGTAGGATCTCGTGCCACAGGACGGATCGGTTCGCGGGCTCCGGACGTACGCGCGCTAGTGCTGTGACCACATAGGTTGGCCGGGTTGGTGACACGCCGGTTGATGTTCGCGTGGGTTGACCGCTGGGGTAGCAGTGTGGGCGGATG
>NZ_JBWKKF010000021.1:0-126907 GCF_056431745.1 Amycolatopsis sp. NPDC045836 | reverse complement strand
ATCCCGGTGGTCACCAGCGGTGATGTGACTGCGGTGGACTACTGGGTGCGGCACGTGCGTGACACCGTCCGGTTCGCCGACCACGTGGCCACGCTGGTCGCCGAACGCGTCGGGGTGTTCCTGGAACTCGGCCCGGACGGGGTGCTGTCCGCGATGGTCGCCGAGTCCGCCCCGGACGCGGTGGTGGTCCCGGTGCTGCGCAAGGACCGCCCCGAGGCGCCCACCGCGCTGACCGCGCTGGCGAAGCTGCACGTCCACGGCGTGCCGGTGGACTGGCGGCCGTGTTACCCGGGTGGGCGCCGGATCGATCTGCCCACCTACGCCTTCCAGCACGAGAGGTGCTGGCCGTCGATGGCCACCGGCGCGCGGGCCGGGGACGTCTCCGGGCTCGGCCTGTTCTCCACCAAGCACCCGCTGCTGACCGCCGCGATGGCGGTCGCCGGGTCCGACGAGATCGTGCTGACCGGCAGGCTGGCGCTGAGCACGCACCCGTGGCTGGCCGACCACCGGATCGGCGGCCGGGTGGTGTTCCCCGGCACCGGCTTCCTCGACCTGGTCATCCGGGCGGGCGACCTGGTCGGCTGCGACCGCGTCGAAGGGCTGGCGCTGGTGGTGCCGCTGGCCTTCGACGACCGCAGCGGCGTGGCCGTGCAGGTGCGCGTCGGGGAGCCCGACGACCACGGCCGCCGCGAGGTCGGGGTGTACGCGCAGCCCGCCGACGGCACGAGCCGCGAATGGACCCACCACGCGGGCGGCACGCTGAGCAGCAGCCGGTCCGCGGCGGAGCGCATCGACGAGTGGCCGCCCGCCGAAGCCGAGCCGGTCGGCCTGGAGGGCCACTACGAGCGGCTCGCCGAGGAGGGTGGCCTCAGCTACGGCCCGGTGTTCCAGGGGCTCAAGGCGGTCTGGCGCGCGGACTCCGACATCTACGCCGAAGTCGAGCTGCCGGAGCAGGTCGAGGACGCCGCCGCGTTCGGGCTGCACCCGGCGCTGCTGGACGCCGCCCTGCACGCGATCGTGTTCCTCGACGAGGAGAGCCGCGGCCTGCCGTTCGCCTGGCACGGTGCTTCGCTGCACGCGGTCGGCGCGTCGGTGCTGCGGGTCCGGCTCTCCCGCACGGGCAGCGATTCGATGTCCGTGACCGCGGTCGACGTCGAAGGCGCGCCGGTGCTTTCGGTGGAGTCCCTGTCGCTGCGGGCCTCCTCGGTCGACGAGGCGCCGAAGCCGCAGGGGGTCGCCGACTCGCTGTTCGTGGTCGACTGGTCCGCGGCCGAACTCGCCGCCGACCGGCCCGCCGCGAAGTGGGCGCTGCTGGGGGAGAACCTGTTCGGCCTGACGCCGACCGCCAAGGCCGACGAAGCCGACGCGGTCCTGGTGCAGTTCGCCGGTTCCGCGGGCATCGAGGCCGTCCACGAGTTGACCGCCCGCGCCCAGGAAATCCTCCGCGACGCGCTCGCGGACGAGTCCGGCAAACCGCTGGTGCTGGTCACCCGTGGGGCCACCGCGGTCGGTGGCGAAGCCGTGCGGGACCTGGCCGCCGCGGCGGTCTGGGGCCTGGTGCGCTCGGCGCAGGCGGAGAACCCCGGCCGGTTCCTGCTCGCCGACCTCGACGGCACCGCCGAATCCACCGCCGTGCTGGACAACCTCACCGAACTGCTGGAACTCGGCGAAACCCAGGTCGCCCTGCGGGCGGGCACGGCCCACCTCGGCCGCTTGGCCCGGCTTTCGGCCAGTCCGGCGCTGGTGCCGCCGGAGGCCACGCCGTGGCGGCTGGCCACCGCGCACCAGGGCAGCCTGGACGAGCTGTTCCTCGCGCCCTGCCCGGACCTGCTGGAGCCGTTGACCGGACGCCAGGTGCGGGTGGCGATCCGCGCGGCCGGGCTGAACTTCCGCGACGTGCTCAACGCGCTGGGCATGTACCCCGGTGAGGCGGGCGTGCTCGGCGCCGAAGCCGCCGGCGTGGTGGTCCAGACCGGACCGGAGGTGGCCGGCCTGCGGCCCGGTGACCGGGTGATGGGCATGCTGTTCGGCGGTTTCGGGCCGGAGGGCGTGGTCGACGAGCGCTTCCTGACCAGGCTGCCGGACGACTGGTCGTTCGAGACCGGGGCGTCGTACCCGCTGGTGTTCCTCACCGCCTGGTACGCCCTGCACGACCTCGCCTCGGTGCGGCCGGGCGAGAAGGTGCTGGTGCACGCCGGTGCCGGTGGTGTCGGCATGGCCGCCATCCAGCTCGCCAAGCACCTCGGCGCCGAGGTCTACGCGACCGCCAGCGAGGGCAAGTGGGACACCCTGCGCGCGTTCGGCCTCGACGACGACCACATCGCCTCGTCACGGGACGCCGGCTTCGAAGCGAAGTTCCCGCGGGTGGACGTGGTGCTCAACGCGCTGACCGGTGAACTGGTCGACGCGTCGCTGCGGTTGCTCGGCGAGGGCGGCCGCTTCCTGGAGATGGGCAAGACCGACCTGCGTGACCCGGCGAGCCTGCCCGGCATCGCCTACCAGGCGTTCGACCTCGGCTGGGTGGAGCTGGACCGCATCCAGCAGATGCACGACGAACTGAAGGCGTTGTTCGCCGGCGGCGCGATCGAGCCGCTGCCGATCCGCACCTGGGACGTGCGCCGCGCCAAGGACGCCTTCCGGTTCATGAGCCGCGCCCAGCACATCGGCAAGATCGTGCTGACCGTGCCCGGCCAGTGGGCGCCCGAAGGCACCGTGCTGATCACCGGCGGCACCGGCGGGCTCGGCGCCGAACTGGCCCGCCACCTGGTCGGCACCCGCGGGGTGCGGCACCTGCTGCTGACCAGCCGCCGCGGCCCGGACGCCCCGGGTGCGGTGGAACTGCAGGCCGAACTGATCGCCCACGGCGCCGACGTCGAGGTGGTGGCCTGCGACGCGGGTGACCGCGAATCGGTCGCCGCGCTGCTCGCGGGCATTCCGGCCGAGCACCCGCTGACCGCGGTGGTGCACACGGCCGGGGTGCTCGACGACGGGGTGGTCGGCTCGCTGACCCCGGACCGGATCAGCGGGGTGCTGCGGCCCAAGGTGGACGCCGCCTGGCACCTGCACGAACTGACCCGCGACCTCGACCTGGCCGACTTCGTGCTCTACTCCTCGATCTCCGGGGTGCTGGGGGCGCCCGGGCAGGGCAACTACGCGGCGGCCAACAGCTGGCTCGACGCGCTGGCCACCCAGCGCCGGGCCGCCGGGCTGCCCGCCTCCTCGCTGGCCTGGGGTGCCTGGGCGGGCGCCGGGATGGCCAGTGGCATGGACGCCGCCGCACTGGAGCGGATGGCCCGCGCCGGGACCCCGGCGTTGTCCGTGGAACTCGGCCTGGCCCTGTTCGACGCGGCGATCACGGTGGACGAGCCGCTGGTGGTGCCCGCCAGCGTCAGCACCGGTTCGACCGCCGCGCCGATGGCGGTGCCGCCGATGCTGCGGGGCCTGCTGACCACCGGGCGGCGCAAGGCCGCCACCGGCGGGCGTGGCAGCGGCGCGTTGCGGAAGCTGGAGACCCTGAACCGCGAGGACCGGGGGAAGGCGCTCGTCGACCTGGTGCGCACCGAGGCCGCGGCCGTGCTTGGCCACGACTCGACCGGCGCGGTCGACACCGAACGCGACTTCCGCCAGCTGGGCTTCGACTCGCTGACCGCGGTCGAACTGCGCAACCGCCTCGGGCAGGCCACCGGGCTGAGCCTGCCCGCGACGCTGGTCTTCGACTACCCGACGCCGCAGGTGCTCGCGGACTTCCTCAATGCCGAGGTGTTCGGTGCGGACGAGCCGGTGGACGACGCGCCGGTGCTCGCCGAGGTCGACGACGAGCCGATCGTGATCGTCGGCCTGAGCTGCCGGTTCCCCGGTGGGATCGACTCGCCGGAGGACCTGTGGGAGCTGCTGGTCGACGGCCGCGACGCGATCAGCGGTTTCCCCGGTGACCGCGGCTGGGACCTGGAGTGGCTGTCCGGCGGTGGCCCCGGCAGCAGCGTCACCGGCCAGGGCGGCTTCCTGCCGGGCGTGGCCGGGTTCGACCCCGGTTTCTTCGGCATCTCACCCCGGGAAGCGGTCGCGATGGACCCGCAGCAGCGGTTGCTGCTGGAGACCTCGTGGGAGGCGATCGAGCGCGCGGGCATCGACCCGGTTTCGCTGCGCGGCAGCCGGACCGGCGTGTACGTCGGCACCAGCGGCCAGGACTACTCGCAGCTGGTCATGGGTGCGCAGGAAAGCATGGAGGGCCACGCCGGAACGGGTACCTCGGCCAGCGTCATCTCCGGCCGCCTGTCCTACACCTTCGGGCTGGAGGGCCCGGCGGTCACCGTGGACACGGCGTGCTCGTCTTCGCTGGTGGCCCTGCACTTCGCCGCGCAGGCGCTGCGGTCGGGGGAGTGCTCGCTGGCGCTCGCCGGCGGCGTGACGGTGATGGCCACCCCGGGCATGTTCATGGAGTTCTCCCGGCAGGGCGGACTCGCGCCGGACGGCCGGTGCAAGGCCTTCTCCGACGCCGCGGACGGCACGGGCTGGTCCGAGGGCGTCGGGGTGCTGGTGGTGGAACGGCTTTCCGACGCACGGCGGAACGGGCACCAGATCCTGGCGGTGGTGCGCGGGAGCGCGATCAACCAGGACGGCGCGTCGAACGGTTTGACCGCGCCGAACGGGCCGTCGCAGCAGCGGGTGATCCGGCAGGCGCTGGCTTCGGCTGGTCTGTCCACTTCGGACGTGGATGCGGTGGAGGCGCACGGGACCGGGACCGCGCTGGGTGACCCGATCGAGGCACAGGCGCTGCTGGCCACCTACGGCCGCGACCGCGAGGAGCCGCTGTGGCTGGGTTCGGTGAAGTCGAACCTCGGGCACACCCAGGCGGCGGCGGGGGTCGCGGGTGTGATCAAGATGGTCATGGCCCTGCGGCACGGGGTGCTGCCGCGCACCCTGCACGTGGAGCAGCCTTCGTCGCACGTGGACTGGAACACCGGCAAGGTGTCCCTGCTGACCGCGCCGCGGGAGTGGCCGGAGGCAGACCGGCCGTACCGCGCCGGGATCTCGTCGTTCGGCATCAGCGGCACGAACGCGCACATCATCCTGGAGCAGGCCCCGGCGGCCGAGGTGGACGAGGTGGCCAGGCCGGAGCCGGTGTTCACCCCGGCCGTGGTGCCGTGGCCGGTCTCGGCGAAGACCGAAGCCGCGCTGGACGCCCAGCTCGAACGCGTGCGGGCGCTGGACGCTTCCCCGGCCGACATCGGGTACTCGCTGGTGACCGCGCGTTCGCTGTTCGAGCACCGGGCGGTGCTGGTCGACGGCACCGAGGTGGCGCGAGGCCAGGCGGCTGCGCGTCCGCTGACCCTGTTGTTCTCCGGTCAGGGCAGCCAGCGGATCGGCATGGGGCGGGGGTTGTACGCCCGCTTTCCGGTGTTCGCGGCGGCGTTGGACGAGGTGTTCGCCCACCTGGACGTCCGTGGGGTGATGTGGGGTGAGGATCAGGAGGCGTTGAACCAGACGGGGAATGCGCAGCCTGCGTTGTTCGCGTTGGAAGTGGCGTTGTTCCGGTTGGTGGAGTCGTGGGGTGTCAAGCCGGACGCATTGGCGGGCCATTCGATTGGTGAGGTGGCGGCGGCTCATGTGGCCGGGGTGCTCAGCTTGGCAGACGCGTGCACGCTGATCGAAGCTCGCGCCCGGTTGATGCAGGCGTTGCCGGTCGGTGGGGCGATGGTGGCGATCAAGGCCGCTGAAGCCGATATCCCGGTGCGTGAAGGGGTGTCGATCGCGGCGGTCAACGGGCCGTCGAGTGTGGTCATCGCCGGTGAGGAAGCTGCGGTGTTGGAGATTGCTGCGGGTTTCGAGAAGACCACGCGGCTGAAGGTGTCCCACGCGTTCCACTCGCCGTTGATGGACCCGATGCTGGACGATTTCCGGGCTGCCATCGAAGGTCTCGATTTCCACGAGCCGCGCATTCCGATGCCCGGTGATGTCACGAACGTGGAGTACTGGGTGAACCACGTCCGCGACACCGTGCGCTTCGCCGATCACCTCAAGGCCGAGAACGCGTACTTCGAGATCGGCCCGGACAGCACGCTGTCCGCGATGGCCGCCGAGGTGGCCGAGGTCGCGGTCCCGGCGTTGCGCAAGGACCGCGACGAGGAGCGGGCACTGGTCACCGCGCTCGCCCGCCTGCACGTCCACGGCGTCAAGGTGGACTGGGCGAAGTTCTTCGACGGCACCGGCGCCCAGCAGGTCGACCTGCCCACCTACGCCTTCCAGCACGAGCACTTCTGGGTCGAGGGCGGCGGGTTCGGCAGCCGGTTCGGCGCCGGGCAGGACCCGGTGGACCAGGCGTTCTGGGCCGCGGTCGAGCGCGAGGACACCGCGACCCTCGCCGAAACGCTGGAACTGGACGACCACACGGTCTCCGCCGTGGTGCCCGCGCTCTCGGCGTGGCGCACCCGCAGGCACGCTCAGTCCACTGTGGATTCCTGGTTGTTCCGCGAGGAGTGGCCGCAGCTCACGCTGCCCGAGACCGGCGCCGCGGGCAGCTGGCTGGTCGCCGTACCCGCCGGTGCCGAGGAAACCTGGGCCGGTGCGCTGATCGGTTCACTGGGTGCCGGCGTCACCCGCGTCGAGATCAACGACCGCGCCTCGCTGGCCGGGCAGCTGGCCGGGATCACCGTCGACCGGGTGCTCTCGCTGGCCGGGGTCGGCGACACCGCGACCCTGTTCCAGGCGCTCGGTGACGCCGGGGTGCTCGCGCCGGTCTGGGCGGTCACCCGCGGTGCGGTGTCGATCGGCCGCACCGACCCGGTGCTGAACGCGGACCAGGCGGGCGTCTGGGGTCTCGGCCGGGTCGCCGCGCTGGAGCAGCCGCAGCGCTGGGGTGGTCTGGTCGACCTGCCGGAACGGCTGGACGACCGGGTGCTGCGCCGCCTGCCCGCGGTGTTCGCCGGAACCGAGGACCAGGTCGCCGTCCGCCCGCACGGGGTGTTCGGCAGGCGGCTGGTGCCCGCCTCCGGTGACCGCGCGGTCTGGGCGCCCAACGGCACCGCGCTGATCACCGGTGGCACCGGTGCGCTGGGTGCCCGCGTCGCCCGCGACCTGGCGCGCCGCGGCATCGACCGGCTGGTGCTGGTCAGCCGCCGCGGTCCGGCCGCCCCGGGGGCCACCGAACTGCGCGACGAGCTGACCGCGCTCGGAGCCGAAGTCACCATCACCGCCTGCGACGTGGCCGACCGGGACGCGGTGGCCGCCCTGCTCGACGGCATCCCGGACCTGACCGCCGTGGTGCACACGGCCGGGGTGCTCGACGACGGTGTCCTGGAAAGCCTGACGCCCGAACGGTTCGAGACGGTGTTCGCGGCGAAGGTGGCCTCCGCCAGGGTGCTCGACGAGCTGACCCGCGACCGCGAGCTGGCCGCGTTCGTGTTGTTCTCCTCGGTGGCCGGTGCGATCGGCAACCCCGGCCAGGGCAACTACGCCGCGGCCAACGCGGTGCTCGACGCGCTCGCCCAGCAGCGCCGCGACCGCGGCCTGCCCGCCAGCTCGATCGCCTGGGGTGCCTGGGCCGGTGGTGGCATGGCCGAGCAGGTGCGGGCCGGTTCCGCCACGCTCGACCCCGAGCTGGCGATCACCGCGCTGTGGCAGCTCGCCGCCGGGGGTCCGGCCACCGCGGTGGTCGCCGAACTGCGTCAGCCGCAGCTGCTGCACGGGCTGCTGAGCCTGCGCCCGAGCCCGCTGCTGTCCGAACTGCCCGAAGCCCGGCGGGTGCTGGACGAGGTGGAGGACGAACGCCGCGAAGCCGCCTCCGCCGCTTCCGAGCTGCAGCGCAGCCTGCGTGGGCTCAGCGGAGAGCAGCGGGTCGAACCGGTGCTGGACCTGGTGCGCACCCGCGCCGCCGAGGTGCTGGGGCACTCCGGCAAGGAAGCGGTCAGCGTGGACAAGGCGTTCCGCGACCTCGGGTTCGACTCGCTGACCGCGGTCGAGCTGCGCAACCAGCTCTCCGCGCTGACCGGGCTCACCCTGCCCGCCAGCCTGGTCTTCGACTACCCGACCCCGCAGGTGCTCGCCGAGTACCTGCTCGGTGAACTGCTCGGGGAGAACTCGCTGCTGGACGAGCCACTGGCGCCGTCCGGCGTGGTGGACGAGCCGGTGGTCATCGTCGGCCTGAGCTGCCGCTTCCCCGGCGGGGTGGACTCGCCGGAGGACCTGTGGCAGCTGCTGGTCGAAGGCGGTGACGCGATCAGCGAGTTCCCCGCCGACCGCGGCTGGGAGGCCGACTGGCTCACCGGTGACGGGCCGTCGAGCGGGGTCACCGGCCGCGGTGGCTTCCTGCCCGGCGTGGCCGGGTTCGACGCCGCGTTCTTCGGCATCTCACCCCGGGAAGCCGTCGCGATGGACCCGCAGCAGCGGTTGCTGCTGGAGAGCACCTGGGAGGCGATCGAGCGCGCGGGCATCGACCCGGCCTCGTTGCGCGGCAGCCGGACCGGCGTGTACGTCGGCACCAACGGCCAGGACTACCAGCACCTGGTGATGCGCTCGCCGGACGACATGGAGGGCCACGCCGGAACCGGCACCTCGGCCAGCGTCATCTCCGGCCGCCTGTCCTACACCTTCGGCTTCGAAGGCCCGGCGGTCACCGTGGACACCGCGTGCTCGTCCTCCCTGGTGGCCCTGCACTTCGCGGCGCAAGCGCTGCGGAGCGGCGAGTGTTCGCTGGCGCTGGCGAGCGGGGTCACGGTGATGACCACACCGTCCAGCTTCGGCGGCTTCGACCGGCAGGGCGGGCTCGCGCCGGACGGCCGCTCGAAGGCGTTCGCCGACGGCGCGGACGGCACGGGCTGGTCCGAGGGCGTCGGGGTGCTGGTGGTCGAACGGCTCTCGGACGCACGGCGGAACGGGCACCAGATCCTGGCGGTGGTGCGCGGGAGCGCGATCAACCAGGACGGCGCGTCGAACGGCTTGACGGCACCGAACGGGCCGTCGCAGCAGCGGGTGATCCGGCAGGCACTGGCTTCCGCCGGGCTCCAGCCGTCCGAAGTGGACGCGGTGGAGGCCCACGGGACCGGGACCGCGCTGGGTGACCCGATCGAGGCGCAGGCGCTGCTGGCGACCTACGGCCGCAACCGCGACGAACCGCTGTGGCTCGGCTCGGTGAAGTCGAACCTCGGGCACACGCAGGCCGCCGCCGGGGTGGCCGGGGTGATCAAGATGGTGCTGGCCATGCAGCACGGGGTGCTGCCGCGCACCATGCACGTCACCCGGCCGTCGTCCCACGTGGACTGGACCGCCGGGGCGGTGTCGCTGCTGACCGCACCCCGCGAATGGCCCGAGGTGAACCGGCCGTACCGCGCCGGGGTGTCGTCGTTCGGCATCAGCGGCACGAACGCCCACGTGATCCTGGAGCAGGCGCCGCCGCAGGCGCCGGTGGCCGAGCAGGCACGGGTGTCGCCGTCGGTGGTGCCGCTGCCGGTGTCGGCCCGCACCGCCTCCGCCCTGGACGCCCAGCTCGACCGCATCCGCGCGGTCGACGGCCGTCCGCTGGACACCGGGTACTCGCTGGTGACCGGCCGGGCGAACCTGGACCACCGCGCGGTGCTGTTGTCCGCCGAGGACGGGATGACCGAGGTGGCTCGTGGTTCGGCCACCGGGCGTTCGCTCGGTGTGCTGTTCTCCGGCCAGGGTTCGCAGCGGATCGGCATGGGCCGCGAGCTGCACGCCCGGTTCGAGGTCTTCGCCGACGCGCTCGACGCGGTGCTCGCGCAGCTCGACCCGCGGGTGCGCGACGTGATGTGGGGCGAGGACCAGGGGGCGCTGGACCAGACCGGGTTCGCGCAGCCCGCGTTGTTCGCCGTCGAGGTGGCGTTGTTCCGGCTCGTCGAGTCGTGGGGCCTCAAGCCGGACCACCTGGCCGGGCATTCGATCGGCGAGGTCGCCGCGGCCCACGTGGCCGGGGTGTTCTCGCTGGAGGACGCGTGCAGGCTGGTCAGCGCCCGCGCTTCGCTGATGCAGGCGCTGCCGCCCGGTGGCGTCATGATCGCCATCCAGGCGGCCGAGGACGAGCTCACCCTGCCCGAGGGCGTCTCGATCGCGGCGGTCAACGGGCCGCGCTCGCTGGTGCTCGCCGGGGACGAGGCCGCCACCGAGGCCGTGGCCGCCGGCTTCGCCAAGTCTAGGCGTTTGCCGGTCAGCCATGCGTTCCACTCACCCTTGATGAACCCGATGCTGGACGACTTCCGTGCCGTGGTGGCGGGGCTGACCCTCGCCGAGCCGCGGCTGAAGGTGGTGGCCGCCGGGGACGTCACCGATCCGGAGTACTGGGTGCGGCACGTGCGGGAGACCGTGCGGTTCGCCGACGGCATCAGGGCGATGACCGAGGCCGGTGTCTCGGCGTTCCTGGAACTCGGCCCGGACGGGGTGCTCACCGCGATGGCGGCCGAGTCGGCACCGGACGCCCTGCTGGTGCCGGTTTGCCGCAGGGACCGCGACGAGGAGGCTGCCGCGTTGACCGCGCTGGCCAGGCTGCACGTCAACGGCGTCGGCGTGGACTGGCGGCCGGTCTTCGCCGGTACCGGTGCCCGCCGCGTCGACCTGCCCGCCTACCCCTTCCAGCACGAGGACTTCTGGCCGGCCACCGCCGGGGCCCGCCGCGGCGACGTCGGCGACATCGGCCTGGTCGCCGCCGAGCACCCGCTGCTCGGCGCGGCGATGCCGGTGGCCGGTTCGGCCGGGCTGGTGTTCACCAGCCGGCTCGCGCCCGCCGCCCTGCCGTGGATCTCCGAGCACGTGGCCGCCGGGGTGGCCACCTTCCCCGAGACCGGGTTCGCCGAGATCGCCATCCGCGCCGCCGACCAGGTCGGCTGCGACCGGGTGGAGGAGCTGACCGTGACCACCCCGCTGGTGCTGGGGGAATCCGACGCGGTCGCGTTGCAGGTCTGGGTCCGGGCCGCCGACGAGAACGGGCGCCGGGAGGTCGAGATCCACTCGCGGCCCAGCACTTCGCTGGACAGCTGGACCACGCACGCCACCGGGGTGCTCGGCACCGGCGAGCGGATCGCGGAGTTCCCCGCCGAATGGCCGCCCGCCGGTGCCGAGGCCGTGGACCTCGACGACTGGTACGCTGGCTCGGAGTTCGGCCCCGCCTTCCGCGGCCTGCGGGCGGCCTGGCTTTCCGGCGACGAGGTGTACGCCGAGGTCGAACTGCCGGAGGACACCGCCGACGCGACCTACTTCGGGCTGCACCCGGCGCTGCTGGCCACCGCGGTGCAGGCGGTCGACCTGGCCGAGGTGGACGGCCTGGACGCCGGCCTCTCGCCCGCGGCCTGGACGGGGTTGTCGCTGCACGCCTCCGGTGCCACGGTGCTGCGGGTGCGGCTCAAGCGGACCGGCCGCGATTCGGTTTCGCTCGCCGCCGCCGACGGTGACGGCGCGCCGGTGCTCTCGGTGGAGTCGCTGGTCATGCGGCCGCTGACCGCCGTCCGCGAGACCGCCCAGCCGGACGGCCTGCTGACCGTCGACTGGGTGCCGGTGCCCGCCGAACTGGCGCCGGTGCCGGAAGGCAGCCGCTGGGCCGTGGTCGGTGCCGACGAACTCGGGGTCGGTGCCGCGGTGAAGTCCGCCGGATTCGACGTCTCGGGGGCGGCGGAGTCGCTTGTGGACACCGTTCTGGACAGCGCCGCCGAGACGGACGGCGTGCCGGACCTGGTGCTCGTCCCGGTTTCCGGGGGTGCCGACGGTGACGTGCCGCAGCTCGTCCGCGAAACCACCGGCCGGGTGCTCGGCGTCATCCAGGAGTACCTGGCGGACAGCCGGTTCGCCCGCTCCCGCGTGCTGTTCGTGACCCGCGGTGGTGGCGACCTGACGGCCGCGCCGAGCTGGGGCCTGGTGCGGTCCGCCCAGTCCGAGAACCCCGGCAGCTTCCTGCTGGTCGACGTGGACGGCGAGGACCACTCGCTGGACCTGCTGCCGATGCTGCCCGCGCTGCTCGCCTCCGGGGAGTCGCAGGTGGTCGTCCGCGACGGCACCCCGCGCGTGGCCCGGCTGGCCCGCGCGGCCGACGGCACCCCGGCCCCGGCGTGGGACCCGGACGGCACCGTGCTGGTCACCGGTGGCACCGGCGGGCTGGGCGCGGAACTGGCCAGGCACCTGGTCGGCAGCCGCGGGGTGAAGCGCCTGGTGCTCACCTCACGGCGTGGCCCGGACGCCCCCGGTGCACTGGAACTGCGGGCCGAACTGACCGCGCGCGGCGCCGAAGTCGACGTGGTGGCCTGCGACGTGGCCGACCGCGCCTCGGTGGACGGACTGCTCGCCGGGATCGGTGACCTGACCGCCGTGGTCCACACCGCCGGTGTGCTCGACGACGGGGTGGTCGGCTCGCTCACCCCGGAGCGCCTGGACACGGTGATGCGGCCCAAGGTCGACGGTGCCTGGCACCTGCACGAGGCCACCCGGGACCGCGACCTGGCCGCGTTCGTCCTGTACTCCTCGGTTTCCGGGGTGCTGGGCAGCGCCGGTCAGGGCAACTACGCCGCGGCGAACGTCTTCCTGGACGCCCTCGCCCGCCACCGCCGTGCCCTCGGCCTGCCCGCCACCTCGCTGGCGTGGGGCCCGTGGACCCAGGACGGCGGCATGACCAGCGGCCTGGACGCCGGTGCGGTGGAACGCATGGAGCGCTCGGTCACCCCGCCGCTGTCACTGGCGCAGGGCCTGGCCCTGTTCGACGCGGCCACCGCCCGCGACGACGCGGTGCTGGTGCCGCTGCGGGTGCGGACCGGGAACGCCCGGTCCGACGCGCCGATCGCGCCGATCCTGCGTGGCCTGGTGCGCACCGGCCGCCGGACCGCCGGTGGCCGCGCCGGTGGTGGGGCCGCGCTGACCCGGCGATTGAGCGGGATGCGGGAGAACGAGCGCATCCGGTTCGTGGTGGACCTGGTGCGCACGCACGCGGCGGTGGTGCTCGGCCACGCCTCCGCCGACGCGATCGAGCCGGACCGCGAGTTCCGCCAGCTCGGCTTCGACTCGCTGACCGCGGTGGAGCTGCGCAACAGCCTCGCCGCGGCGACCGGCGCGGTGCTGCCTGCCACGCTGGTCTTCGACTACCCGACGCCCACCGCGCTCGCCGGGTTCCTGGTCGCCGAACTGCTCGGCACCGCACCGGACGAGGGCCCGTCGCTGCTCGCGGAACTGGACCGGCTGGAGCAGGCGCTCTCGGCCAGCGACGCGGGCGAACTGGCCAGGGCGGGTGTGGCCGCCCGGCTGCGGCACCTGCTCGCGCAGGTCGGCGGTGGCCAGGCCGAACAGGCGGCTCCGGTGGCGGAGCGCCTCCACGCGGCGAGCACCGACGAGGTGCTGGCCTTCATCGACAACGAACTAGGCCGCGGCTCGGCTGACCGCTGACAGGAGAGGTTTTCCGACGATGCCCGACGAAGAGAAGCTCGTTGAATACCTGAAATGGGTCACCGCCGATCTGCACGAGACCCGGCGGCGCCTGGAGGAGGCGGAGGCGGGCAGGCACGAGCCGATCGCGGTGATCGGCATGGCGTGCCGCTTCCCCGGCGGGGTGTCCTCCCCGGAACAGCTGTGGACGCTGCTGGCCGAGGGCACCGACGCGATCGGCGGCTTCCCGGCCGACCGCGGCTGGGACCTCAGCGTGCTCGCCGGGGACGGCCAGGGGCAGAGCGCCACGCTCCAGGGCGGGTTCCTCTACGACGCCGCCGAGTTCGACCCCGGCTTCTTCGGCATCTCGCCGCGGGAGGCGCTGGCGATGGACCCCCAGCAGCGGTTGCTGCTGGAGGTGTCGTGGGAGGCGATCGAGCGCGCCGGCATCGACCCGGTTTCGCTGCGGGGCAGCCGGACCGGTGTGTTCGCCGGCACGAACGGCCAGGACTACGGGCACGTGCTGATCGCGTCGCAGGAGGACGTCGAGGGCCACGCCGGTATGGGCACCTCGGCCAGTGTGCTCTCCGGCCGGTTGTCCTACACCTTCGGGCTGGAGGGCCCGGCGGTCACCGTGGACACCGCGTGCTCCTCCTCGCTGGTGGCGATGCACCTGGCCGGGCACGCGCTGCGCAGCGGGGAATGCTCGCTGGCGCTGGCCGGTGGGGTGACGGTGATGACCACCTCGTCGAACTTCGCCGGGTTCACCCGCCAGGGCGGGCTGGCGCCGGACGGGCGGTGCAAGGCGTTCTCCGACACCGCCGACGGCACGGGCTGGTCCGAGGGCATCGGCGTGCTGCTGCTGGAGAAGCTGTCCGACGCGCAGCGCAACGGGCACCCGGTGCTGGCGGTCGTGCGGGGTTCGGCGGTCAACCAGGACGGTGCGTCCAACGGCCTGTCCGCGCCGAACGGCCCGTCGCAGCGTGCGGTGATCCGGGCGGCGCTGGCCTCCGCCGGGCTTTCCCCGGCCGACGTGGACGCGGTGGAGGCACACGGCACCGGGACGACCCTCGGTGATCCGATCGAGGCGCAGGCGTTGCTGGCGACCTACGGACAACGCAGCCAGGACCGGCCGTTGCTGCTGGGGGCGGTCAAGTCGAACCTCGGGCACACGCAGGCCGCCGCCGGTGTCGCCGGGGTGATCAAGATGGTCATGGCGCTGCGGCACGGTGAGCTGCCGCGGACCCTGCACGTCACCGAACCCTCGTCCCACGTGGACTGGTCGGCCGGTGAAATCGAGCTGCTCCAGGAGAACACGCCGTGGCCGCGGGTCGACCGGCCCCGGCGCGCCGGGGTTTCGTCGTTCGGGGTCAGCGGCACCAACGCCCACGTGATCCTGGAGCAGGCACCCCCGGTCGAGGTGACCGGGGAACCGGCGAGCGTGCGCACCGAGCTGGTGCCCCTGCTGGTTTCCGGCAGGTCCGAGGCCGCGCTGGACGCCCAGATCGCGCGGATCCGGGAACTGTCCGGGCTTTCCGCGGTCGACGTCGGTTACTCGCTGGCCACCACGCGGTCGCAGTTCGAGCACCGGGCCGTGCTGGTCGGCTCCGGCGAACTCGCCCGTGGCACGGCTTCGCGCCGGTCGCTGGCCGTGTTGTTCACCGGCCAGGGCTCGCAGCGGATCGACATGGGGCGTGAGCTGTACGGCCGGTACCCGGTGTTCGCGTCGGCGTTGGACGAGGTGTTCACGCACCTCGACGTGCGTGACGTGATGTGGGGTTCGGACCCCGGTGCGCTGAACCAGACCGGGAACGCGCAGCCCGCGTTGTTCGCCGTCGAGGTGGCGCTGTACCGGCTGGTCGAGTCGTGGGGGATCTCGCCGGACCACCTGGCCGGGCACTCCATCGGTGAGATCGCCGCCGCGCACGTGGCCGGGGTGCTCTCGCTGGAGGACGCGTGCAAGCTCGTCGAAGCGCGGGGCCGGCTGATGCAGGCCCTCCCGGGAGTTGACTCGGCGTCGCGCAGCGACTCCGTTGAGGGTGGTGGTGGGCGACGGGCGGGCGGGGCGATGGTGGCGATCAAGGCCACCGAAGAAGAAGTGACGCCGCTGCTCGGTGACACCGTGTCGCTCGCCGCGGTGAACGGGCCGTCTTCGGTGGTCGTCTCCGGTGAAGAGGACGCCGTGGCCGCCATCGCGTCGAAGTTCGAGGGCGAGGGCCGCAAGACGAGCCGCCTGCCGGTCTCGCACGCCTTCCACTCACCGCTGATGGACCCGATGCTGTCCGAGTTCCGCGCGGTGGTTTCCGGGCTTTCGTTCAGCGAACCCGAAATTCCGGTGGTCACCAGCGGCGACGTGACCTCACCGGAGTACTGGGTGCGGCACGTCCGCGACGCCGTGCGCTTCGCGGACGCGGTGCGCGAGCTGGTCGGCCACGGCGTCGGCGCGTTCCTCGAACTCGGCCCGGACGGGGTGCTTTCCGCGCTCGCGCAGGAAAGCCTGGAGGACGTGCCGCGTCAGGTGACCGTGGTCCCGTTGCTGCGCAAGGACCGTTCCGAGGAGAAGTCGGTGCTGACCGCGCTGGCCCGGCTGCACGTGAGCGGCGTGCGGCTGGACTGGCCCGCCTACTTCACCGGCATGGGCGCGAAGCGGGTCGACCTGCCCACCTACGCCTTCCAGCACCAGCGCTTCTGGCCGACCGGCGGGGCGCGCCCGGAGAGCGGCCCGGCGAAGCTGCCGAGCGGCCGCCCGGAGCTGTTCCACCTGGACTGGATCCCGGCGTCGCCGTCGGTCTCGGCCGGTGGAGCCCGGTGGGCGGTCATCGGCGCCGACGAGTTCGACATGGCGCACAAGATGTACGGCGCCGGGGAAACCATCACGGCCTACGGCGAGACGCTGGCCGACACCCTGACCGACGGCGGCCTCGCCCCGGACGTGTTCCTGGTGTCGGTGGCCGGTGGTGCAGGCCCCGCTTCGGTGCACGAGCTGACCGGCCGGGTGCTGGACCTGATCAAGGAGAGCCTGGAGGACCAGCGGTTCGCCAACTCGAAGCTGGTGTTCATCACCTGCGGGGCGGTGGCGCTGCCGGGGGAGGAGCTGACCGACGCCGGTGCCGCGGCGGCCTGCGGGCTGGTGCGCTCGGCGCAGTCGGAGAACCCCGGGCGCTTCCTGCTGGTGGACCTCGACGACACCGAGACCTCCCCCGCCGTGCTGCCGTCGCTGCTGTCCTGGGACGAGCCGCGGGTGGTGTTGCGCAAGGGCGGTGTGCGGGTGGCGCGCTTGGCGCGGCTGGCCGAGGAGGAGCTGCCGCGGCGCGAGCTGGACCCCGAGGGCACCGTGCTGCTGACCGGCGGCACCGGTGGCCTCGGCAAGGTGCTCGCGCGGTACCTGGTCGCCGAACGCGGCGTCCGGCACCTGCTGCTGGCCTCGCGGAGCGGTTCGCGGTCGCCGGGTGCGGCCGAGTTGCAGACCTCGCTTTCGGAGCTGGGGGCTTCGGTGACGGTGGCCGCCTGCGACGTCGCCGATGCGGCCGCGCTGGCAGAACTGCTGGCGTCGATTCCCGCCGAGCACCCGCTGACCGCGGTGATCCACGCCGCCGGTGTGCTCGACGACGGGCTGGTCGGCTCGCTGACCCGGGAGCGGCTGGACGCGGTGCTGCGGCCGAAGGTCGATGCCGCGTGGAACCTGCACCAGGCGACCCTGGCGCTGGACCTGCCGGTGTTCGCGCTGTACTCGTCGGTTTCGTCGGTGACCGGTGCGGTCGGGCAGGGCAACTACGCCGCCGCCAACGCGTTCGTCGACGCACTGGCCGAACACCGCCGCGGGCTCGGCCTGGCGGCGACCTCGCTGGCGTGGGGGCCGTGGGCGCAGGAGAGCGGGATGACCAGCGGGCTCAGCCAGGCCGCGATGGAGCGCATCACGCGTTCCGGGATGCCGCCGCTGACGCCCGGCCAGGGCATGGCGTTGTTCGAGGCGGCGCTGTCGCGCCCGGACGCCGTGGTGGTGCCGATGCACTTCAACGAGGAGGGCCAGCGTTCGCAGGGCGGCGCGGCACCGCTGTTCCGCGGCCTGCTCGGCGATCCGGTGCCCGCCGCGGCGGAGAAGGCTTCGGTCACCGTGCTCGACCGCCTGCGCGGGATGGACCCGGCCGGGCAGCAGGACGCGCTGCAGGAGCTGGTCGTGCAGACCTCGGCCGTGCTGCTGGGGCACAGCGACGCCGGTGAGGTCGATCCGGAACGGGACTTCCTCGAGCTGGGCTTCGACTCGCTGATCGCGGTGGAGCTGCGGAACCAGCTCTCGGAACTGCTGGGGGTGAAGCTGCCGAGTTCGGTGGTGTTCGACAACAAGACGCCGTCGAAGCTGGCGGAGTGGCTGCTGGGCGAGCTGCCCGCGGAACCGGCTTCGACGGCGGTGTCCGGTGGGGCGCAGCAGCTGGTCGACCCGGACGACACCGTGCAGGGCCTGTTCATGAAGGCGGTGAACGAGGGCAAGGCGGTGGAAGGGCTGCGGATGCTGAAGTACGTGGCGCAGCTGCGGCCGACCTTCGACACCCCGGCCGAGCTGGAGGAGCTGCCCGCCGCGGTGACCCTGGCCGACGGGCCGTCGACCCCGCGGCTGATCTGCATCAGCGCGCCGGGGGCCAGCGCCGGGGTGCACATGTACGCGCGGATCGCCGCGCACCTGCGGGGCAAGCGGCACGTCTCGGCCCTGCCGCTGGTCGGCTTCGCGCCGGGCGAGAGCCTGCCCGCGACCACGGAAGCGGCGGCTCGGGTGGTCGCGGAGAGCGTGCTGGAAGCCAGCGACGGCGAGCCGTTCGTGCTGGTGGGGCACTCGACCGGGGGCACGCTGGCCTACTTCGCGGCGGCGGTGCTGGAGCAGACGTGGGGGATCAGCCCGGAGGCGGTGATCCTGCTGGACACGCTGAGCCTGCGCTACGACTCGAACGAAGGCATCAACTTCGACGCGGTGTCGAACAACTACTTCAACACCATGGACTCGCCGGCGGTGAAGATGAACAGCGCCCGCCTGTCGGCCATGGCGCACTGGTTCATGAAGATGACCGACATCGGGCTGCACCCGGAAGCGCCCACGCTGCTGATCCGGTGCGCCGTCGAAGTGGACGGCACGGAACTGGAAACGGCCATGACGGAGGTCCCCATCCCGACCACCGAAGTCCGCATGATCGAAGCCGACCACATGGCCATGGTCAAGGAGCACTCGGGGCTGACCGCCGGCGTCATCGAAGACTGGCTGACCACGCTCAAGTGACCCCCGCCGCTCACGGCCGCGCCCCTCGCGGCCGTGAGCGGCGGCGTGCCCGGGGGCCGCGGAACTCAGGCCGTGAAAAAACCCCGTCGACGTGCAGGCACGTCGACGGGGTGAAAACGGGCTACCAGGTGACGGGGAGACCGCCCAAACCGTCGGCCAGGCCGCTGCCGCGCATTTGCAGGTCTTCGACCGGCACCGCCAGGCGCAGGTCCGGCAGCCGGGTGAACAGGGCCGAGAAGGCGACCTGCAGCTGCACCCGCGCCAGTGGTGCGCCGATGCAGTGCCAGATGCCGTGGGCGAAGGTCAGGTGGGCGTTCGGCGAGCGCGTCACGTCGAACCGCGAAGGGTCGTCGAAGGCCCGGGTGTCGAAGTTCGCCAGGGTGAAGTCGATCAGCACCAGGTCGCCGGCGCGGATGGTGACCCCGCCGATTTCGATGTCTTCGGCGGCGTACCGCGGCAACGCCGAGCCGCCCGCCTTCGCCGCGCGCAGGATCTCCTCGACCGCGTGCGTCAGCCCGCCCGAGGAGGCGAGCGCCGCGTCGCGCTGGTCCGGGTGGGCCGACAGCAGCGCGACCCCGAGGTCGATGTGCGACGCCACGCTCTCCAGCCCGGCGAACAGCAGGTTCGCCGCGATCGGCCCGACCTGCTCGTCGGTGGCGCCGTTCTGCACCATGCGGGAAATGACGTCCTCACCGGGTTCCACGCGCTTGCGCGCCCCGAGTTCGGCGGCGTACGCGAAGATCGCGCCCATACCGCCCTCGGCGCCGTTCCGGTCGTCGACGCCGCCCATCTGCTGCAGCGGTTCCAGGATCCGGTCCCGCTCGTCCAGCGGCACCCCGATCAGCTCGCACAGCACCAGCAACGCGAAGGGGAAGGAGAACCCGCCGTGCAGATCGGCGGGCCGCGGGGACTCCGCGAACGAATCCAAAGTAGACGCTGCGATCGCTTCCACCCGCGGCTTCAGGTTCAGCACGCGGCGCGCGGTGAAGTTCGGCGCCAGCCACGACCGCGCCTGCTTGTGCGCGTCCCGCGCGGCCTCGTGGTCCGGGATGATCAGCATGTCCAGCAACGGGTTGTCGACATAGCGCGGTGCCGACTCCGGGTCCAGGTGCGACCGCCCGATCCGCTCGTCCATCAGCAGCTGCTTGACCTCGGCGTAGCGCGTGACCAGCCAGGCCTCGTCGCCGGCGGGCGTGCGCACGCGGCAGACCGGCGCCCGCTGCTGCAACTCGCGCAGCAGCGTGCTCGGCCGCATGCGCAGCAGGCCCTCCGATTCGGCCGCCAGCGACGGCAGCTCGTCTTGCGAAGTGGTCATCCCCAGTTCTCCTACCAGCAAACAGGCAACGCGTGCAGCCCGAACAGCACACCGTCGTATTTGTAGGGCAGACCTTCGGGGGCCTCGGCCACCTTGAGCGTCGGCACGCGCTCGAACAGCTTGCGGTAGGCCACATCCATCTCGACGCGCACCAGGTTCTGGCCGAGGCACTGGTGCACGCCGTAGCCGAAGGCCACGTGGTGCTGCGCCGAACGCCCGGGGTCGAACTCGCGGGGCCGCTCGAACATCGATTCGTCGTGGTTGGCCCCGGCCACCAGCGGCACGATGCCCTCCCCGGCCCTGATCAGCTGGCCGCCGATCTCCACGTCCTCCACGGCCACGCGCAACGCCACCACGTCGGCCACCGAGTAGTAGCGCAGCAGTTCCTCCACCACGCGCTCGTCCCCGATCCACTGCGGGTTGTCGATCAGCGTCATCGCGCCGAGCGCGATGTTGTTCGCCGTGGTCTCGTGCCCGGCGATCAGCAGCAGCATGGCCACCCCGGAGATCTCGGCGGGGTCCAGGGTGCCCGCCGAGACCAGCCTGCTGATCAGGTCGTCGCCGGGCCGCTTCCCGCGCAGCGAGATCAGCCGGTTGAGGTACCGCAGGATCTGCTGGCTGGCGTCGTCGCGCTCCTCGTCGGTGGAGCTGAGGGTGACCAGCACCTGGGTCTTGGACTCGAAGAAGTCCCGGTCCACCTTGGGCACCCCGAGCAGCGAGGAGATCACCAGCGACGGCACCGGCAAGGCGAAGTCCGCCACCAGGTCCGCCGAATTCCCCTTGGCCAGCATGCGGTCCAGCACCCCGTCGACGATCGCCTCCACCGCCTCGCGCATCTCCTTGATGCGGCGCACGGTGAACTCGGGGATCAGCGCCTTGCGGAACCGGGTGTGCTCGGGCGGGTCCAGCGAGACGAACCAGCCGGGCACCTCGTGGGCCGACGGCGCGCCGCCGGTGCGGCCGGGCCGGGGGAAACCCTCCTTCGACGGGTTCGAGCTGATCCTCGGCTCGGTCAGCACCTTGCGCACGTCCTCGTGCCGGGTGACCAGCCAGACCTGGCCGCCGGTCGGCAGCGACGCCCGCACCAGCCCGTCCACCTTCCGGAACTGCTCGTACTCGGCGGGCGGGAACGGCTGCCCCGGCCGCTTCAGCATGAACGGGACCAGCGGCTGTTCGGCACTCGGCATGATCACTCTTCCCCGTAGAACCCGCGGATCTTCCCGATGATGAAGTCCTGGTCCGACTCGGTCAGTTGGGTGTAGGTCGGCAGGTACAGGCCGGTTTCGGCGAACCGGTTCGCGTTCAGCTCCGCCCAGCCGTCGGCCAGGTAGCCCGGCTGGCGGCTCATCGGCTTGAAGAAGTACCGCGTTTCGATGCCTTCGGCGGCCAGGTGGGCCATCAGCTCGTCGCGCCGGTCGGCCAGCAGGTCGTACATCCAGAGCACGTCGCGCGGCGGCATCAGGGTGATGCCGCCGATGCCCTCCAGGCCGGCGGTGTAGTGCTTGTCGATCGCCGCCCGCCGCTGGAGGATCTCGTCGAGCCGCTCCACCTGCGCCAGCGCGACGGCGGCCTGGAGATTGGTCATGCGGAAGTTGTAGGCGAGCTTCTTGTGCAGGAAGTTGTGGTCCGCGGTGAAGGCCATGCCCCGCAGGTGCGCCAGCTGGTCGGCCAGCCAGTGGTCGTCGGTCAGGCAGATCCCGCCCTCACCGGCGGTGATGATCTTGTTCGCGAACAGCGAGTAGCAGGCGATGTCACCGGCCGGTTTCACGCCGTGCGCCTCGGCGGCGTCTTCGACCACCCGCAGGCCGTACTCGAAGGCGATGGCCATGATCGCGTCCATGTCGCAGCGCCTGCCGTAGACGTGCACCGGCATGATCGCCTTGGTGCGCGGCGTGATCTTGGCTTCGAGCAGCGCCGGATCGAGGTTCAGGTCGTCACCGCAGTCGACGAACACCGGGGTGGCCCCGAGGTAGGTCACCGCCCACGCGCTGGCGATCATGGTGAACTCCGGCACCAGGACCTCGTCGCCGGGGCCGATGCCGAGCGCCCGCAACGCCAGCGTCAGCGCCGTGGTGCCCGAGGAGCAGGCCACCCCGCGCGCGACCCCGTTGTAGGCGGCGAAAGCCTCCTCGAACTGCCGGACGTACGGGCCCTGCGAGGAGATCCAGTTCCCGGTGACGGCCTTGGTGACGTATTCCAGTTCGCGCCCCTCCAGCCACGGCTGGGACACCGGATACCGGTAGCTCATGTCAGTTCCTCGCCATCGACGGCAGGCCGAGCAGGAGGTCGGCGGCGGCTTCCCGGCCGCCCGCCGCCCGCTGCAACCGGGCGAGCCGTTCGGCACGGGTGCGGAACGAGTCGTCGCCGAGCACCCTGGTCAGCTTGTCCAGCACGTCGTCGACCGCCATGCCGCGGGGATCGTCCAGGGTCAGGCTGATGCCGAAGGACTCCCCGCGCACCGCCTGGTCGTAGCAGTCCACCCACAGCGGCCGCATCACCTGCGGTTTGCCGAAGTAGACGCCCTCGTTGTAGGCGTTCCCGCCGCCGTGCGAGAAGAACAGCTTCACGCTGGGGTGGGCGAGCACGTCGAGCTGCGACGGCACCCAGTGCTCGATGCGCAGGTTGCCGGGCAGCTGTTCGGCGGGTGGCAGCCACCGCTGCTGCTCGGCGGGCAGCTTCCAGAGCACCTGGTGGCGGCCGTCGAGCCGCCTGGCCACCTCGACCAGCGCGCCGACCTGCTCGGCGGTGAGCCGGGTGATGGTGCCGAAACCCATGTACACGACCGAATCCTGGGCGTCGAGCCAGGCGGTCAGCTCGTTCGGCGCCGCTTCGGGCAGCGGCGGCACCATCGCGCCGACGGGCCGCACCTTCGGCGGCAGTTCGAACGGGTAGTCCAGTTCGGCGATGGTGTCGCACAACACCAGTTCCGCTCGTTCCACGCGGGCGAACTGCCCGTACGCCTCGGGGGCGACGCCCAGTTCCGCGCGGACTTCGGCGTCCTCGGCCTGGCGTGCCCGCATGGCCGGGGACATCGCCATGGTCAGCGTGCGCCAGCCGAACAGCCGATTCGCCACGCGTTGCCGGAGCGAACCCCGGAACGGCAGGCCGGAATGCGGGACCGGGAAGCCCTTCGGGGTGTAGGAGGGGCCGATCGGCACGTAGGAGGTGAGCAGGTTGCTGGGCACGAACGGCACGTTCAGCACGTACGGGATCTTCTTGGTGATGGCCAGTTCGATGCCGAACCGGCACATGCTCTCGACCACCATCAGCGCCGGGTTGATCTTCTCGACGGCCTCTTCGAGCGCGCGGTACTTCGGCACCCGCAGCCGCGGGTGGTCGGTCTGCTCGATGACCGCCCGCCGGGCCTTGAACTTCGATTTCTGGGTGACTTCGCGATAGGTCTTGTCGTCCCAGTTCGGTGAGGACAGTTCGGGGATCGGCTCACCGAGGGAGTAGAACTCGACCGGGGTGCCCGCGTTCAGGCCGTCGACGGCGGCTGAGCGGTTTTCGTCGGTCGCGAACCAGAGATCGGCGACACCGCGGCGGGACAGCTCCCCGGCCAGGACGAGCATCGGGTTGAGCAGCCCGCTTTCGGGGTAGCTGACGAACAGGACGGGGCGCTGACTGCGGTTTTCGAACGCCATGACCGGGAGCATGGCGCACCGCCGGAAGCCTTGTCGTGAGCCTCACCGCAACTCGAGGAAAACCCCTAGTACCCCGGGTGTGCTGCGGTAACGCGTGCTTGAGTGTATTCGGCGGAGTGTCGACACGAGGGGCGCGAGCATGGCCGATCGCGACGCGGAACCCCCGGCCGGACTGGTCGAGCGCGAGGCCCAGTGGGACCGCCTCAGCGGCCTGCTCGACGGCGGCGGGCACGTGGTCCGCCTCACCGGGCCGGTCGCCACCGGCAAGACCGAGCTGCTGTCCGCGCTGGCCGCCGTCGCGGACCGGCCGCACCACGCGGCTTCGTGTTCGCGTGACGAGCGGGCGTTGCCGTTCGGGGTGGTGCACCAGTTGTTCCGTGGCGTCGACCTGCCGCCCGAGACCGCGGACCGGCTGACCCGGGCGCTGGAAACCGGTGTGGGCGAACGGGAACTCGCGCGGCTGCGGCATTCGCTCTGCCGGATCCTGCTCGACCGGGCCCCGGTGCTGATCACCGTCGACGACGTGCAGCACGCGGACGCCGAGTCCGGGCACTGGCTCCGGTACCTGCTGCGCCGGTTGCGCGGGGCGGACGCGCTGCTGGTGCTGACCGAAGTGGACACCCCGGCGGCCGGGCACTCCGCGCTGCACGACGAACTCGCCCGGCACGACTGCGTGCACCTGGAGCTGCCGCCGCTGTCCGAGGAGGGGGTGGCCGCGCTCGCCGCCGAGCAGCTGGGCGGCAGGCGGGCCCGCCGGCTGGCGCCGAAGTTGTATCCGGTGACGGGCGGCAACCCGCTGCTGGTCCGGGCGGTGCTGGCCGATCTGCCCGAGCAGCCGGGGGAGGTGGTGCCCGGCCGGTGCTTCCGGCAGGGCTTGCTGAGCAGCCTGCACCGCGGTGAGCCGGAGGTGCTGGCGGTCGCCCGGTCACTGGCGGTGCTGGGGGAGGCGGCGACCCCGGCGGCGGTCGCGGAACTCGGTGGCCTGACCGCGGCGGCGGTGGCGTCGGCGATCTCGTCGCTCGACGCGGCGGAACTGACCGAACACGGCCGGTTCCGCCACCCGGCGGCGCGGGAGGCCGTGCTGGCCGACATGTCCGCGGCGGACCGCCGGGCCCGCAGCCTCGCCGCCGCCCGCCTGCGGCACGACCGGGGCGCACCCGCGGTCGAGGTGGCGCCGCACCTGCTCGACGCCGAGGACACGCACAGCCCGTGGACGGTGCCGGTACTGGTGGAGGCGGCCGACCAGGCACTGCGGGACGAACGGATCGAGGACGCCGTGCGCTGCCTGGAACTCGCCCACCGCGGGTGCCCGGGGGTGCAGGAGCGGGCGGCGATCGCGGCCCGGCTGGCGCGGGCGGAATGGCGGGTCAACCCCTCGGCGGCGGCCCGGCGGCTGCCGCCGCTGGCCCGGGCCGTCGACCGGCTCACCGAGCCCGACGTGCTGGCCCTGGTCCGGCAGCTGCTCTGGGACGGCCGGTTCACCGAGGCCAAGCGGGCGCTGGAGGTGGTGGAGCGGGACGGGCGGCCGGTGGCCCGTGGCGGGGAGGACACGCGGGCGATGGAGCTGTGGCTGGCCTGCACGCACCCGGCGCTGGCCACCCGCGGGCCGGTGACCGCCGACGCCGCCCGGCGCTCGCTCGACCTGACCACCGGGCCGTCGCTCAAGGCCACCGCGGCGCTGGCCGGGGTGCTGGCGTACGGGCCGGGTGCGCAGGTGGTGACCGACGCCGAGCAGGTGCTGGAGGCGGCCCGGCCGAGCGACAGCCGGTCGTGGGGACCGGAAACGGCGATGTCGGCGTTGCTGGCGCTGGTCTACGCGGACCGGCTGGAGGCCGCGCAGACGGCGGCCGGGCGGTTGCTCGGTGAGGCGCGCACGCCGGTCAGCCGGGCGTTGTTCGCCGCGGCGCGGGCGGAGATCGCGGTGCGGCGGGGTGAGCTGCCGGTGGCGGTGGAGCAGGCGCGGACCGCGCTCGACCTGCTGCCGCCCACGGGCTGGGGCGTGGCCGCCGGACTGCCGCTCGGCGCGCTGATCACCGCGCTGACGCGGATGGGCAGGCACGCGGACGCGGCGAAGCAGCTGGAGCAGTCGGTGCCGGAGGCGATGTTCCAGAGCCGCCACGGGCTGCACTACCTGGCCGCGCGCGGAACGCACTACCTGGCCACTTCACGGCACTACGCAGCGCTGGCCGACTTCCTGGCGTGCGGTGAACTGATGACCAGCTGGGGCCTGGACTCACCGGGGCTGGTGCCGTGGCGGACGAGCGCGGCCGAAGCGTGGCTGCGGCACGGCAACCGCGACGAGGCACGCCGGTTGGTCAACGAGCAGCTGGCGAAGCTCGGGCCGGAGAGTTCACGGACGCGCGGCACGGCGTTGCGCCTGCTGGCCGCGACGAGCCAGCCGCACACGCGCCCGCAGCTGCTGGCCGAGGCGGTGTCCATCCTGGAGGAGCACGGGGACCAGTACGAGCTGGCGCTGGCGCTGGCCGAGCTGAGCCGCACGCACCAGGCACTGCGGGAACACCGCCGCGCCTGGACGATCGCGCGACGGGCCTGGCACGTGGCGAACGCCTGTGATGCTTTGGAACTGTGTGAGGAACTGCTGCCGAGCCGGTCGGCGAAGCCGGAGGTTTCGCGGCGGAAGACGCCCACGGACAGGGGGGTGGACGCGTTGACGGACGCGGAGCGGAGGGTGGCGGCGCTGGCGGCGGTGGGGTACACGAATCGGGAAATCGCGAACAAGTTGTTCATCACGCCGAGTACCATTGAGCAGCATTTGACGCGGGTTTACCGGAAGTTGAATGTCAAGTACCGGAAGGATTTGCCGGTGGAGTTGCTGACGGATATGGCTGGGGCGGGGTAGGGGGGTTTGGGGGGAGTCACCCCGCTTTTTCATTGTGACTACGGCGAAGACCTCGTTGTCAAGGCTGGGGGGATTACCTTGGCAACGAGGTCTTCGCCGTGTTTTGGGCTGTGGAGCGGGGTGGGGGCGGGGCTGGGTGGCTGGGTGGTGCGGTTGGGGCCCGGCTGCCGGTTTGGTGCCCGATTTTGGTAGCCCGATTTGGTGGCCCGATTTGGGGGGATGTCTGGCTTCTGGGGCGATGTCTGGCTTTCGGTGTGGTGTCTGGTTTTTGGTGGGGTGCTTGGTTTCTGGTGTGGTGTCTGGTTCTGGTGGGGTGCTTGACTCTGGTGTGGTGTCTGGCTTCTGATGGGTGCTTGATTCTGGTGTGGTGCTTGGCCGGCGGTGCTTCGGGCGGCTGCCGGGTGGGTGCCCGGCTGCCGGGGTGGTGCCCGCTTGAGGTCAGGGGGTGGGGGCCGGGGCCTTGGTGGTGAGGTGGGTGCGCAGGTCGCGGACCAGGGTGGAGAGGTCGGCTCGGTCCAGGGCGGTGCCGTAGAGGTAGAAGTCCGGGCGGACCAGGGCGCCGACGACCTTGGCCTCGGCCAGGTAGGGCAGGTAGACGTCCTGCACGTCGACCACCTCGTGGGGTTTGACATCGGTGGGGGAGGTGTCCGAGGGCAGCACCCGGACCAGGTGGGCGCCGATGGTGCCCAGGAACTCCAGGTCTTCGCTGTCCAGCACGGAGAACGGGTCGAAAGTGGACAGCAGCACGAAACCCCGGCCGACGACGTCGTCGAACAGGGCCTCCTCGTTGCCTCGGGCGACCCGGCCCTGGGGGCTGAGTTCACCGGCCAGGGCACCGCTTCGGATCACGCCGGTTTCCAGCGAGTAGAACGAAGAGGAGTCGTCGGAGGAGGAGCCGTCGGCTTCGGGGGCGGCTTGCATGCCCAGCAGGTGGGCGTCCCGGTTGGCGGCGGCGACGGTGTCCAGTTCCGAGATGATCTTGCCCATCTCCACCGAGACGTTGATCGCGTGCCGCACCTGGGGGTCGCGTTCGGCGGGGTATTCGTCCAGCAGTTCATCAGTAGCGACGCCGCGGAGGACCAGGTCCAGTTTCCACGCCAGGTTCGCGGCGTCGCGGACGCCGGAGCACATGCCCTGGCCGGCGAACGGGGGCATCAGGTGGGCCGCGTCGCCGACGATCAGGATCCGGCCCTCCCGCCACTTGTCGGCGATGCGGGCCTGGAAGGTGTACATGGTGTGCCGGCACAGGGTGGCGTTCTCCGGCGTCGCGTCGAAGCGCTTGAGCAGGCGCCAGACGTTTTCCGGGCGGTTCATCCGCTCGACCGTCTCGCCCGGCAGCCGCCGGAACTCCCACCGGCGGTGGCCCCGGCCGCTGGCGACCATGGTCGTCGGCCGCAGGGGGTCGCAGATCTGCCGGTCGTTCGGGTGGAACTCACGTGGCTCGTGGAACAGCACGTCGCAGAGCAGCCAGTCCTGTTTGAAGCCCAAGTCCGTGTTCGTGGAGCCGATGTGCTCGCGGACGAAGCTGTTGGCGCCGTCGCAGCCGATCACCCAGGAGGCGGTGATCCGGTCGTACTCCGCGTGCGGGCCGGGGGCCTCGACCTCGACGTGGTCGCCGTGGTCGGTCAGGCCGGTGGCGGTGTGGCCGGTCAGCACCTTCAGCGTGGGCAGTTTCGCGGCCTGCTCGGACAGGGCGGCTTCCAGGGTGGGGTGGTGGATGACCACGGCCGGTGGCCAGCCGTCGCGGCCGGTTTCGAACGGGACGTCGAAGCGCATCAGCCGCTGCCCGGCGGCGTTGAGGAACTCGTACTCGCCCAGCCGCTCGTAGATCCGCGGCAGCGCCTCGCCGATGCCCGCCGCGGCGAAGTTGCGTGCGGTCTCCCCGTCGAACCCCTTGACGCGCGGGAAGGGGTACGGCTCCGGCCAGCGTTCCAGCACGATCACCCGCCACCCGCGCTGGGCGAGCAGCATGGACAGGGTCTGGCCGGCCGGTCCGTTGCCGACGATCACCACGTCGGCGTCGGTGGTCCTGGGTTCTGGCATGGGTTCCATCCCGCTCGCGTCAGTAAACGGTGTCGATCAGTTCGAAAGCCTGTTCCGGGTTCAGCCGCGGATCGCACAGCGACCGGTACCTGGCCCCCAGCTGCCGTTCCCCGGCCACCGGCCCGCCGACGCACTCGGTCACGTCCGCGGCCGCCACCTCCAGGTGCAGCCCGCCGGCGTGCGCGCCCTGCTCCTCGACGAGCCGCGTGAAGGCGGCGGCCTCGTCGATGATGTCCGCCAGGTACCTGGTCTTCTGCCCAGTCTCGGCGCGCACGGTGTTGCCGTGCATGGGATCGCTGAGCCACACCACCGGGTGGCCCGCGCGGCGCACCGCCCGCACCACCGGCGGCAGGGCCGAGCCGATGGCCTTGCCCATGCGCACGATCAGCGTCAGCCTGCCCGGCACGCGCTCGGGGTCGAGCAGTTCGCACAGCCGCACCGCGGTGTCCGGATCCGTGCGCGGCCCGACCTTGCAGCCGACCGGATTGGTCACCGACGCCAGCAGGTGCACGTGGGCGTGGTCGAGTTGCCGGGTGCGCTCGCCGATCCACGGGAAGTGCGCGGAACCGAGATAGTCGCCGCCGGGTCCACTCCGGACCAGCGGGCGTTCGTAGTCCAGCACCAGCGCTTCGTGGCTGGTCCACGGGCCGCTGTGCTGCTCGGGTGCCCAGTGCGTGCGCAAGGCGCCCAGCACCTCGGCGCTGGCGTGGTAGGCCCACAACATGCGGCGCGGGTCGTGCTGCCTGCTCGCGTGGTCCGGTTCGGCGGAGTTGATCAGGTGCCCGCGGAACACCGGCACTTCGACGCCGTTGACCGTCTCGAAGGCGTTCGACCGCGGTTTCGCGTACTGACCGGCCATCCGTCCGAAGCGGACCACCGGCTGGGAAAGCTTCTTGCCGAACAGGTCGGCGAGGTCGTTGAGCACCGCGACCTTGGCCGCGGTGCAGGAAAGGCTGGCGTCACCGAAGCTTTCGGCGCAGTCGCCGGCCTGGAGCACGCGGGACGAGCCCTCGGCCACCGCCGCCAGCGCGCCACGCACCTCGGTCAGTTCCGCGGGGGTGACCAGGGGATCGGCGGCGCTGAGCCGTCGCTGGGTGCGCTCGTAGTCCGGGTGGTGCCGCCAGTCCGGCTGCTCGGCCGCGGGAAGCGGCGCACCGCCGGGGTCCGTCCGGCACGTGGTGGGCTGCATTCGGCAACATCTCCTGCGTTGGCACAACGGGGGAAAATGTGCACGGAAACGGACGCTACCAGCGCCGCGACCCACCACGGCGGCGAGCGCGCACACACTAGGGAAATGACTGCACGCGGCGGAAGATAGGGGGGTCATAAGGGGGTGATGCAGGGAAATAACCGTTGTGCGGCGGGGAGCATCGCGCCGGTGAACTGCACCGCCGACCCCGGGAGTTCCGCTGATGTTGCGTACAGAGCTGATCCGGCCCCTGCCCGAACTGCTGGCCGCGCACGCCGGGCGGCTGCGGGACAAGGTCGCCTTCCGCGACCACCGGCGGGCGGTCACCTACGCGGAACTGCACCGGCGGACCGGGCGGCTGGCCGGGCACCTGGCCGGGCTGCGCCTGCAACCCGGTGACCGCGCGCTGATCTACCTCGGCAACTCGGTCGAGGTGATCGAGAGCTACCTGGCCATCGCCAGGGCCAGCGGGGTCGGCGTGCCGTTCAACCCGCACTCGGCCGCCGCCGAACTGGCGCACGTGGTCGACGACAGCGGCGCCAGCGTGGTCATCACCGACCCGGCCCACCTCGACCAGGTGCTCGCGCTGCTGCCCGGGCGGCCGTACCTGCGGGTGGTGGTCACCGGCGACGAACCGCTGCCCGAGCACGGATCGGTGGTGTCCTACCGGGAATTGATGAACACCCCGCCGGAGCTGCCCGCGCGGGACGACCAGGAACTCGACGACGTCGCCTGGATGCTCTACACCTCCGGCACCACCGGGAAACCGAAGGGGGTGCTGTCCACCCAGCGCAACTGCCTGTGGTCGGTGGCCGCCTGCTACGCGCCAATCATCGGACTGTCCGAAACGGACCTGGTGCTCTGGCCGCTGCCCCTGCACCACAGCCTCGCGCACATCTTCACCGTGCTGGGCGTGACCGCGGTCGGGGCGACCGCCCACCTGATGGACGGCTTCGCCGCCGAGGACGTGCTGCGCACGCTCGGCGAGGACGCCTACACCTTCCTCGCCGGGGTGCCCGCGCTCTACCACTACCTGCTCGAAGCCGCGAAGGACGTCGAGGTCCGCGCGAGCAGCCTGCGGGCCTGCATGACCGGTGGCACGGTGTGCCCCGCGCCCCTGCGCCACGAGTTCGAGCGCGTGTTCGGCGTGCCGCTGCTCGACTGCTACGGCAGCACCGAAGCCTGCGGTTCGTTCGTGGTCAACGGGATCACCGGGACCAGGGTGGACGGTTCGTGCGGGCTGCCGGTGCCCGGCGTGACCGTGCGCCTGGTCGACCCGGACACCGGCCTGGACGTGGCACCCGGTGCCGAGGGCGAGGTGTGGGTCCGCGGTCCCAACGTGATGGTCGGTTACCACAACCAGCCGGAGGCGACCGCCGAGGCGATGGTCAACGGCTGGTACCGCACCGGCGACCTGGCCCGCGGTGACGAGTCCGGTTACCTGACCATCACCGGGCGGATCAAGGAACTCATCATCCGCAACGGCGAGAACATCCACCCCGGCGAGGTGGAGGAGGTGCTCCGCAAGGTGCCGGGGGTGGCCGACGCCGCGGTGGTCGGGCGGCCGCACGACGTGCTCGGCGAGGTGCCGATCGCCTTCGTCGTGCCGGGGCCCGGCCTCGACCCCGAGCGCCTGTTCGACGCCTGCCGCGAGCAGCTGTCCAACTTCAAGGTGCCCGAGGAGCTGTACGAGATCGACGAGGTGCCGCGCACCCCGTCCGGCAAGATCACCCGGCACGTGCTGCTGGACCGGCCGGCCCGGCTGCGGGCGGCCGGCGGCGGCAGGCACGAGTCCCTGCTGCGCACCGACTGGGTGCCGCTGCCCTCGGTCCGCACCAGCACCACCCCGCTGCCGACCGGCTGGGCGGTGCTCGGCCGGGACCACTTCGGCCTGACCGCGGGCCTGGTCTCCGCCGGGGTGTCGGTGCGGGCGTACCCCGATGCCGCCGCCTTGCACGTGGCCGCGTCGCTGGGGGAGCCGGTGCCGGAGGTGGCCGTGCTGTGCTGCCGCAGCGATCTGCGTGGCACGGACGCCGCGCACGAGGCGATGCGCGAGCTGTCGGACCTGCTGTGGTCGTGGGCCCACGACGACTGGCTGGCCGGGTGCCGCCTGGTCGTGGTGACCAGGGGAGCGCTGGCCACCGGCGCCGGTGAGGACGTCGGCGACCTGGTGCACGCCTCGCTGTGGGGGCTGATGCGGTCGCTGCAGGCCGAGTACCCGAACCGGTTCGTGCTGGTGGACGTGGACGAGCGGGCGGCACCGGTGCTGCCGTTCGCGGTCGGCTCGGACGAGCCGCAGCTGGCGATCCGCGGTGGCATCGCCTTCCGCCCCCGCCTGATGCGCGTCACCGCGACCACCGAGGGCACGCCGCTGAACCTCGACGCCAAGCGCACGGTGGTGGTCACCGGTGCCACCGGGCCGATGGGGGTGGCGCTGACCCGGCACCTGGTGGCCGCGCACGGCGCCAGGAACCTGCTGCTGATCAACCCGGGGGACGACGGGCTGGCGGCCGAGCTGACCAAGCTCGGTGCCAGGGTGACCACGGCGACCTGCGACACCGGCGACCGCGCCGCGCTCGGGCAGCTGCTCGGCGGGCTGAAGCGGCCGGTCACCGCCGTGCTGCACTGCGACGGTGAGGTGGAGGGCCCGGCGGCCCCGCCGGGGGACCGCCGCCTGGCCTTCCGGTCCGTCGTGGACGGTGCGGTCAACCTGCACGAGCTGACCGAGGGCGGCGACCTGGCCGCGTTCGTGCTGCTGGGCTCGGTGGCCGGGGCGCTCGGCGCCGCCGGTCGCGGGGACCAGGCCGCCGCCGGTGCCTTCCTCACCGCGCTCGCCCAGTCCCGCCGTGCCCGCGGCCTGCCCGCGGTGTGCGTCGCGCTCGGCACCGCCGCACCCGCCGCCGAACTGTCCACCCAGGAGTGCCTGGCCATGTTCGACGCGGTCACCGCGATGGACCTGCCCCAGGCGGTGGTGATGCGGGTGCACGAGCAGACCGCCTCGCGGACCGTGCCCGCGTTGCTGCGGGGCCTGGTCGACACCGCGCCCGTGACGGACTCGTCGTCGCTGAAGGAACGCGTCGCCGCGATGTCGGTCGAGGAGCGGGAGACCTTCCTGGTCGATCTGATCCGCGCCGAGGTGGCGACCATTCCCGGCATCACCGGCGGCGACCGGGCCGGTGTGGGGAAGACCTTCCGCGAACTGGGCTTCACCTCGGTCAGCGCGGTGGAACTGCGCAACCGGCTGGCCGCGGCGACCGGCCTCGACCTGACCGCGACGGTGGCCTTCGACTACCCGACGCCGGTGGCGCTGGCCAGGCACCTGCGGGCGGTGCTGCTCGGCGAGAAGCCCGCGCCGATCACCGTGGACGAGCCGGTGACCGGGCCGGACGAGCCGATCGCCATCGTCGGCATGGCCTGCCGGTACCCCGGCGGGGTGCGTTCGCCGGAGGACCTGTGGCGGCTGGTCACCGAGGGCGCCGAGGTGGTCTCGGACTTCCCCGCCGACCGCGGCTGGGACCTCGACCGGCTGTTCGGTTCCGAGGCCGGGGCCAGCTACTGCCAGCAGGGCGGTTTCCTCTACGACGCCCCCGAGTTCGACGCCGGGTTCTTCGGCATCTCCCCGCGCGAGGCGCTGGCCATGGACCCGCAGCAGCGGCTGGTGCTGGAGACCTCGTGGGAGGCGGTGGAACGCGCCGGGATCGACCCGCTGTCGCTGCGCGGCAGCAGGACCGGGGTGTTCGCCGGGGTGATGTACCACGACTACGGCTGGGGGCTGGCCGAGCCGCCGGAGGGTTCGGAGGCGTACTGGGGCATCGGCAACGCGGGCAGCGTGGTGTCCGGCCGGGTGGCCTACGCGCTGGGGCTGGAGGGCCCGGCGATCACCGTGGACACGGCGTGCTCGTCGTCGCTGGTGGCGATGCACTGGGCCGGGCAGTCGCTGCGGGACGGCGAATGCGACCTGGCGCTGGCCGGTGGCGTCGCGGTGATGTCGACCCCGCAGACGTTCGTGGAGTTCTCCCTGCAGGGCGGCCTCGCGCCGGACGGCCGGTGCAAGTCGTTCGCCGACGCCGCGGACGGCACGGGCTGGTCCGAGGGCGTCGGTTTCGTGGTGCTGGAACGGTTGTCGGACGCCAAGCGCAACGGGCACCAGATCCTCGCGGTGCTGCGGGGCAGCGCGGTCAACCAGGACGGCGCGTCGAACGGGCTGACCGCGCCGAACGGCCCGTCGCAGCAGCGGGTGGTGCTGCAGGCGCTGGCCAGCGCCGGGTTGAAACCGGCCGAGGTGGACGCCGTGGAGGCGCACGGCACCGGCACCACGCTGGGTGATCCGATCGAGGCGCAGGCGTTGCTGGCCACCTATGGGCAACGCAGCCAGGACCGGCCGCTGCTGCTGGGCTCGGTGAAGTCGAACCTGGGGCACACGCAGGCCGCCGCCGGGGTCGCCGGGGTGATCAAGATGGTCATGGCGCTGCGGCACGGGGTGCTGCCGCGCACCCTGCACGTGGACCAGCCGTCGTCCTACGTGGACTGGTCGGCCGGTGCGGTGGAACTGCTCACCGAACCGCGCGAGTGGCCGGTTCCCGACCGGCCGGCGCGGGCGGGGGTGTCCTCGTTCGGCATCAGCGGCACGAACGCGCACGTGATCGTCGAGCAGGCACCACCGCAGCCGCGGGTGGCCGAGCCCGCCGAGGTCACGCCGTCGGTGGTGCCGTGGCTGGTGTCCGGGCGCTCCCCGGACGCGCTGGCTGCCCAGGCCGACCGCTTGCGTGCGGTCGGCGGCGACCCGCTCGACGTCGGCTACTCCACGGTGATCTCCCGGTCGGTGTTCGAGCACCGCGCGGTGCTGTTGTCCACCGAGGACGGCCTGACCGAGGTGGCGCGGGGTGAGGCGGGTGACCGTTCGCCGGCGGTCCTGTTCTCCGGGCAGGGTTCGCAGCGGCTCGGCATGGGCCGTGAGCTGTACCAGCGGTTCCCGGTGTTCGCCGCCGCGCTGGACGAGGTGCTGGAGCGCCTCGACGTGCGTGACGTCATGTGGGGGACGGACCCCGAGGCGCTGGACCAGACCGGCCACACCCAGCCCGCGTTGTTCGCCGTCGAGGTGGCGCTGTACCGGCTGATCGAGTCGTGGGGCGTCAAGGCGGCCTACCTGGCCGGGCACTCCATCGGCGAGATCGCCGCGGCCCACGTGGCCGGGGTGCTGGACCTGGACGACGCGTGCACGCTGGTCACCGCCCGCGCGCGGTTGATGCAGGCACTCCCCGCCGGGGGAGCAATGGTGGCGGTCGAGGCCACCGAGGACGAAGTGACCCCGCTGCTCACCGAGGACGTCTCGATCGCCGCGATCAACGGGCCCACGTCACTGGTGATCTCCGGAAACGCGCAGGTCACCGCCGAGATCGCGGCCGGTTTTGCCGAGCGCGGGCGGAAGTCTAGGCGTTTGCCGGTCAGCCATGCGTTCCACTCACCCCTGATGAACTCGATGCTGGATGACTTCCGGGCGGTGGTGTCGGGGCTGTCGTTCACCGCGCCGCGGGTGCCGGTGGTGTCGAACCTGACCGGGGGCGTCGCCACCGGTGCCGAACTGTGCTCGCCGGACTACTGGGTGCGGCACGTCCGTGACACCGTGCGCTTCGCCGACGGGGTGCGCACGCTGGTGGACGCGGGGGTGGACGTGCTGCTCGAACTGGGCCCGGACGGCGTGCTGTCCGGCATGGCCGCCGACTCCGCTCCGGATGCCACGCTGGTGCCGCTGCTGCGCAAGGACCGCGGGGAGGAACTCAGCGCGGTCACCGCCCTGGCCAGGCTGCACGTCAACGGCGTCCCGGTGAGCTGGCGCGCGCTCTTCACCGGCACCGGGGCCCGGCGGGTGGACCTGCCGACCTACGCCTTCCAGCGCGAGCGGTTCTGGCCGGAACCGCCCCGGCCCCCGGTCACCTCGGACCCGGTGGACGCCGCGTTCTGGCGCCTGGTCGAGGACGGTGACCTGGACACCCTGGCCGCCGCGCTGGAGGTCGACTCGACCACCGCCGCCACCGTGGTGCCCGCGCTGGCGAACTGGCGGGAGCGGCGGCGCAGCCAGTCCGTGGTGGACTCCTGGCGGTACCGCGAATCGTGGGTCGAGCTGCCCGAGGAGTCCGTGGCAGCCGGAAAGCCGTGGCTGGCCGTGCTGGACGGGGCGGACGAGTGGGCCACGGCCGTGCTCGCCGCGCTCGGCCCCGATCTGGTGCGCGTGGAGGTCTCCGACCGCAAGGCCATGGCCGCGAAGTTCGCCGACCTCGCCGGGCAGGAGTTCGCCGGGGTCGTCTCGCTCGCGGGCTTGAGCGGGGCACCGCCGATCGAGTCCGTGCCCGCCGGGCTGCTCTACTCCGTCGAAGTGGTGCAGGCCCTGGGTGACGCCGGGATCGAGGCGCCGGTCTGGCTGGTGACCCGTGGTGCGGTGGCGGTCGCGGACCCCGGCGAGGTGACCCGGCCCGAGCAGGGCGCGCTGTGGGGCCTCGGCCGGTCGGCGGCACTGGAACTGCCCCGCCGCTGGGGTGGCCTGATCGACCTGCCCGAGCAGTTCGACGAGCACGCCGCACGGCGGTTCGTGGCCGCGCTGACCGGTGAAGAGGACCAGGTGGCCGTGCGCTCCGGCGGCAGCTTCGGCAGGCGGCTGGTCCCGGCCCCGGCTTCCCGGGTGGACTGGCGGCCACGCGGCACGGTCCTGATCACCGGCGGCACCGGCGGTCTCGGCGGGCAGGTCGCCCGGTGGGCCGTGGCCGGCGGCGCCGAGCACGTGGTGCTGACCAGCCGCCGCGGCCCGGACGCACCCGGAGCGGCGGCACTGGCGGCCGAGCTGGAAGCACAGGGCGCCCGGGTCACCGTGGCCGCCTGCGACGTGGCCGACCGCGAGGCCCTGCGCCTGCTGCTGGCCGAAAATCCGGTGAACGTCGTGGTGCACGCGGCGGGTGTCGGCGTCGGTGACGCGCCGATCGGCTCGGTCACCGCCGAGCAGCTGGACGGGCTCCTGCGGTCGAAGCTGACCGCGGCGCGGAACCTGCACGAACTCACCGGCGACCTGGACGCCTTCGTGTTGTTCTCCTCGGGCGCGGGCAGCTGGGGCAGCGGCGGCCAGCCCGGGTACGCGGCGGGCAACGCCTACCTGGACGCGCTGGCGATGCACCGCCGTGGCCGGGGCCTGCCCGCCACCTCGATCGCGTGGGGTTCCTGGGCCGATGCCGGACTGGGTGCCGACCACCCCGAGCTGTCCGAGCACATGCGGCGGATCGGTGTGCTGCCGATGGAGCCGCGGCTGGCGCTCGTCGCCCTGCAGCAGGCGCTGGCCGAGGACGCCGCCCTGCTCACCGTGACGAACACCGACTGGAAGCGGTTCGGGCCGAGCTTCACCGCCGCCCGGCCGAGTCCGCTGCTCTCGGAACTGATCGAGGTCACCGAACCGGAAGCTCCGGCGGAACCGGAGCTGCGGCAGCAGCTGGCGGGCATGGCGGAGGCCGACCGCGGACGGCTGCTGCTCGACCTGGTGCGGGCGGAGGCCGCGGCGGTGCTCGGGCACGACCGGGCGCAGGCGGTCCCGGCCGACAAGGTGTTCCGCGAGCAGGGCTTCGACTCGGTGACCGCGGTGGAGCTGCGGGAGCGACTGCGGGTGCGCTCGGGCCTTTCGCTGCCCGCGGCGCTGGTGTTCGACCACCCGACCCCGCGGGCGGTGGCCGGTTACCTGGCCGAGCACCTGGCGCCCGAGCAGCCGCGTGGTTCCGCGCTCAGCGAACTGGACCGGTTCGAGGCGGCGTTGCAGGCGGAGGGCGCCGACACGCAGGTGATCGGCGAGCGGCTGGAGGCGATCCTCGGCCGATTGCGGAAGCCGGCCGCCCGTCCGTCCGAAGAGGACACCGAAGACATCAACTCGGTCCCGGTGGACCGCCTACTCGACATCATCGACGGGGAACTCTCCGACCTCTCGTGAGGCGCCCTGGTTGTGCAGCAGAAAGAGGATGGACCAGTGCAGCAGGATGAGCAGCAGGACAAGGTCGTCGAATATCTGCGGCGAGTCACCGTCGACCTGCGCCGCGCCCGCGAACGCGTCCAGGAGCTGGAGCGCAGGCAGACCGAGCCCATCGCGATCGTCGGCATGGCCTGCCGGTATCCCGGTGGCGTGCGGTCACCCGAGGACCTCTGGGCGCTGCTGACCGAGGGCCGCGACGTGATCGGGGCGTTCCCCGGCGACCGCGGCTGGGACCTCGACACGCTGTTCCGCACCGGTGCCAGCCGGGCCACCGAGGGCGGTTTCGTGCACGACACCGCCGACTTCGACGCGGGCTTCTTCGGCATTTCCCCGCGTGAGGCGCTGGGCATGGACCCGCAGCAGCGGTTGCTGCTGGAGACCTCGTGGGAGGCGCTGGAGCGCGCGGGCATCGACCCGGAGTCGCTGCGCGGCAGCCAGACCGGGGTGTTCACCGGCACCAACGGCCAGGACTACGCCAACCTGCTGGCCGGCGAGGCCACCACCGGGGTGATCGCCAGCGTCATCTCCGGCCGGGTTTCCTACACCTTCGGTTTCGAGGGCCCGGCGGTCTCGGTGGACACCGCGTGCTCGTCCTCCTTGGTCGCGCTGCACCTGGCCGTGCAGGCGCTGCGCAACGGCGAGTGCTCGCTCGCGCTGGCCGGTGGCGTCGCGGTGATGTCCACCCCGGGGGCGTTCACCGAGTTCACCAAGCAGGGCGCGCTCGCCGCGGACGGCCGGAGCAAGGCGTTCTCCGACGACGCCGACGGCATGGGCTGGTCCGAGGGCGCCGGTCAGCTGGTGCTGGAACGCCTGTCCGACGCCCAGCGCAACGGCCGCGAGATCCTGGCGGTGATCCGGGGTTCCGCGGTCAACCAGGACGGGGCGTCGAACGGGCTGACCGCGCCCAACGGCCCGTCGCAGCAGCGGGTGATCCGGGCGGCACTGGCGAACGCGGGCCTGAAACCGTCCGATGTGGACGCCGTGGAGGCGCACGGCACCGGGACCGCGCTCGGTGACCCGATCGAGGCGGACGCCCTGATGGCGGCGTACGGCCAGGACCGCGAGCACCCCCTGAAACTGGGGTCGATCAAGTCGAACCTGGGGCACGCGCAGGCCGCCGCCGGGGTGGCGGGCGTGATCAAGATGGTGCTGGCGGTGCGGCACGGTGCGCTGCCGAAGACGCTGCACGCCGAACGCCCGTCGTCGCACATCGACTGGTCCGCCGGGGCGGTCGAACTGCTGACCGAGCAGACGCCGTGGCCGCGGCCGGACCGCCGCGCCGGGGTGTCCTCGTTCGGGGTCAGCGGGACCAACGCGCACGTCATCCTGGAGCAGGCGCCGGAACCCGAGCCGGTCGAGCCGGTCGAGCACGAGGCGCCGGTGACCGGGGTGGTGCCGTGGCTGGTCTCGGCACGCACCGAGGCCGCGTTGACGGCACAGGCCGCCCGCCTCCGCGACGTCGAAGGGTCCACGGAGGACATCGGCTTCTCGCTGGCGACGACCCGTGCCTCGCTCGAACACCGTGCCGTCGCGTTCGACCGTGGCGCACTGGCCGCGTTCGCCGCCGGGGAGCCGGCTGCCGGCGTGGTCTCGGGGGTGGCGTCGGCGGTCGGCCGGTCGGCGTTCGTCTTCCCCGGGCAGGGTTCGCAGTGGGCCGGGATGGGCCGTGACCTGCTGGACGCCTCGCCGGTGTTCGCCAGGCGGATCCAGGAGTGCGCCGACGCGTTGTCGTCCTTCGTGGACTGGTCATTGGTCGACGTGCTGCGTGGTGACGGCGATCTCGACCGGGTCGACGTGGTGCAGCCGGTGCTGTGGGCGGTGATGGTTTCGCTGGCCGAGCTGTGGCGTTCGGCCGGGGTCGAGCCGGAGGCCGTGGTCGGGCATTCGCAGGGCGAGATCGCGGCCGCCGCGGTGTCCGGGGCGCTGAGCCTGGAGGACGCGGCCCGGGTGGTCGCGCTGCGCAGCCTGGCCGTGGCCGAGTCGCTGGCGGGGCACGGCGGCATGGTGTCGGTGGCGCTGCCCGCCGCCGAAGTGGACCTTTCGCGCTGGGGTGACCGGCTGTCCGTGGCCGCGATCAACGGGCCCGGCGCGACCGTGGTGTCCGGCGAAGTCGCCGCCCTCGACGAACTGCTCGCCGCCTGCGAGGCCGACGGTGTGCGGGCGCGGCGGATCACCGTGGACTACGCCTCGCACTCCGTGCAGGTCGAAGCGATCCGCGACCGGGTGCTCGCCGACCTCGCGCCGATCAGCCCGCGCAGCGCGGACCTCCCGTTCTACTCCACGGTGACCGGCGAGCCGATCGACACCGCCGGACTGGACGCCGAGTACTGGTACACCAACCTCCGGCAGACCGTCGAGTTCGAGCGCACCACCCGGCGGCTGATCGACGACGGGTTCGGCGTGTTCGTCGAGCCGAGCGCGCACCCGGTGCTCACCGTCGGGGTCGAGCAGACGCTCGAAGCCGCCGGGGCCGACGGTGTGGTGCTCGGCTCGCTGCGCCGCGACGACGGTGGTGCCCTGCGCTTCCTGACCTCGGTCGCCGAAGCCCACGTCGCCGGGGTTTCCGTGGACTGGCCGGTTTTCTTCGGCGGGGCACGCCGGGTCGACCTGCCGACGTACGCGTTCCAGCGGCAGCGCTACTGGCCGTCGGCGGCCAACGGCGCCGGGGACGTGCGCGCGGCCGGGCTGGGCGCGGTCGAACACCCGCTGCTCGGCGCCGCGGTCGAACTGGCCGAGGGCGAGAGCGTGTTCACCAGCCGCCTTTCGCTGCGCTCGCACCCGTGGCTCGCCGACCACACCGTGCACGGCAAGGTCCTGCTGCCCGGCACGGCGTTCGTCGAACTGGCCGTGCGCGCCGGGGACGAACTGGGCTGCGACCGGGTCGACGAACTCACCCTGGCCGCGCCGCTGGTGCTGCCCGAACGGGGCGCGGTGCAGCTGCAACTGCGCGTCGGCCTGCCCGACGAGCACGGGCGGCGCGCGGTCGTCGTGCACAGCCGGGCCGAGGACGCCGCCGACCTGCCCTGGACCGAGCACGCCACCGGCTTCCTCGGCCACGGCACCCGCCCGGCCACCTTCGACAGCGTCAGCTGGCCCCCGCCCGGCGCCGAACCGCTGGACGTGGACGGCTGCTACCGGCGCTTCGCCGATGACGGGTTCGCCTACGGCCCGGTGTTCCAGGGCCTGCGGGCGGCGTGGCAGCACGGCGACGAGGTGTTCGCCGAGGTGGCCCTGCCGGAAGGCGTCTCACCGGATGGGTTCGGCCTGCACCCGGCGCTGCTGGACGCCGCACTGCACGCGGCGGGCTTGGCCGAGCTCGGGGTGCTGAGCGGTGGCGCGCTGCCGTTCTCCTGGACGGGCGTGACCCTGCACGCGGTCGGCGCGGCCACCGCGCGGGTGCGGTTGCGGGCCGAAGGCAACGGCCTGGCGGTCGAGGTCGCGGACGCGGCGGGTGGCCCGGTCGCCTCGATCGATTCGCTGGTGCTGCGGGAAGTGGCCACCGGCCAGGTCGGCGACCTCGCCCGCGACGGGCTGTTCCGGGTCGACTGGGTGCCCGCTCCGGCAGCCGGGCCCGAACCGGTGCTCTCCGTGCACGAAACCCTGGAGTCCATCGAGGACGTTCCGGAGGTGGTGGTGCTGCCGCTGCCGGAGTCGGACTCGGTGCGCGACCTCACCGCGCACGCGCTCGGCCTGCTGCAACGCTGGCTGGCCGAGGAACGGTTCGACGGCTCGCGGCTGGTGCTGCTCACCCGCGGCCGATCGGCAGCCACCGCGGCGGTCTGGGGCCTGGTGCGCTCGGCGCAGTCGGAGCACCCCGGCCGGTTCGTGCTGGTCGAGGCCGACGACCTCGCGCGGGTCTCGGCGGCCGTGGCCACCGGCGAACCGCAGCTCGCGGTGCGTGACGGGGAGATCCTGGTGCCGCGGCTCGCGCGCGTGCCCGCCCCGGCGGAACCGTTCCGCTGGGACCCCGACGAACTCGTGCTGATCACCGGCGGCACCGGTGGCCTCGGCCGGGTGCTCGCCGCCCACCTCGCCGACGTGCACGGCGTGCGCAACCTGCTCCTGGTCAGCCGCAGCGGCGAAGCCGACGTGTCCGGCATCAACGCCGACGTGCGGGTCGCCGCCTGCGACGTGGCCGACCGCGAGCAGCTGGCCGCCCTGCTGGCCGAGCACGACGTGAAGGCCGTGGTGCACGCGGCGGGGGTGCTCGACGACGGGGTGCTCGGCTCGCTGACCCCGGAGCGACTGGACACCGTGCTGCGCCCGAAGCTGGACGGCGCCCGCAACCTGCACGAACTCACCGGCGACCTGTCGGCGTTCGTGGTCTACTCCGCCGGCGCCGGGGTGTTCGGCGGTGCCGGGCAGGGCAACTACGCCGCCGCCAACGCCGCCGTGGACGAGCTGGTCCGCGAGCGCCGGGCCGCCGGACTGCCCGGGGTGTCGCTGGTGTGGGGTGCCTGGGACCGCGCGATCGGCCTGACCGGCAGCGTGACCGACGCCGACCTGCGCCGCCTCGCGCAGGACGGTATGCCGCCGCTGTCGGCCGAACAGGGCGTCACGTTGTTCGACGCGGCACTGGCCACCGGTGAGCCGGTGGTGCTGCCGATGAACGTGGACCTGACGGTGCTGCGTGGCCGGGACGACGTGCCGCACCTCATGCGCGGCCTGGTGCGGACGCGGGCCCGCCGGGCCGCCGCCGGGGAACCGGCCGCGGACTCGCTGGTGCGGCGGCTCGCGGGCCTGGGTGACGCCGAGCGCGCCGAGTCGCTGCGCGAGACCATCCGCGGCCTGGTCGCCGTGGTGCTCGGGTACGCGGGCGCGTCGGCGGTCGACCCCGCCCAGACCTTCCAGCACCTCGGGTTCGACTCGCTGACCGCGGTCGAACTGCGCAACCGGCTGACCGCGGCCACCGGGCTGCGGCTGCCCGCCACCATGGTCTTCGACCACCCGACACCCACCGCGCTGGCCGCGCACCTGCGTGACGAGCTCTTCGGGGCCCAGTCGGCAGCCGTGGCGCCGACGGGTGCGCTGCCCGCGGTGAGCGACGACCCGATCGTCATCGTGGGCATGTCGTGCCGCTTCCCCGGCGGGGTGAACTCGCCGGAGGACCTCTGGGACCTGGTGCTCGGCGGTACCGACGCGATCAGCGGTTTCCCGGTCGATCGCGGCTGGGATCTGGACGCGTTGTACCACCCGGACCCCGATCACCCCGGCACCTCGTACACCCGGACCGGCGGTTTCCTGCACGACGCCGCCGAGTTCGACCCGGCGTTCTTCGGGATGAGCCCGCGTGAGGCGCTGGCGACGGACTCGCAGCAGCGGTTGCTGCTGGAGACCTCGTGGGAGGCGATCGAGCGCGCCGGGATCGACCCGGTTTCCTTGCGGGGCAGCCAGACCGGTGTGTTCGCCGGGGTGATGTACAACGACTACGGCTCGCTGATCGAGGGTGACGAGGGCTACCAGAGCACCGGCGCGCAGCTGAGCGTGGCTTCCGGGCGCCTGTCCTACACCTTCGGGTTCGAGGGCCCGGCGGTCACCGTGGACACGGCGTGCTCGTCGTCGCTGGTGGCGTTGCACCTGGCGGCGCAGGCGTTGCGGTCGGGGGAGTGCTCGCTGGCGCTGGCCGGTGGGGTCACGGTGATGTCCACGCCGAGCACCTACGTCACCTTCTCGCGGCAGCGCGGGCTGTCCGCCGACGGCCGGTGCAAGGCGTTCGCCGACGCGGCCGATGGGACCGGGTTCTCCGAGGGTGTCGGCCTGCTGGTGCTGGAGCGGCTTTCGGATGCCCGGCGCAACGGGCACGAGGTCCTGGCGGTGGTGCGGGGTTCCGCGGTCAACCAGGACGGTGCTTCGAACGGGCTCACGGCGCCGAACGGGCCGTCGCAGCAGCGGGTGATCCGGCAGGCGCTGGCTTCGGCTGGTCTGTCCGCTTCGGACGTGGATGTGGTGGAGGCGCACGGGACGGGCACGACGCTGGGTGATCCGATCGAGGCGCAGGCGTTGCTGGCGACCTACGGCCAGAACCGTGAGCGGCCGCTGTGGCTGGGTTCGGTGAAGTCGAACCTCGGGCACACCCAGGCGGCGGCGGGGGTCGCGGGTGTGATCAAGATGGTCATGGCCCTGCGGCACGGGGTGCTGCCCGAGACCCTGCACGTGGACGCGCCTTCGTCCCACGTGGACTGGTCGGCCGGTGCGGTCAAGCTGCTGACCTCGTCCGCCGACTGGCCGGAGTCCGGTCGTGCGCGCCGGGCCGGGGTGTCCTCGTTCGGGGTCAGCGGGACGAACGCCCACGTGATCCTGGAGCAGGCGTCGGCCACCGAACCGGTCGAGCCGACCTCGGTGGAGCACCGCGTTCCGCTGGTGGTCTCGGCGAAGACCGAAGCCGCGCTGGACGCCCAGCTCGAACGCGTGCGGGCGCTGGACGCTTCCCCGGCCGACATCGGGTACTCGCTGGTGACCGCGCGTTCGCTGTTCGAGCACCGGGCGGTGCTGGTCGACGGCACCGAGGTCGCCAGGGGGACCGCGAGCACGCGTGAGCTGACGTTCCTGTTCGCCGGGCAGGGTTCGCAGCGGATCGGCATGGGGCGGGGGTTGTACGCCCGCTTTCCGGTGTTCGCGGCGGCGTTGGACGAGGTGTTCGAGCACCTGGACGTCCGTGGGGTGATGTGGGGTGAGGATCAGGAGGCGTTGAACCAGACGGGGAATGCGCAGCCTGCGTTGTTCGCGTTGGAAGTGGCGTTGTTCCGGTTGGTGGAGTCGTGGGGTGTCAAGCCGGACGCGCTGGTGGGCCATTCGATTGGTGAGGTGGCGGCGGCTCATGTGGCCGGGGTGCTCAGCTTGGCAGACGCGTGCACGCTCATCTCGGCTCGCGCCCGCCTGATGCAGGCGTTGCCGGTCGGTGGGGCGATGGTGGCGATCAAGGCCGCTGAAGCCGATATCCCGGTGCGTGAAGGGGTGTCGATCGCGGCGGTCAACGGGCCGTCGAGTGTGGTCATCGCCGGTGAGGAAGCCGCGGTGTTGGAGATTGCTGCGGGTTTCGAGAAGACCACGCGGCTGAAGGTGTCTCACGCGTTCCATTCGCCGTTGATGGATCCGATGCTGGACGATTTCCGGGCTGCCATCGAAGGTCTCACCTTCCACGAGCCGAGCATTCCGATGCCCGGTGATGTCACGAACGTGGATTACTGGGTGAACCACGTCCGCGACACCGTGCGCTTCGCCGATCACCTGAACGCGGAGACCACCTACCTCGAACTGGGTCCGGACAGCACGCTCACGGCGATGGCCGCCGAATCGGCCCTCGCGGTTCCGTTGCTGCGCAAGGACCAGCCGGAGGAGCTGTCGGCGCTGACCGCGCTGGCCCGGCTGCACGTCCACGGTGTGCCGGTCGACTGGCGGCCGTTCTACCCCGGCGCCCACCGGATCCCGCTGCCCACCTACGCCTTCCAGCACCAGCGGTTCTGGCCCGCGGGCGCCACCGGCACCGGGAACGCCTCCTGGCTCGGCCTCACCTCGGCCGAGCACCCGCTGCTGGGGGCGTCGGCGGACCTCGGTGAAGGCGATTTCCTGTTCACCAGCAGGCTTTCGCGGTGGACCCACGGCTGGCTGGCCGACCACCGGGTCGGCGGCCGGATCCTGCTGCCCGGCACCGCGTTCGTGGAACTGGCGCTGCGGGCCGCCGACGAGATCGGCTGCGACCGCATCGACGAACTGACCCTCGCCGCCCCGCTCGTCCTGCCCGAGCAGGGTGCCGTCCAGCTCCAGCTCCGGGTGACCGGCCACACCGTGACCATCCGCAGCCGGGCCGAGGACGGCTCGCCGTGGGTGGAGCACGCGACCGGTGTGCTGGGTACCGGCACCGAGCACCCCGCCTTCGACGCCACCGTCTGGCCGCCAGCCGGCGCCGAACTGCTCGACGTGAACGGCTGCTACGAGCGCTTCGCCGAACTCGGCATCGAGTACGGGCCAGTCTTCCAAGGGCTCCGGGCGGCGTGGCGCCGCGGTGACGACCTGTTCGCCGAGGTGTCGCTGCCCGAGGACAGCGAAGTGAGCGACTTCGGCTTGCACCCGGCGCTGCTCGACGCGAGCCTGCACGCCGCGGCCTTCGCCGACAGCGAGGCCCGTGTGCCGTTCTCGTGGCGGGGGGTGTCGCTGCACGCGACCGGCGCGACCTCGGTGCGGGTCCGCCTGTCCGGTTCGGGTGAGGTGGCCGTCGCCGATCCGTCGGGCCAGCCGGTCGCCACCATCGGCGCGCTCGCCACCCGTCCGCTGGACCGCACCTCGCGGCCCGAGGCGTTGTTCGGCCTGGACTGGGTGCCCGCTCCGATCCAGTCCACCGTGGACGAATACGAGGTCCACCACGTCGAAGTCACCGGGAACGACGCGGCAGCCGCCCACGCGGCGACGGCCGAGGTGCTCGGGGTGCTGCAACGCCGGTTGGCCGAAGAACGGGGTTCCCGGCTGGTGATCGTGACGCACGGCGGTCTCGCCGCCGCCGCGGTCGGCGGGCTGGTGCGCTCGGCGCAGGCCGAACACCCCGGTCGGTTCGGCCTGGTCGAGGCCGATTCGGCGGAGGTGCCCGCGGAGGCGTTCGCGGTGGACGAGCCGCACGTGGCCGTCCGCGACGGTGAGGTCCTGGTGCCGCGACTCGCTCGCGCCACCGCGGCCGACCCGATCACCTGGACCGGTCCGGTGCTGGTCACCGGTGGCACGGGTGGTCTCGGCCGGGCCATCGCCCGGCACCTGGTCGATCAGCACGGGGTGCGGGACTTGGTGCTGGTCAGCCGTCGTGGTGAGGCCGATGTCCGCGACCTCGACGCCAACGTGCAGGTCGTGGCCTGTGATGTGGCCGACCGGGAAGCTCTCCGTGAGCTGCTGGCCCAGCACGAGGTGAAATCCGTCATCCACACCGCCGGGGTGCTCGACGACGGCCTGCTCGACTCGCTCACGCCCGAGCGACTGGACGAGGTGCTGCGGCCCAAGGTCGACGGCGCCTGGAACCTGCACGAACTCACCGGCGACCTGGACGCCTTCGTGGTGTTCTCCTCGGTCGCCGGGGTCTTCGGCACCGCGGGTCAGGGCAACTACGCCGCCGCCAACGCCTGGCTCGACGCCCTCGCCGCCCACCGCCGGGCCGAGGGCCTGCCTGGCGTCTCGCTGGCCTGGGGTGCCTGGGCGGAGACCGGCATGATGGCCGGTTCGAGCCGCGACTCGGCGGAGCGGATGGCACGCACGGGCCTGCGTGCGGTGTCCGCCGAGGAGGGCGTCGCGTTGTTCGACGCCGCGCTGGGCGGGGACCCGCTGGTCCTCCCGGTGCACCTGGACCTGCCCGCGCTCCGGGCGCAGGGGGAGGTGCGGCCGCTGCTGCGTGGCCTGGTCCGGACCCGAGCGCGCCGGTCCGCCGTCGGAGCCGAGGCCGCCGATTCGCTGGTGCGCCGGTTGACCGCGCTCGGGGAGGACGAGCGCCACGAGGTGCTGGTCGAACTGGTGCGCACGCAGGTCGCGGCCGTGCTCGGGCACGGCACCACGACCCGCGTGGAACCGGCACGGCAGTTCAAGGACCTCGGCTTCGACTCGCTGACCGCGGTCGAACTGCGCAACCGGCTCGGGGCGGCCAGCGGCTTGCGGCTGCCCGCGACGCTGATCTTCGACTACCCGACCACGCTCGCGCTGGCCGAGTACCTGCGGGACGAACTGCTCGGCGCCGAGGCCGGCACCGAGGTACCGCTGCGGTCGCTCCCGCCGGTCACCGACGACCCGATCGTCATCGTCGGCATGGCGTGCCGCTTCCCGGGCGGGGTCGGCTCGCCGGAGGACCTGTGGCGGCTGGCGATGGACGGCACCGACGCGATCACCGGTTTCCCGGCCGATCGCGGCTGGGATCTGGAGGCGTTGTACCACCCGGACCCCGATCACCCCGGCACCTCGTACACCCGCTCCGGCGGTTTCCTGCACGACGCCGCCGAGTTCGACCCGGCGTTCTTCGGGATGAGCCCGCGTGAGGCGGTGGCCACCGATTCGCAGCAGCGGTTGCTGCTGGAGACCTCGTGGGAGGCGATCGAACGGGCCGGGATCGACCCGGTTTCCCTGCGGGGCAGCCAGACCGGCGTGTTCGCCGGTGTCATGTACAACGACTACGGCCGTCTCGTCGAAGGCGACGAGGGTTACGAAGGCACCAGCACCTCACCGAGCGTGGCTTCGGGCCGGGTCGCGTACACGCTGGGGCTGGAGGGCCCGGCGGTCACCGTGGACACGGCGTGTTCGTCGTCGCTGGTGGCCATGCACTGGGCCATGCAGGCGCTGCGCAGTGGCGAGTGCTCGCTGGCGCTGGCCGGTGGCGTGACGGTGATGTCGACGCCCAGCACGTTCGTCTCGTTCTCGCGGCAGCGCGGTCTTTCCGCGGACGGCCGGTGCAAGGCGTATTCGGATGACGCGGACGGTGTCGGCTGGTCCGAGGGTGCCGGCCTGGTGGTGCTGGAGCGGCTTTCGGACGCTCAGCGGAACGGGCATCAGATTCTTGCCGTGGTGCGGGGTTCCGCGGTCAACCAGGATGGTGCGTCGAACGGGTTGACCGCACCGAACGGGCCCTCGCAGCAGCGGGTGATCCGGCAGGCGCTGGCCAGTGCCGGTCTGTCCGCTTCGGACGTGGATGCGGTGGAGGGTCACGGCACCGGGACGACCTTGGGTGACCCGATCGAGGCGCAAGCGCTGCTCGCCACGTATGGACAACGCAGCCAGGACCGGCCGTTGCTGCTCGGGTCGATCAAGTCGAACCTGGGGCACACGCAGGCCGCGGCGGGTGTCGCCGGGGTGATCAAAATGGTGCTGGCGCTGCGGCACGGGGTGCTGCCGCGGACCCTGCACGCGGGCACGCCGTCGTCCCATGTGGACTGGGAGGCCGGTGCCGTCGAACTGCTCACCGAGCCCGCCGAGTGGCCGGAGTCCGGTCGTGTGCGCCGGGCCGGGGTCTCCTCGTTCGGGGTCAGCGGCACGAACGCGCACCTGATCCTGGAGCAGGCCCCGGTTTCCGAGCCGACGCCGGTGGTGGCCGAGGTCGAACCGGCCGTGGTGCCGTGGGTGCTGTCGGCCAGGACCGAAGCCGCGCTCGACGAGCAGGCCGGGCGCCTGCGGGCCCTGGACGCGTCGCCGCTGGACATCGGCTTCTCGCTGCTTTCGCGGTCCACCTTCGAGCACCGGGCGGTGCTGGTCGACGGCACCGAGGTGGCCCGTGGCCAGGCGGGTGCGCGGTCGCTGGCGTTCCTGTTCTCGGGGCAGGGCAGCCAGCGGATCGGCATGGGCCGGGAGCTGTACGCCCGCTTCCCGGTGTTCGCGGCGGCGTTGGACGAGGTCTTCGAGCACCTCGACGTCCGTGAGGTGATGTGGGGCGACGATCAGGAGGCGTTGAACCAGACGGGCAATGCGCAGCCCGCGTTGTTCGCTTTGGAAGTGGCGTTGTTCCGGTTGGCCGAGTCGTGGGGCCTCAAGCCGGACGCGCTGGTGGGCCACTCCATCGGCGAGATCGCCGCCGCCCACGTGGCCGGGGTGCTCAGCTTGGCAGACGCGTGCACGCTCATCGAGGCACGGGCCCGGCTGATGCAGGCCCTTCCGGCCGGTGGCGCGATGGTGGCGATCAAGGCCGCCGAAGCCGATATCCCGGTGCGTGAAGGGGTGTCGATCGCGGCGGTCAACGGGCCGTCGAGTGTGGTCATCGCCGGTGAAGAGGCCGCGGTTCTGTCGGTTGCCGAGGGATTTGAGAAGACCACGCGGCTGAAGGTGTCCCACGCGTTCCACTCGCCGTTGATGGACCCGATGCTGGACGAGTTCCGGGCCGCCATCGAAGGTCTCACCTTCCACGAGCCGCGCATTCCGATGCCCGGTGATGTCACGAACGTGGAGTACTGGGTGAACCACGTCCGCGACACCGTGCGCTTCGCCGATCACCTGAACGCGGAGACCACCTACCTCGAACTGGGTCCGGACAGCACGCTCACGGCGATGGCCGCCGAGTCCGCCACCGCGGTGCCGCTGCTGCGCAAGGACCGCGGTGAGGAACTGTCGGCCGTCACCGCGCTGGCCACGCTGCACGTCAACGGCATCGCGGTGGACTGGGCGCCGGTCTTCGCGGGCACCGGTGCCCGCCGCGTCGACCTGCCCACCTACGCCTTCCAGCGCAGGCGGTTCTGGCCGTCGGCGAGCACCCGCACCGGCGACGCGTCCGGCCTCGGCCTGACCGCGGTGGCACACCCGCTGCTGGGGGCGGCGGTGGACCTCGCCGAGCGCGGCGGCGCGTTGTTCACCAGCCGCCTGTCCACCAGCACCCAGCCGTGGCTGGCCGAGCACGCGGTCAACGGCCGGTTCGTGCTGCCGGGCGCCGCGTTCGCCGAACTGGCCCTGCGGGCCGGGGACGAACTCGGCCACGACCGCGTGGCCGAACTGACCCTCGCCGAACCGCTCGTCCTGGACCAGGGCGCGGTCCAGGTGCAGGTTTCGGTCGACGACGCGGGTGCCTTCGCGGTGTACTCGCGCCCCGAGGACGGCCTGGCGTGGACCCGCCACGCCACCGGAACGCTGGCCACCGGCGAGTTCCGCGCCGACTTCGACACCACCACCTGGCCGCCCGCCGGCGCCGAGCCGGTCGACCTCACCGGCGCCTACGACACCTTCGCCGACCACGGTTTCACCTACGGCCCCAGCTTCCAGGGCCTGCGGGCGGTCTGGCGGACCGGCGAGGCGATCTACGCCGAGGTGGCGCTGCCGGAGGACACCCCGGCCGACGGCTTCGGTGTGCACCCGGCCCTGCTCGACGCGAGCCTGCACGCCGCGCTGGCCGCCGGTTCCGGCACCCCGGGCCTGCCGTTCGCCTGGACCGGGGTGTCGCTGCACGCGACCGGCGCGAAGTCCGTGCGGGTCCGGCTGGTCCAGGACGGCGACACGCTGTCGGTCGCGCTCGCCGATCCGGCCGGTGCGCCGGTGGCCTCGGTCGAATCGCTGGTCACCCGGCCGCTTCCGGCCGGGCGGTCCGGTGTGACCGATCTGTACGGTCTCGACTGGCGGCCGGTCACCGCTTCGGCCGCGGAACCCGTCATCGAACTGGACGGTCCGCTGTCGTCCGTGGTGGACGTGCCGGACACCCTGGTGGTGCCGATCGAGGGTGACGGCGAGGCGGTCGCCGCCACGCACGCGCTGACCACCCGGGTGTTCGGCCTGGTGCAGGAGTGGCTCGGGGACGAGCGCTTCGACGGCTCGCGGCTGGTCTTCGTCACCAAGGCCGGTGATCTGGCCGGTGCCGCGGCCGGTGGGCTGGTGCGCTCGGCGCAGTCGGAGCACCCCGGCCGGTTCGGCCTGGTCGAGGCCGACTCGACCGACCTGCTGCCGCGGGCGCTGACCGTCGACGAGCCGCGCGTCGCCATCCGCGACGGGGAAATCCTGGTGCCGCGCATCGCCCGCGCGCACGCGGGGGCGCCGGTCACCCTGAGCGGGCAGGTGCTGATCACCGGTGGCACCGGTGGTCTCGGCCTGGCCGTCGCCCGGCACCTCGTCGAGGAGCACGGCGTGCGTGACCTGCTGCTGGTCAGCCGCAGCGGCCGGGCCGACGTGTCCGGTATCGACGCCCGCGTGCAGGTCGCCGCCTGCGACGTGACCGACCGCGATGCCCTGGCGTCGCTGCTGGTCCAGCACGACGTGAAGGCCGTGATCCACGCGGCCGGGGTGCTCGACGACGGTGTGCTCGGCTCGCTCACCCCCGACCGCCTCGCCGCCGTGTTGCGGCCCAAGGTCGACGCGCTGTGGAACCTGCACGAGCTGGCCGGCGACGTGGACGCCTTCGTGGTGTTCTCCTCGATCGCCGGGGTGCTCGGCGGGGCGGGGCAGGGCAACTACGCCGCCGCCAACGCCTTCGCCGACGCCCTGATCGCCCAGCGCCGGGCACAGGGCCTTCCGGGTGTTTCGATGGCCTGGGGTGCCTGGGAAACCGGCATGGCGGGCGAAGCCGACACCCAACGGCTGGCGCGGGCCGGGCTGCCGCCGCTGCCGGTGGAGCAGGGGGTGCGGTTGTTCGACGCCGCGTTGTCCGGGGAGCCGCTGGTCCTCCCGGTGCGCCTCGACCTGCCGGTGCTGCGGGCGCAGGACGAGGTCCCGGCGCTGCTGCGCGGCCTGGTCCGCACCCGGACCCGGCGTTCGGCGGCCGGGGCCGAGACCGCGGTGGACCTGGTCCAGCGGTTGTCCGGGCGCAGCCCGGCCGACCGCCTGGAGCTGCTGCTCGACCTGGTGCGCACGCAGGTGGCCGGGGTGCTCGGGCACGACGGCGCCGCCGAGGTCGAGCCGGGCAGGCAGTTCACCGAACTCGGTTTCGACTCGCTGACCGCGGTCGAGCTGCGCAACCGCCTCGGCACGGCGACCGGCCTGCGCCTGCCCGCGACGCTGATCTTCGACTACCCCACACCCGCCGCGCTGGCGGGTCACCTCCGCGACGAACTGCTGGGCGCCGAAGCCCCGGTTCCCGTGCGGGCCGGCCAGGTGGTCACCGACGACCCGATCGCCATCGTCGGCATGTCGTGCCGGTTCCCCGGCGGTATCGGTTCGCCGGAGGACCTGTGGCGGCTGGTGTCCGAGGGCGCCGACGCGATCACCGAGTTCCCCGCCGATCGCGGCTGGGACCTGGACTCGCTCTACGACCCCGATCCCGAGCGCCCTGGCACCTCGTACACCCGGCAAGGTGGCTTCCTGCGTGAGGCGGCGGAGTTCGACCCGGCGTTCTTCGGGATGAGCCCGCGTGAAGCGCTGGCGACGGATTCGCAGCAGCGGTTGCTGCTCGAAGGTTCGTGGGAAGCACTGGAACGCGCGGGCATCGACCCGGTTTCGCTGCGCGGCAGCCAGACCGGGGTGTTCACCGGTGTCATGTACAGCGACTACGCCTCCCTGCTCGACGGCGACGACTTCGAGAACTACCAGGCGACCAGCACCTCACCGAGCGTGGCTTCGGGCCGGGTCGCGTACACGCTGGGGCTGGAGGGCCCGGCGGTCACCGTGGACACGGCGTGTTCGTCGTCGCTGGTGGCCATGCACTGGGCGATGCAGGCGCTGCGCAACGGCGAGTGTTCGCTCGCGCTGGCCGGTGGGGTGACGGTGATGTCCACCCCGAACACCTTCATCGCCTTCTCCCGCCAGCGCGGTCTTTCCGCGGACGGCCGGTGCAAGGCGTATTCGGATGATGCCGATGGTGTCGGCTGGTCCGAGGGTGTCGGCCTGGTGGTGCTGGAGCGGCTTTCGGATGCCCGGCGGAACGGGCACAAGGTGCTCGCGGTGGTGCGCGGGAGTGCGGTCAACCAGGATGGTGCGTCGAACGGCCTGACCGCACCGAACGGCCCGTCGCAGCAGCGGGTGATCCGCCAGGCACTGGCCAACGCCGGTCTGTCCGCTTCGGACGTGGACGCGGTCGAAGGTCACGGCACCGGCACCACGCTGGGTGACCCGATCGAGGCGCAAGCTCTCCTAGCCACGTATGGACAACGCAGCCAGGACCGGCCGTTGCTGCTGGGCTCGGTGAAGTCGAACCTGGGGCACACGCAGGCCGCGGCGGGTGTCGCCGGGGTGATCAAGATGGTCATGGCCCTGCGGCACGGGGTGCTGCCGCGGACCCTGCACGCGGGCACGCCGTCGTCCCATGTGGACTGGGAGGCCGGTGCCGTCGAACTGCTCACCGAGCCGACGCGGTGGCCCGAGGTGGACCGGCTGCGCCGGGCGGCGGTCTCGTCGTTCGGGGTCAGCGGCACCAACGCCCACGTGATCCTGGAGCAGGGCCCCGACGAGCAGCCGGGTGAGCCCGCCGAGCCGGTGGCCGGGGTGGTGCCGTGGCTGCTGTCGGCCAAGACGCCGGAGGCCCTGCGTGCGCAGGCCGCCCGGCTGGCCGGGGTGCGGCACGACCCGGTCGACGTCGGGTACTCGCTGGTGACCACCCGCACCGCGTTCGAGCACCGTGCGGTGGTGCTCGACCACACGCACCTGCGGACGCTGGACGAAACCGCCGGTGGGGTGGTCACCGGGGTCGCGGGTGCGGTCGGCAAGACCGTCTTCGTGTTCCCCGGGCAGGGTTCGCAGTGGGCCGGCATGGGCCGTGACCTGCTGGAGACGTCGCCGGTGTTCGCCGGGCGCATCGCCGAATGCGCCGAGGCCCTGTCGTCCTTCGTGGACTGGTCACTGCTGGACGTGCTGCGTGGTGACGGCGACCTCGACCGGGTCGACGTGGTGCAGCCGGTGTTGTGGGCGGTGATGGTTTCGCTGGCCGAGCTGTGGCGTTCGGCCGGGGTCGAGCCGGAGGCCGTGGTCGGCCACTCGCAGGGGGAGATCGCGGCGGCGGTGGTCGCCGGGGCGCTGAGCCTGGAGGACGCGGCCCGGGTGGTCGCGCTGCGCAGCCTGGCCGTGGCGGAGTTCCTGGCCGGGCACGGCGGCATGATGTCGGTCGGCCAGCCGGTGGGCGAACTGCGGCCACGGCTGAAGCTGTGGGGCCAGCGGCTCTCGATCGCCGCGGTCAACGGCCCGGCCGCGACCGTGGTCGCCGGGGAAGCCGCCGCGCTCGACGAGCTGAAGGCCGCCTGCGAAGCCGACGGCATCCGCGCCCGCCGCATCCCGGTGGACTACGCCTCGCACACCCCGCAGGTGGAGACCATCCGTGACCGCGTGCTGGCCGACCTGGCACCGATCACCCCGCGGACGGGGGACATCCCGTTCTACTCCACGGTTTCCGGCGAGCCGATCGACACCGCCCGGCTGGACGCCGGGTACTGGGTGACCAACCTGCGGCAGACCGTCGAATTCGAACGCGCCACCCGCGAACTGCTCGGCGACGGCTTCCGCGTCTTCGTCGAACCGAGTGCGCACCCGGTGCTGACCGTCGGCGTGGAACAGACGCTGGAGGACGCCGGGGTCGCCGGGGTGGTGCTCGGCACGCTCCGGCGGGACGACGGCGACTGGCTCCGGTTCACCACCTCGGTGGCCGAAGCCCACGTCCGGGGCGTCGAGGTGGACTGGACGGCGTTCTTCCCGGCGGGCGCCCGGCAGGTCGACCTGCCCACCTACGCCTTCCAGCACGAACGGTTCTGGCCGGCGGCCACCGGGCGCACGGGTGACGTCCGGGCCGCCGGGCTCGGTGCGGTCGGCCACCCGCTGCTCGGCGCCGCCGTCGGCCTCGCCGCCGGTGAAGCGGTGCTGACCAGCCGGATCTCCCTGCGGTCGCACCCGTGGCTGGCCGATCACCACGTGCAGGGCCGGGCGTTGCTGCCGGGCACGGCGTTCCTCGAACTCGCCGTGGCGGCGGGGGACGAGGCCGGTTGCGACCGGATCGAGGAACTGACGCTGGCGGCGCCGCTGGTGCTCACCGAACGGGCCGTGTGCCTGCAGGTCCGCGTCGGCGCCGCGGACGAGGACGGCAGGCGGCCGATCACCGTGCACAGCCGTCCGGAGGAGGCGGTGGACGAGCCGTGGACCGAGCACGCCACCGGGGTGCTGGCCACCGGCGAGTACCGCGCCGAGTTCGACACCGCCTGGCCACCGGCCGGAGCGGAGCCGATCGAGGTGGACGGCTGCTACCAGCGCTTCGCCGAACTCGGCTTCGAGTACGGCCCGGTGTTCCGAGGGCTGCGGGCAGCCTGGCGCCTCGGTGACGAGGTCTTCGCCGAAGCCGCGCTGCCCGACGGGGTGTCGGCGGAGGCGTTCGGCCTGCACCCGGCCCTGCTGGACGGTGGCCTGCACGGGCAACTGCTGGCCGGGGTGACCGGGGTGTACGAGGAGGCCGGTGTGGGCCTGCCGTTCTCGTGGGAGGGCGTTTCGCTGCACGCGACCGGCGCCACCGCGGTACGGGTCCGGTTCACGCCGACCGCCGGGGGCTTCGCGATCGCCGTCACCGATCCGGCCGGGGCGCCGGTCGCCTCGGTGCGGTCGCTGGCCACCCGCGTGGTCGCGGAACCGGTGGCCCCGCGTGACCCGCTGTTCCGGGTCGGCTGGGTGCCGGCCACCGATTCGTCCACTGTGGACGAATATCAGGTGTACCACGTCGAAACCGCCGGGGAGGTCGTGGACGCCACGCACGCGGCGACGGCCGAAGTGCTCGGGGTGCTGCAGAACTGGCTGGCCGGGGAACGCGACGGACGCCTGGTGGTCGTGACGCACGGCGGTCTCGCCGCGGCGGCCGTCGGTGGCCTGGTGCGGGTCGCGCAGGCGGAGCACCCGGGCCGGTTCGGCCTGGTCGAGGCCGATTCGGCGGAGGTGCCCGCGGAGGCGTTCGCGGTGGACGAGCCGCACGTGGCCGTCCGCGACGGTGAGCTGCTGGTGCCGCGCCTGGTTCGTACCCAGCCGGAAAACCCGTTCACCTGGACCGGTCCGGTGCTGATCACCGGTGGCACGGGTGGTCTCGGCCTGGCCGTCGCCCGGCACCTGGTCGACGAGCACGGGGTGCGTGAGCTGGTGCTGGTCAGCCGTCGTGGTGAGGCCGACGTCCGCGACCTCGACGCGAATGTGCAGGTGGTGGCCTGTGATGTGGCCGACCGGGATGCCCTGGCTGCGCTGCTGGCCCAGCACGAGGTGAAGTCCGTCATCCACACCGCCGGAGTCCTGGACGACGGGGTGCTCGGCTCGCTCGACGCCGATCGACTCGACACCGTGCTCCGGCCCAAGGTGGACGCGGCCTGGAACCTGCACGAACTCACCGGCGACCTCGACGCGTTCGTCCTGTTCTCCTCCGCCGCCGGGGTCTTCGGCACCGCGGGCCAGGGCAACTACGCCGCCGCCAACGCCTGGCTCGACGCCCTCGCCGAACACCGCCGAGCCGAAGGGCTGCCCGCGGTCTCGCTCGCCTGGGGCGCCTGGGACCAGACCGGCATGCTCGCCGGAACGGACGTGGAACGGCTGACCGGGGCGGGGATGCCGCCGATGACCGTCGAGCAGGGCCTGGCCCTGTTCGACGACGCCATGGCCGCCGCCGAACCCACCCTGGTGCCGATCCGGCTGGACCTGCCCGCGCTGCGGGCGCAGGGTGAGGTGCGGCCACTACTGCGTGGCCTGGTCCGCAGCCGGTCGCGGCGCACGGTGGCCGGCGCGGAAACCGCGTCGACCCTGGTGCAGCGGCTCGCGCCGCTGGGCGGGGCCGAGCGCACCGAGGCACTGGCCGACTTGGTGCGTGCCCAGGTCGCCGTGGTGCTGGGGTACGCCGGGGCCGAGGCCGTCGACCCGCAGCTCGCCTTCCAGAGCATGGGCTTCGACTCGCTGACCGCGGTCCAGCTGCGCAACCGGCTGACCTCGGCGACCGGGCTGAAGCTGCCCGCCACCCTGGTCTTCGACTACCCGACCCCGGCCGTGCTCGCGGCCCACCTGCGTGACGAGCTGTTCGACACCGACGCCGTGGTTCCGCAGCAGGTCCAGCGGGCGGTCTCGGACGACCCCGTCGTGATCGTCGGCATGTCGTGCCGGTTCCCCGGTGACGTGGGCTCGCCGGAGGACCTGTGGCGGCTGGTGTCCGAGGGCGCCGACGCGATCACCGGCTTCCCGGCCAACCGGGGCTGGGACCTCGACGCGCTGTACCACCCGGATCCCGAGGTGTCCGGCACTTCCTACACCCGCCTCGGCGGCTTCCTGCACGACGCGGGGGAGTTCGACCCGGTGTTCTTCGGCATGAGCCCGCGTGAAGCGCTGGCCACCGACGCGCAGCAACGCCTGCTGCTCGAAGGTTCGTGGGAGGCGCTGGAGCGCGCGGGCATCGACCCGGCCTCGCTCAAGGGCAGCCAGACCGGCGTGTTCGCCGGGGTGATGTACAGCGACTACGCCACCATCCTGGACGCCGGGACCGCCGAGGGCTTCCAGGCCACCGGTGGCTCGCTGAGCGTGGCTTCGGGCCGGATTTCCTACACCTTCGGCTTCGAGGGCCCGGCGGTCACCGTGGACACGGCGTGCTCGTCTTCGCTGGTGGCGCTGCACCTGGCGGCGCAGTCGCTGCGGCAGGGTGAATGCGACCTGGCGCTGGCCGGTGGGGTCACGGTGATGTCCACGCCGAGCACCTTCATCGAGCTGTCGCGGCAACGCGGTCTCGCGGTGGACGGCCGGTGCAAGGCGTTCTCCGACTCCGCCGACGGCGCCGGGTTCTCCGAGGGCGTCGGCCTGCTGGTGCTGGAACGGATGTCCGACGCTAAGCGCAACGGGCACACCGTTCTCGCCGTGGTCCGCGGCTCCGCGGTGAACCAGGACGGGGCGTCGAACGGGCTGACCGCACCGAACGGCCCGTCGCAGCAGCGCGTGATCCGGCAGGCGCTGGCCAATGCCGGTCTGTCCACTTCGGACGTGGACGCGGTGGAAGCCCACGGCACCGGCACGACGCTGGGTGACCCGATCGAGGCGCAGGCGCTGCTGGCGACCTATGGACAACGCAGCCAGGACCGCCACGACCGGCCGCTGTACGTCGGCTCGGTGAAGTCGAACCTCGGGCACACCCAGGCCGCGGCCGGGGTCGCCGGGGTGATCAAGATGGTGATGGCGCTGCGGCACGGGGTGCTGCCGAAGACGCTGCACGTGGACACGCCGTCCTCCCACGTCGACTGGGAAGCCGGTGACGTCGAGGTGCTCGTGCGGGCCACCGACTGGCCCGCCGTCGACCGGGTGCGCCGGGCCGGGGTGTCCTCGTTCGGCATCAGCGGCACCAACGCGCACGTGATCCTGGAGCAGGCGCCCAAGTCGGACGCCCCGCTGCTGGACCTGCCCGCCGGCCCGGCCCCCGTCCAGGGGCAGGTGCCCTGGGTGCTGTCCGCGAAGTCGGCGGCGGCGCTGGACGAGCAGCTGGACCGGGTCCGGGCGCTGGACGGCGATCCGGTCGACATCGGGGCGTCGTTGCTGACCACGCGGTCGGTGTTCGATTCGCGGGCGGTGCTGCTGGGTTCGCAGGTGGTGCGCGGCGGTGTGGCCGAGGGTGCGTCGGCGCCGGTCTTCGTGTTCCCCGGTCAGGGGGCGCAGTGGGCCGGCATGGCGGTCGAACTGCTGGATTCGTCGCCGGTGTTCGCCGAGTGGATGGCCGAGTGCGACCGGGTGATCGGCACCATGGTCGACTGGTCGGTGCTGCGGGTGCTGCGGAATTCCCGTGGTGGTGGTGAGGCGGCCGCGGTGCTGCTGGAGCGCATCGAGGTGCTGCAGCCGGTGTTGTTCGCGGTGATGGTGTCGCTGGCGCAGTTGTGGCGTTCCGCCGGGGTGGAACCGGCTGCGGTGGTGGGTTCGTCGCAGGGTGAGATCCCGGCGGCCTACATCGCCGGGGCGCTGAGCCTGGAGGATGCCGCCAGGATCGTGGTGCTGCGCAGTCAGTTGTTCGCCGACGAACTGGTCGGCAACGGGGCGGTGGCGTCGATCGCGCTGTCCGAGGAGCAGTTGCTCGCGCGCCTGCCGGAGGGGCTGACGCTGGCCGGGGTCAACGGCCCGCAGGCGGTCACGGTGGCCGGTCCGGTGGAGCCGCTGAACGAGTTCGTCGCGGCGTGTGTGGCCGAGGACATCCGGGCGCGGGTGGTGCCGTCCACGGTGGCTTCGCACTGTGCCCAGGTGGACCCGCTGCGGGACGCGATCCTGGAGATGTTCGCCGACATCACCCCGCTGGAAGCCCGCATCCCGTTCTATTCGACGGTGACCGGCGGGCTGGTCGACAGCGCGGAACTGGGGCCGGAGTACTGGTTCCACAACGCCCGCCAGCCGGTGAACTTCGCCGGTGCGGTCAAGACCGTGCTCGACGACGGCTTCAAGGTGTTCATCGAGCCGAGCGCGCACCCGGTGCTGACCATGGCCGCCCAGCAGACCGCCGAGTCGCTGGACGTGCCGGCCGTCGTGGTGGGCTCGCTGCGCCGTGACGAGGGTGGCCCGGCCCGGTTCATGACCTCCCTCGCCGAGGCGTACGTGGCCGGGGTGGGCGTGGACTGGCGGGTGTGCTACGCCGGAACCCGGGCCCGCCGGGTCGACCTGCCGACCTACGCCTTCCAGCACAAGCAGTTCTGGCCGGAGCCGCTCACCCCGGCGACCACGGTCGACCCGGTGGACGCCGAGTTCTGGGAGCTGGTCTCCGACGGCGACTTCGCCACCGAACTCGACCTGGACACCGACACCGCCGCACGGGTGGTGCCCGCGCTGGCCGGCTGGCGCAGCCGCCGCCGTGCCCAGTCCACAGTGGATTCCTGGCGGTACGACGAGTCGTGGACGCGGTTCACCCCGGCCGGTGCGCTCTCCGGGACCTGGCTGGTCGTGGTGCCCGAGGGCGGTGAACCGGTCGACCTTGGCACGGAGACCGTCGTGCTGGCGGTCGGCGACACCGACCGCGCCGGACTGGCCGAGAAACTGCGGGCGCTGGACACCGGGTTCGCCGGGGTGGTGTCCCTGCTGGGCACCACCGGCGCACCCCGCACCGGGGCCGTTCCGGCGGGCTTGGCCCGGTCGCTGATCCTGGTGCAGGCACTGGGCGACGCCGGAATCGAAGCTCCGCTGTGGAACGTCACCCGCGGTGCGGTCGCGGTGGCCGATGCCACCGAGGTCACCGACCCCGAGCAGGCCGCGCTCTGGGGCCTCGGCCGGGCGGTGGCGCTGGAGCAGCCACACCGCTGGGGTGGCCTGGTCGACGTGCCGGCCGGGCTCGACGACCGCCTGCCCGCGGTGCTGACCGGCAACGAGGACCAGGTGGCGATCCGGGCCGACGGCACCTACGGGCGGCGCCTGGTGCACGCGGCCCCGGCCGAGCGGGTCCGTACGTGGCAGCCGAGCGGCACGGTGCTGATCACCGGTGGCACCGGCGGTCTCGGCGGCTACGTGGCCCGGTGGGCGGTGTCCACCGGTGCCGAGCACGTGGTGCTCACCAGCCGCCGCGGCCTCGACGCACCCGGCGCGCCGGAGCTGCGGGACGAACTGGAGGGCATGGGTGCCCGCGTCACGGTCGCCGCCTGCGACGCGGCCGACCGCGAGGCACTGGCCGCACTGCTCGCCGAACACCCCGTCACCGCCGTGGTGCACACCGCCGGGGTCGGTGCCGGGGACGCCCGGGCCGAGACGCTGACCGTCGAGCAGCTGGACGCCCTGCTGCGGGCCAAGCTGGCCGCCGCCTGGAACCTGCACGAACTCACCGGTGACCTCGACGCGTTCGTGGTGTTCTCCTCGGGCGCGGCGATGTGGGGCAGTGGTGGCCAGCCGGGTTACGCCGCGGGCAACACCTTCCTCAACGCCTTCGCCCAGTACCGCCGCGCACACGGGCTCACCGCGACCTCGATCGCCTGGGGCGCGTGGGCCGGAGCGGGCCTGGCCACGCACGAGGACATGGCCGAGCACCTGGTGCGGCGCGGGCTGCTGTCGATGGAGCCGGAGCTGGCGATCAGCGCCATGCAGCGGGCCATCGAGGAGGACCGCACGCTGATCACCGTCACCAACACCGACTGGGCGCGGTTCGCGCCCAGCTTCACCAGCCGCCGGCCGAGCCGGTTGCTCGCCGAACTGCCCGAGGTCCAGGCGCTGGAGGACGACGAGCCCGAGGAGGAATCGGCGCTCAAGCAGCGCCTCGCCGGGCTGTCCGAAGCCGAACGCACCCGTGTGCTGCTCGACCTGGTCCGCGTCGAAGCCGCCGCCACGCTCGGCTTCGACGCCGTCGAGGACCTGCCCGCCGGCAAGGCCTTCCGCGAGGTCGGCTTCGACTCGGTGACCGCGGTCCAGCTGCGCAACCAGCTCCGGGCCGCGACCGGGCTCGCGCTGCCCGCCGCGCTGGTGTTCGACTACCCGACCCCGCGGGCGCTGACCGAGCACCTGCTCGGTGAGCTGTTCGGCGCCGAGGCCGCACCGGAACCGGTTCGTGCGGTGGCGCCGGTCGGCGACGACCCGATCGTGATCGTCGGCATGGCCTGCCGTTACCCCGGCGGGGTCACCACCCCGGAGGAGCTGTGGGAGCTGGTCGACAGCGGCACCGACGCGATCGCCGGGTTCCCGGCCGACCGCGGCTGGGCGCTGGACGCCATCAACAGCGCCACCCGCGAAGGCGGTTTCCTCACCGACGTGGCCGGGTTCGACGCGGGCTTCTTCGGCATCTCGCCGCGCGAAGCCGTGGCGATGGACCCGCAGCAGCGGCTGGTGCTGGAGACCACCTGGGAGGCGATCGAGCGGGCGGGCATCGACCCGATGTCGTTGCGCGGCAGCCAGACCGGGGTGTTCATGGGCACCACCGGGCAGGACTACCCGAACCTGCCGGGCAACGGCGGTGACCAGGACGTCTACGCCACCACCTCCTCGGTGGCCAGCGTGATCTCCGGCCGCGTCTCCTACACCGCCGGTCTCGAAGGCCCGGCGGTCACCGTGGACACCGCGTGCTCGTCCTCGCTGGTGTCGATCCACCTGGCGGCGCAGGCGCTGCGGCAGGGGGAATGCGACCTGGCGCTGGCCGGTGGCGTCGCGGTGATGTCCACGCCGAGCGCGTTCAACGCGTTCAGCTCGCAGGGCGGCCTGGCCGTGGACGGCCGGTGCAAGTCGTTCGCCGAGGCCGCCGACGGCACCGGGTGGTCCGAGGGCGTCGGGGTGGTCGCGCTGGAGCGGCTGTCCGACGCCCAGCGCAACGGGCACCCGGTCCTCGCCGTGGTGCGGGGCAGCGCGGTCAACCAGGACGGCGCGTCGAACGGGCTGACCGCGCCGAACGGGCCGTCGCAGCAGCGGGTCATCCGGGCGGCGCTGGCCGCGGCCGGGCTGTCCACCTCGGACGTCGATGCGGTGGAGGCCCACGGCACCGGCACCGTGCTCGGTGACCCGATCGAGGCGCAGGCGGTGCTGGCGACGTATGGACAACGCAGCCAGGACCGGCCGGTGCTGCTCGGCTCGATCAAGTCGAACCTGGGGCACCCGCAGTCCGCCGGCGGGGTGGCCGGGGTGATCAAGATGGTGATGGCGCTGCGGCACGGCGTGCTGCCGAAAACCCTGCACGTCGACGCGCCCTCGTCGAACGTGGAGTGGGACGCCGGTTCGGTGGAACTGCTCACCGAGCGCACCGAGTGGCCGGAGACCGGCCGCCCGCGCCGGGCCGGGGTGTCCTCGTTCGGCGTGAGCGGCACGAACGCGCACCTCATCCTGGAGCAGGCGCCCGCCGTCGAACCGGTGCTCGAACCGGCCGAGGTCGAACCGGCCGTGGTGCCGTGGCTGGTGTCGGGCCGGTCGGCCGAGGCGCTGGGCGCCCAGTTCGCCCGCCTCGACGCCTTCGTGGCGAACCACGAGGTCTCGCCGCTGGACCTCGGTTACTCGCTGGCCGTCACCCGGTCGTCGTTCGAGCACCGGGCCGTGCTGGTGGACGGCTCGGCCGAACTCGCCCGCGGGGTGGCGGGCGAGCGCTCGCCGGCGGTGTTGTTCTCCGGTCAGGGTTCCCAGCGGATCGGCATGGGCCGGGAGCTGTACCTGCGGTTCCCGGTGTTCGCGCGGGCACTGGACGAGGTCCTGTCCCACCTGGACGTGCGCGAGGTGATGTGGGGCGAGGATCAGGAGGCGCTGAACCAGACCGGCAACGCGCAGCCCGCGTTGTTCGCCCTGGAGGTGGCGCTCTACCGGCTCGCCGAGTCGTGGGGCATCCGGCCGGACTACCTGATCGGGCACTCCATCGGCGAGATCGCCGCCGCCCACGTGGCCGGGGTGCTCTCGCTGGAAGACGCCTGCACGCTGGTTTCCGCGCGGGCTCGGCTGATGCAGGCCCTTCCGGCCGGTGGCGGAATGGTGGCGATCCAGGCCACCGAGGAGGAAGTCACCCCACTGCTCACCGAGGACGTCTCGATCGCCGCGATCAACGGGCCCACGTCACTGGTGATCTCCGGAAACGCGCAGGTCACCGCCGAGATCGCGGCCGGTTTTGCCGAGCGCGGGCGGAAGTCTAGGCGTTTGCCGGTCAGCCATGCGTTCCACTCACCCCTGATGAACCCGATGCTCGACGACTTCAGGACCGTGGTGACGGGCCTGTCCTTCGGCGAGCCCCGGATTCCGGTGGTGTCCGGCCTGAGCGGGGAGATCGCCACCCCGGCGCAGCTGGCCGACCCCGAGTACTGGGTGCGCCACGTCCGTGAGACCGTCCGGTTCGCCGACGGCGTGCGCACGCTGACCGGCGAGCGGGTGGACACCTTCCTGGAGCTGGGTCCCGACGGCGTGCTGTCCGCGATGGCGGCCGAGACCACGCCCGCGGCGGTGGCCGTGCCGGTGCTGCGCAAGGACCGCGGCGAGGAACTGGCTGCCGTGTCGGCGCTGGCGAAACTGCACGTCAACGGCGTGGACCTGGACTGGCGGGCGTTCTTCGCCGGCACCGGGGCACGCCGGGTGGACCTGCCGACCTATCCCTTCCAGCACGAGCGGTACTGGCCGGAGCCGGTCGAGGCGGCAGCCACGGCAGACACGGCAGCCACGGTGGACGCCGAGTTCTGGGCCGCCGTCGAACGCGAGGACCTGGAGAGCCTGGCCACCGAACTGGGCGTCGACGAGGCACCACTGGACGCCCTGCTGCCCGCGTTGTCCTCGTGGCGCAGCCGCCGCCGGACCCAGTCCACTGTGGATTCCTGGCGGTACCGCGAAACCTGGCGGGCGCTGCCGGGGACCGCGTCGGGTGCGCTGTCCGGCACCTGGCTGGTCGTGGTGCCCACCGGCTTCCACGACGGCGAGTGGCTGAGCGCCGTGCTCGGCCCCAACATGCTGCGGGTCGAGGTCGCCGGAATCGGCCGTGAGGAGATCGCCGCGCGGCTGCCCGGGAACTTCGAGGACGGCTTCGCCGGGGTGATCTCGTTGCTCGCGCTGGACGCCGACCTCGGCGGGGTCACCGCGACGACTTCGCTGGTGCAGGCGCTCGGCGACGCCGGAATCCCGGCGCCGGTCTGGGCGATCACCCGCGGTGCGGTCGCGGTGGACGAGTCCGAGCAGCTCAGCGCGCCGTGGCAGGCCGGGGTCTGGGGCCTGGGCCGGGTGGCCGCGCTGGAACTGCCGCGGCAGTGGGGTGGGCTGGTCGACCTGCCCGAGGTGATCGACGAGCAGGTGGCGCAGCGGTTCGCCGACGTGCTCTCCGGCGCGGCCGGGGAGGACCAGGTCGCCGTGCGGGCCCGCGGCCTCTACGGCCGCCGGGTCATCGCCGCCCCGGCTCCCGGGGGGATCGGCGACTGGGTGCCGTCGGGCACCGTGCTGATCACCGGTGGCACCGGCGCGCTCGGCGCGACCGTGGCGCGCGACCTGGCCCGCCGGGGTGCCGAGCGGCTGGTGCTGCTGAGCCGCCGCGGCCCGGACGCGCCGGGTGCGGTCCAGCTGTGGGACGAGCTGACCGGCCTCGGTGCCGACGTCACCATCACCGCCTGCGACGTGGCCGACCGCGACGCCGTATCGCAGGTGCTCGCCGGGATCCCGGCCGAGCAGCCGCTGACCGGGGTGGTGCACACCGCCGGGGTGCTCGACGACGGGGTGCTCGAAGGGCTCACACCCGAGCGCTTCACCACGGTCTACCGCGCCAAGGTGGACGCGGCGGTGGTGCTCGACGAGCTGACCCGGGACCTGGACCTGACCGCCTTCGTGTTGTTCTCCTCGGTCGCCGGTACCGTCGGCAACCCCGGCCAGGGCAACTACGCCGCGGCCAACGCGGTGCTCGACGCACTGGCGCGGCGCCGCCGCTCGCTCGGCCTCGCCGCCTCCTCCATCGCCTGGGGTGCCTGGGCCGGGGCGGGCATGGCCGTCGACTCGGAGTGGGCCCACCGCGAAGGCTCCCCGGTGATGGATCCGGAGCTGGCGGTCACGGCGATGCGGCAGGTGGTCGCCGAAGGCGCGGCGGCGATGGTGGTCGCGGACCTGCGGCAGCCGCAGGTGCTCGGGTGGCTGCTCGGCCTGCGGCCGACGCCGTCGCTGGCGGACCTGCCCGGTGCCCGTCGCCTGCTGGACGAGGCCACGGCTGCCCGCCGGGACACCGAGACCGTCGCGAACGAACTGCACCGGGAACTGCTGGAGCTGTCCGGCGCCGAGCAACTCGATGCCGTGCTCGACGTGGTCCGGACCCGGGTCGCGTCGGTGCTGGCGTATGCGAGCGCGGGTGCGGTGGGCGTGGACAACGCCTTCCGCGACCTCGGTTTCGACTCGCTCACCGCGGTCGAGTTGCGCAACCAGCTCAACGAGGCCACCGGGCTCGCCCTGCCGGCCAGCCTGGTCTTCGACTACCCGACCCCGCGGGTGCTCGCGGAGTTCCTGCGGGACGAGCTGCTGGGCCACCGGGGCACGGTCACCGTGGCCGAGCGGACCCGCGATGCGGACGAACCCATCGCGATCGTCGGCATGTCCTGCTGGTTCCCCGGCGACGTGCGTTCGCCGGAGGAGCTGTGGGAGCTGCTGGTCGACGGCCGTGACGGCATCACCGGCTTCCCCGCCGACCGCGGCTGGGACCTGGAGGAGGTGTTCGGCGGCGAGAACCCGAGCATCACCCGCTTCGGCGGCTTCCTGCCGAACCCGGCCGAGTTCGACCCGGCGTTCTTCGGCATCTCGCCGCGCGAGGCGCTGGCCATGGACCCGCAGCAGCGGTTGCTGCTCGAAGGTTCGTGGGAGGCGCTGGAACGCGCCGGGCTCGACCCCGCCGCGCTGCGCGGCAGCCAGACCGGCGTTTTTGTCGGCACGAACGGGCAGGACTACGCCACGCTGATCGCCAACACCGGCCAGGAGACCGGTGGGCACGGGGCGACCGGCCTGGCCGCCAGCGTCATCTCCGGCCGCCTGTCCTACACCTTCGGCTTCGAAGGCCCGGCGGTCACCGTCGACACGGCGTGCTCGGCTTCGCTGGTGGCGCTGCACCTGGCGGTCCAGTCGCTGCGGCAGGGTGAATGCGATCTGGCGCTGGCCGGTGGTGCCACGGTGATGTCCACGCCGCTGGTGTTCTCGGAGCTGTCGAAGCAGGGCGCATTGGCCGCCGACGGCCGGTGCAAGGCCTTCTCCGACGCGGCCGACGGCACGGGCTGGTCGGAAGGTGTCGGCCTGATCGTGGTCGAGCGGCTCTCCGACGCGAAGCGCAAGGGGCACAACATCCTCGCCGTGGTGCGCAGCAGCGCGGTGAACCAGGACGGGGCGTCGAACGGGTTGACCGCGCCCAACGGTCCCTCGCAGCAGCGGGTGATCCGGCAGGCGCTGGCCGCGGCCGGGCTGTCCACCCAGGACGTGGACGCGGTGGAGGCCCACGGCACCGGGACCGCGCTGGGTGACCCGATCGAGGCGCAGGCCCTGCTGGCCACCTACGGCCAAGAACGCGAACACCCGCTGTGGCTGGGCTCGGTCAAGTCGAACCTGGGTCACACGCAGGCCGCGGCCGGGGTCGCTGGCATCATCAAGATGGTCATGGCGCTGCGGCACGGGGTGCTGCCGAAGACGCTGCACGCCGACGAGCCGTCGTCGCACGTGGACTGGAACTCGGGTGCGGTCAGCGTGCTGTCCGAAACCGTGCCGTGGCCGGAGGTCGGCCGGGTGCGGCGGGCCGGGGTGTCCTCGTTCGGCATCAGCGGCACCAACGCGCACATCATCCTGGAACAGGCCCCGGAGGCCGAGCCGGCGGCGCTGCCGCTGAAGGGCACGCGGTCGCCGATCGACGGGGTGGTGCCGTGGGTGGTCTCCGCGAAGACCGAGGCCGCGGCCGGTGCCCAGCTGGACCGGGTCCGGGCGCTGGACGGCGATCCGGTCGACATCGGGGCGTCGTTGCTGACCACGCGGTCGGTGTTCGATTCGCGGGCGGTGCTGCTGGGTTCGCAGGTGGTGCGCGGCGGTGTGGCCGAGGGTGCGTCGGCGCCGGTCTTCGTGTTCCCCGGTCAGGGCGCGCAGTGGAACGGCATGGCGCTGGAGTTGCTGGATTCGTCGCCGGTGTTCGCCGAGTGGATGGCCGAGTGCGACCGGGTGATCGGCACCATGGTCGACTGGTCGGTGCTCGACGTGCTGCGTGAATCCCGTGACGGCGGTGACGGGCTGGAGCGCATCGAGGTGCTGCAGCCGGTGTTGTTCGCGGTGATGGTGTCGCTGGCGCAGTTGTGGCGTTCCGCCGGGGTGGAACCGGCTGCGGTGGTGGGTTCGTCGCAGGGTGAGATCCCGGCGGCCTACATCGCCGGGGCGTTGTCCCTGGAGGATGCCGCCAGGATCGTGGTGCTGCGCAGTCAGTTGTTCGCCGACGAACTGGTCGGCAACGGCGCCGTCGCCTCGGTGGCGCTGACCGAGGAGCAGTTGCTCGCGCGCCTGCCGGAGGGGCTGACGATCGCCGGGATCAACGGTCCCAAGGCGCTCACCGTCGCCGGACCGCTCGACCTGCTGAACGAGTTCGTCGCGGGCTGTGTGGCCGAGGACATCCGGGCGCGGGTGGTGCCGTCCACGGTGGCTTCGCACTGTGCCCAGGTGGACCCGCTGCGGGACGCGATCCTGGAGATGTTCGCCGGGATCGAGCCGCGGGAAGCGAAGATCCCGTTCTACTCGACGGTGACCGGTGGACTGGCCGACAGCGCGGAACTGGGGCCGGAGTACTGGTTCCACAACGCCCGCCAGCCGGTGAACTTCGCCGGTGCGGTCAAGACCCTGCTCGACGACGGCTTCCGCGCCTTCGTGGAGACCAGCGCGCACCCGGTGCTCACCATGGCCGTGCAGGCCACCGCCGAGGACCTGGAGATCCCGGCCGTCGCGGTCGGCTCGCTGCGCCGCGACGAAGGCGGCCCGGCCCGGTTCACCACCTCGCTCGCCGAGGCGTACGTGGCGGGTGTGCCGGTCGACTGGACGGTGTTCTTCGCCGGTACCGGCGCCCGGCGGATCGAGCTGCCCACCTACGCCTTCCAGCGCCAGCGCTACTGGCCGGAACCGGCGAAGCGCACGGCAACCGCCACCGCCGATCCGGTGGACGCGGCGTTCTGGGACCTGGTCGAGGAAGGCGGCTTCGCCGAAGCCCTCGCGCTGGACGACGACACCGCCGCACTGGTGGTGCCCGCGCTGGCCGGGTGGCGCCACCGGCAGCGCACGCAGTCCACTGTGGATTCCTGGTGCTACCGCGAGTCGTGGACGCCGATCACCACCACCGCCGGGCTCGGCGGCAGCTGGCTCGCGCTGGTGCCGACCGGCTACACCAGCGATCCGTGGGTGACCGCGGTGCTGGCCGTGCTCGGTGACGACGCGGTACTGGTGGAGGTCGGTGACACCCACCGGACCAAGCTGGCCAAGGAACTGGCCGAGGTGGCGCACAACGAGTTCGCCGGGGTCGTCTCGCTGGCGGGCATCGCCGAAGCGCCGGCGGTCGGCAACGTGCCGGTCGGCCTGGCGATGACGCTGCTGATCACCCAGGCGCTCGGCGACACCGGCATCGAAGCCCCGCTGTGGTGCGTGACCAGGGGCGCGGTTTCCGCCGGCCAGGCCGATCCGGTCAGCCACCCCGAACAGGCCGCGCTCTGGGGCTTCGGCCGGGTGGCCGCGCTCGAACTGCCGCGCCGCTGGGGCGGGCTGGTCGACCTGCCCGGCGAGTTCGGCGACCGGACCGCCGAACTGCTGGCCGGGGTGCTCGCCGGAACCGGGGAGGACCAGGTCGCGGTGCGTCCGGCCGGGGCGTTCGGCCGCCGGCTGGTGCACGCGGCCCCGGTCGCGGCACGGCAGGCCGAGCCGTGGCGGGTGCGCGGCACCGTGCTGATCACCGGTGGCACCGGCGGTCTCGGCGGCTACGTGGCCCGGTGGGCGGTGGCCAGCGGTGCCGAGCACGTGGTGCTCACCAGCCGCCGCGGCCTGGACGCACCGGGAGCCGGGGAACTGCGTGAGGAACTGGAAGCCTCGGGTGCCGAGGTCACCGTCGCCGCCTGCGACGTGTCGGACCGCGACGCCGTGGCGGCCCTGCTCGGCGGCCTCTCGAACCTGACCGCGGTGGTGCACGCGGCCGGGGTCGGGGTCGGCGACGCGGCGATCGAAGCGCTCACGGTGGACCAGCTCGACGCCCTGCTCCAAGCCAAGATGACCGCGGCGTGGCACCTGCACGAACTGACCGCGGACCTCGACCTGGACGCGTTCGTGCTGTTCTCCTCCGGTGCCGCCAACTGGGGCAGCGGCGGGCAGCCCGGCTACGCGGCGGGCAACGCCTTCCTGGACGCGCTGGCGCAGTACCGGCGGGCTCAGGGCCGCACCGCCACCGCGATCGCCTGGGGTGCCTGGGCCGAGGCGGGCATGGTGCACGACAACCCGTCGATGTGGGAGCACCTGACCCGCCGCGGCCTGCTGACCATGGCCCCGGACCTGGCGATCACCGCGTTGCGGCAGGCGCTGGAGGACGACCGGACCGCGCTGACCGTGACCAACACGGACTGGACTCGGTTCGCGCCGAGCTTCACCGCGAACCGGCCGAGCCCGCTGCTCTCGGAGCTCCCCGAGGTGGCCGCGGTGCTGGCCGAACCGGCAGCCGAAAGCGCCGAATCCGGCGAGTCGGAGTTCAAGCAGCGCCTGACCGCGATGCCGGACGCCGAACGCGGTCGTGCCCTGCTCGACCTGGTCCGGACCGAGGCGGCGGCCACGCTCGGCTACGACAACACCGACGCGCTGCCCGCGAACCAGGCGTTCCGCGAGGTCGGCTTCGACTCGGTGACCGGGGTGGAACTGCGCAACCGGCTCAAGGCGGCCACCGGGCTGCCGCTGGCCGCGGCGCTGGTGTTCGACCACCCGACCCCGGCGGCGATCGCGGAGTTCCTCAAGACCCAGCTGTTCGGGGCGGACGCCCCGGCGGCGGACCCGGACGCCCGCATCCGCGAAACCCTGGCCGCGATCCCGGTCAGCAGGCTGCGCAAGGCCGGCCTGCTCGACCTGGTGCTGCAACTGGCCGACGCGGAAGCCGAACCGGAAGCGGCCCCCGCCACCGGGAACGGTGACGTTTCGCTCGACGACATGGACGCCGAAAGCCTGCTCCGGCTGGCGACCGACGGAATTGACTGAACACTAAGGACGGGTTGATGACCGACTCCACCAACCAGTACGTCGAGGCCCTGCGGTCGTCCCTGAAGGAGATCGAGCGTCTCCGCAAGCAGAACCAGCAGCTGGTGGCGTCCGCCGTGGAGCCGGTCGCCATCGTCGGCATCGGGTGCCGGTACCCCGGCGGGGTCACCAGCCCGGAGGAGCTGTGGGAGCTGGTCGACGAGGGCCGGGACGCCATCGGCGGCTTCCCGCTCGACCGCGGCTGGGACGTCGAAGCGTTGCGCAGCGCCACCTTCGAGGGCGGCTTCCTGGCTGACGTGGCCGACTTCGACGCCGGGTTCTTCGGCATCTCACCGCGGGAAGCGGTGGCGATGGACCCGCAGCAGCGGCTGGTGCTGGAGACCGCGTGGGAGGCGCTGGAACGCGCCGGCATCGACCCGCTGTCGCTCAAGGGCAGCCAGACCGGGGTGTTCCTCGGCACCACCGGCCAGGACTACGGCAGCCTGACCGCGAAGTCCGGTGAAGGCGACGCGTTCACCACCACCGCTTCGGTGGCCAGCGTGATCTCCGGCCGGGTCTCCTACACCTCGGGTCTGGAAGGCCCGGCGGTCACCGTGGACACCGCGTGCTCGTCTTCGCTGGTGTCGCTGCACCTGGCCGTGCAGGCGCTGCGGCAGGGCGAGTGCGACCTGGCGCTGGCCGGTGGGGTGATGGTGATGTCCACCCCGACCGGGTTCGCCGCGTTCACCCAGCAGGGCGGGCTCGCCGCGGACGGCCGGTGCAAGTCGTTCGCCGAGGCCGCCGACGGCACCGGCTGGTCCGAAGGCGTCGGCGTGCTCGCGCTGGAACGGGTTTCGGACGCGCAGCGCAAGGGGCACAGGATCCTCGCCGTGGTGCGGGGTTCCGCGGTCAACCAGGACGGGGCGTCGAACGGGCTGACCGCGCCGAACGGCCCGTCGCAGCAGCGGGTGATCCGGGCGGCGCTGGCGAACGCCGGGCTGAAACCGGCCGAGGTGGACGCCGTGGAAGCCCACGGGACCGGGACCGTGCTGGGTGACCCGATCGAAGCGCAGGCGGTGCTGGCGGCTTACGGCCAGAACCGGGAAACGCCGTTGCTGCTGGGGTCGATCAAGTCGAACCTCGGGCACCCGCAGGCGGCGGGCGGGGTCGCCGGGGTGATCAAGATGGTGATGGCGCTCCAGCACGCCGTGCTGCCGAAGAGCCTGCACATCGACGCACCCTCGTCCAACGTGGAGTGGGAGGAGGGCTCGGTCGAACTGCTGACCGAGCGGCGGGCCTGGCCGGAGACCGGTCACCCGCGCCGCGCCGGGGTGTCCTCGTTCGGGGTCAGCGGCACGAACGCACACGTCATCCTCGAACAGGCCCCGGCCGCCGAGGTCGTCGAGGAGCCCGCCGAGGTCGAACCGTCGGTGGTGCCGTGGCTGGTTGCCGGTCGCAGCCCCGAAGCGCTCGACGCGCAGATCGACCGCCTCCGGACCGTCACCGGATCACCGCTGGACATCGGCCTTTCCCTGGCGACCACCCGATCGGCGTTCGAGCACCGCGCGGTGCTGGTGGACGGTTTCACCGAAATCGCCAGGGACACCGCCACCGACCGGCTGACCGCGTTCCTGTTCTCCGGTCAGGGTTCGCAGCGGATCGGCATGGGGCGGGAGCTGTACGACCGCTTCCCGGTGTTCAAGGCCGCCTTGGCCGAAATCTTCGAATACCTCGATGTCCGCGAGGTCATGTGGGGTGCGGATCAGGACGCGCTGAACCGGACGGGCAACGCGCAGCCCGCGTTGTTCGCGCTGGAAGTGGCGTTGTTCCGGCTGGTCGAATCGCTCGGCATCAAGCCGGACTACCTGGCTGGGCACTCCATCGGCGAGATCGCGGCCGCGCACGTGGCCGGGGTGCTCAGCCTGGAAGACGCCTGCACGCTGGTTTCCGCGCGGGCCCGCCTGATGCAGGCTCTTCCCACCGGCGGGGCGATGGTGGCGATCAAGGCTGCCGAGGACGAGATTCCGGCGCGCGAGGGTGTGTCGATCGCGGCGGTCAACGGGCCGAATTCAGTGGTGATCGCGGGTGAGGAAGCCGCGGTGCTGGAGGTCGCCGCGGGCTTCGAGAAGACCTCGCGGCTGAAGGTGTCGCACGCCTTCCACTCGCCGTTGATGGAACCGATGCTCGACGAGTTCCGCGCGGCCATCGCCGGGCTCACCTTCAGCGAGCCCCGGCTCCAGCTGGTCGCCACCGGCGACGTGACCACGGTGGACTACTGGGTGAACCACGTGCGGGACACCGTGCGGTTCGCCGACAACGTGCGGCGGCTCGCCGACCAGGACGTGACCGCGTTCCTGGAGCTGGGGCCGGACGGCGTGCTGTCGGCGATGGCGCTGGAAAGCGTCGAAGGCGTGGCCGTGCCGTTGCTGCGCCGGGACCGTGCCGAGGAAGCCGCCGCCGTCGCCGCGCTGGCCCGGCTGCACGTCAGCGGGGTCACCGTCGACTGGGCGCCGCTGTTCGCCCGCACCGGTGCCCGCAAGATCGAGCTGCCCACCTACGCCTTCCAGCGGCAGCGGTACTGGGCCTCGGCCGCCCGCACCCCGGGTGACGTGCGTGCCGCCGGGCTCGGCGCGGTCGAGCACCCGGTGCTGGGTGCCACCCTCGACCTGGCTGCCGGTGGGGGCCTGGTGTTCACCAGCCGGTTGTCGCTGCGCACGCACCCGTGGCTGGCCGACCACAACGTGCGGGGCCGGGTGCTGCTGCCGGGCACGGCGTTCGTCGAACTCGCGCTGCGGGCCGGGGAGGACCTCGGCCTGGACCGGATCGACGAACTGACCCTGGCCGCGCCGCTGGTCCTCCCGGGCGAAACCGCCGTGCAGCTCCAAGTGCACCTCGGCGCCCCTGACGAGGACGGACGGCGTCCGGTCGCGATCCACTCGCGAGCCGACGAGTCGCAGTGGACCCCGCACGCCACCGGGTTCCTGTCCGAAGGCGCGCAGCCGCCCGCCTTCGACTTCACCGCCTGGCCACCCGACGCCGAGCCGCTCGACGTGACCGGGCACTACGAGCGCTTCGCCGAACTGGGCTTCGACCACGGGCCGACCTTCCAGGGCCTCAAGGCCGCCTGGAAGCAGGGTGAAGACGTGTTGTTCGCCGAGGTCGCGCTGCCGGAATCGGCCGAGCAGGACGCCGGGCGGTTCGTGCTGCACCCGGCGCTGCTGGACGCTTGCCTGCACGCCGCCGGTTTCGCCGACCTCGGTGAGGTGAGCCGGGGCGGGCTGCCGTTCTCGTGGGAAGGCGTTTCGGTGCACGCCACCGGGGCGACCGCGTTGCGGGTGCGGTTGTCACGGGGTGCCGGGGAGGCCGTCGCCATCGAGGTGGCCGACACCGCCGGCGGTCCGGTGGCCTCGGTCGAAGGGCTGCTCGCGCGGGCGACCACGGCGATCGCCGAGCCGAGCGCCGCGGCGACCTCGCTGTTCCGGCTCGACTGGACCAAGGTCCGCACCGGCACCACGCCGGAGTTCACCACCAGCACCGAGTTGGCGTCCGTGGTGGACGTGCCGCCGGTGGTGGTGTTCCCGGTGGAGGTCGCGCAGGACGACGTGGTGGCCGCCGTGCACGAGGTGACCACGCGGGTACTGGGCGTGCTCCAGGAGTGGCTGCGTGAGGAGCGGTTCGCCGACTCGCGGCTGGTCTTCGCCACCGAGGGCACGGGCCTGGTCGAGTCGGCCGTCTGGGGCCTGGTGCGCTCGGCGCAGTCGGAGAACCCCGGTCGCTTCGGGCTGGTGGACCTCGAACCGGGTGCCGACGTGGCGCCAGCGCTTGCCACCGGCGAACCGCAGGTCGCGGTGCGGGGTGACAGCGTGCTCGCGGCCCGGGTGGTCCGGGCGGAAACCGGCGACCGCGCCACCTGGGATCCGGACGGGCTGGTGCTGATCACCGGCGGCACCGGTGGTCTCGGCGGGGTGATCGCCCGGCATCTGGTGAACGCGCACGGGGTGCGGAACCTGCTGCTGGTCAGCCGTCGTGGTGAGGCCGATGTCCGCGATATCGACGCCAACGTGCAGGTGGCGGCCTGCGATGTGGCCGACCGGGAGGCACTGGCCGAGCTGCTGGCCCAGCACGACGTCAAGGCCGTGATCCACACCGCCGGGGTGCTCGACGACGGCGTGATCGGCTCGCTCGACGCCGATCGGCTGGACACCGTGTTGCGGCCCAAGGTCGACGGCGCCTGGAACCTGCACGAACTCACCGGCGACCTGTCCGCGTTCGTGCTGTATTCGTCCGCGGCGGGCACCTTCGGCACGCCCGGCCAGGGCAACTACGCCGCCGCAAACGCTTTCCTCGACGCACTCGCGGCCCACCGCCGGGCCGAAGGGCGGCCCGCGGTGTCGCTGGCCTGGGGTGCCTGGGACCCGTCGATCGGCCTCACCGGCGGGCTGTCCGAAGCGGAACTGCGGAAGGTCACCGGCTCCGGCATGCCACCGCTGACCATCGAGCAGGGTGTCGAGCTGTTCGACCGCGCGGTCGCCGGTCCCGGCGCCGCCGTGCTCCCGGTCCGCCTCGACCTGCCGGTGCTGCGCAACCAGCCGGAGGTCCCGCCGCTGCTGCGCGGGCTGGTCCGGGCCCGGGCGCGGCGGGCCGTGGCGGGTTCGGAGACCGCGGTTTCACTGGTGCAGCGGCTTTCCGGACTGGCGGAGGCCGACCGCACCGAAGCGCTGGTCGACCTGGTCCGCGGTCAGGTCGCCGCCGTGCTCGGGCACCTCGGCGCGGAATCGGTGGATCCGGCGCAGGCGTTCCAGAACCTCGGTTTCGACTCGCTGACCGCCGTCGAACTGCGCAACCGGCTCGGCACGGCCACCGGCCTGCGGCTGCCGGCCACGCTGATCTTCGACTACCCCAACACCACCGTGCTGGCCGGTTACCTGCGGGACGAGCTGTTCGACACCGACACCGTGCTGCCGCAGCAGGTCACCCGGGCGGTCTCCGACGACCCGATCGTCATCGTCGGCATGGGCTGCCACTACCCGGGTGGCGTGGATTCACCCGAGGACCTGTGGCAGCTGGTGCTCGACGGCACCGACGCGATCTCCGAGTTCCCCGCCGACCGCGGCTGGGACCTGGACACGCTCTACAACGCCGATCCGGACCACTTCGGCACCTCCTACACCCGCTACGGCGGTTTCCTGCGGGGCGCGGGCGAATTCGACCCCGAGTTCTTCGAAATGAGCCCGCGTGAGGCGATGGCGACCGACGCGCAGCAGCGGTTGCTGCTGGCCACCGCGTGGGAGGCGTTCGAGCGCGCCGGGATCGATCCGGCCTCGCTCAAGGGCAGCCAGACCGGCGTGTTCGCCGGGGTGATGTCCAGCGACTACAGCACGCTGATCGACGACGAGGCGTTCGAGGGCTACCAGGGCACCGGTACCGCGGGCAGTGTGCTGTCCGGCCGGGTCGCCTACTCGCTCGGGCTGGAGGGTCCGGCGGTCACCGTGGACACCGCGTGCTCGTCTTCGCTGGTGGCGCTGCACCTGGCGGCGCAGGCGCTGCGGGCCGGGGAGTGCTCGCTGGCGCTCGCCGGTGGGGTCACCGTGATGGCCACGCCGGGTTCGTTCATCGCGTTCTCCCGGCAGCGCGGCCTGGCGCAGGACGGCCGCTGCAAGTCGTTCGCCGACGCGGCCGACGGGGTGGGCTGGTCCGAAGGGGTCGGCCTGCTGGTGCTGGAACGGCTTTCGGACGCCCAGCGCAACGGGCACACCGTGCTGGCCACCGTGCGGGGCTCGGCGATCAACCAGGATGGTGCGTCGAACGGGCTGACCGCGCCGAACGGCCCGTCGCAGCAACGCGTCATCCGCCAGGCACTGGCTGCGGCCGGTCTGTCTGCTTCGGACGTGGATGCGGTGGAAGCCCACGGCACCGGGACGACCTTGGGTGACCCGATCGAGGCGCAGGCGTTGCTGGCCACCTACGGACAACGCAGCCAGGACCGGCCGCTGCTGCTCGGGTCGATCAAGTCGAACATCGGCCACACCCAGGCGGCGGCAGGGGTCGCCGGGGTGATCAAGATGGTCATGGCCATGCGGCACGGCAAGCTGCCGCGCACGCTGCACGTGGACGCGCCTTCGTCCCACGTGGACTGGGAAGCCGGTGCGGTGGACCTGCTCACCGCGCCCGCCGACTGGCCGGAGGCCGGTCGCCCGCGCCGGGCGGCGGTGTCCTCGTTCGGGGTCAGCGGCACCAACGCGCACGTGGTGCTGGAGCAGGCGGACTCGGTGGCACCCCGGGCGATCGAGCCGGTGGTGACGCCGAAGGCGGTGCCGCTGCCGGTGTCGGCCAAGACCCCGGCCGCGCTGGACGGCCAGGTCGAGCGCATCCGCGCCGTCGAAGCCCCGGCGATCGATGTCGGCTTCTCGCTGGTGTCTTCGCGGACGACGTTCGAGCACCGGGCGGTGCTGCTCGACGGTGTCGAGGTGGCACGGGGGAGTGCGGTCGAACGCCCGCTCACGTTCCTGTTCGCGGGACAGGGTTCGCAGCGGATCGGCATGGGCCGGGAGCTGTACGCCCGCTTCCCGGTGTTCGCCAACGCCTTGGACGAGGTCTTCGAGCACCTGGACATCCGTGAGGTGATGTGGGGTGACGATCAGGAGGCGCTGAACCAGACGGGGAACGCGCAGCCCGCGTTGTTCGCGCTGGAAGTGGCGTTGTTCCGGCTGGTCGAGTCACTGGGTGTCAAACCGCAGTCGGTGGCGGGTCATTCGATCGGTGAGATCGCGGCGGCCCACGTCGCTGGTGTCCTCAGCCTGGAAGATGCTTGCACGCTCATCTCCGCTCGCGCCCGCCTCATGCAGGCGTTGCCGACCGGTGGGGCGATGGTGGCGATCAAGGCCGCCGAAGCCGACATCCCGGTGCGTGAAGGGGTGTCGATCGCGGCGGTCAACGGGCCGTCGAGCGTGGTCATCGCCGGTGAAGAGGCCGCGGTCCTGTCGGTTGCCGAGGGCTTCGAGAAGACCACGCGGCTGAAGGTGTCCCACGCGTTCCACTCGTCGCTGATGGATCCGATGCTGGACGAGTTCCGGGCCGCCATCGAAGGTCTCACCTTCCACGAGCCGAGCATCCCGATGCCCGGTGATGTCACCAGCGTGGAGTACTGGGTGAACCACGTCCGCGACACCGTGCGCTTCGCTGATCACCTCAAGGCCGAGAACGCGTATCTCGAGATCGGCCCGGACAGCACGCTGTCCGCGATGGCCGCCGAGGTGGCCGAGGTCGCGGTCCCGGCGTTGCGCAAGGACCGCGGTGAAGAGGTCGCCTTCGCCACCGCGCTCGCCCGCCTGCACGTCCACGGCGTCAAGGTGGACTGGGCGAAGTTCTTCGACGGCACCGGCGCCCGGATCGTCGACCTGCCCACCTACGCCTTCCAGAACCGCTGGTACTGGCCGCCGGTGGTGGTCCGGCCCGGCGACGCGACCGGCCTCGGCCTGGTGTCGGTGGAGCACCCGCTGCTCGGCGCGGCCGTCGAGCTGGCTGACGGCGAAAGCGTGTTCACCAGCCGCCTGTCCCTGCGCACGCACCCGTGGCTGGCCGACCACACGGTGCTGGGCCGCGTGCTGCTGCCCGGCACCGCCTACGTCGAACTGGCGTTGCGGGCGGGGGACGAGGTCGGCTGCGACCGCATCGAGGACCTGACCCTGGCCGCCCCGCTCGTCCTGCCGGAACTGGGTTCCGTGCAGCTCCAGGTGCGCGTGGGCGAGGCCGACGAGACCGGCCGCCGGACCGTCGCCATCCACTCGCGCACCGACGTGGACGCACCCTGGGCGCAGCACGCCACCGGTGTGCTCGGCACCGGCGAGCGCCGCGCCGAGTTCGACGCCACCGCCTGGCCGCCCGCCGGTGCCGAGCCGATCGACCTCACCGGTGCCTACGACCGGTTCGCCGCCGACGGCTTCGACTACGGCCCGACGTTCCAGGGCTTGCGCGGGGTGTGGCGGGCCGGTGACGAACTGTTCGCCGAGGTGTCCCTGCCGGAGGGGGCCGAAAACGCCAACTTCGGCCTGCACCCGGCCCTGCTGGACGCCGGGCTGCACGCGGTCGGGTTCGCCGACCTCGGGGTGATCAGCCGTGGTGGCCTGCCGTTCGCCTGGGAGGGCGTGTCACTGCACGCCACCGGCGCGACGACCGTCCGGGTGCGGATCACCGCCGTCGGCGAGGACGCGGTGTCCATCGCCGTGGCGGATGCCTCCGGTGGGCTGGTGGCGTCGATCGATTCGCTGGTCGTCCGGGCGGTTTCGGCCGAGGAGCCCGACGCCGACCGCGACGCGTTGTTCCGCGTCGACTGGGTGCCCGTCAGTGGCTCCACAGTGGACGAACACCAGGTGCACCACGTGGCGGCCGCCGGGGACGTGGTGGCCGCCGCGCACGCGGCGACCGCCGAGGTGCTCGCCGCCATGCAGGACTGGCTGGCCCGGGAACGCACCGGGCGGCTGGTCTTCGTCACCCGTAGCGCGGACCTGGCCGCGGCGGCCGTGCACGGGCTGGTCCGCTCGGCGCAGTCCGAGCACCCGGGCCGCTTCGGCCTGGTGGACGCCGACGGTGACCCGGCCCCCGGCCTGGGTGCCGACGAACCGCAGGTCGTCGTGCGGGACGGGGTGGCGAAGGCGGCCCGGCTCGCGCGGGTGGAGACCCGCGAACGGGCGACCTGGGATCCGGACGGGCTGGTGCTGATCACCGGCGGCACCGGTGGTCTCGGCGGGGTGATCGCCCGGCACCTGGTGAACGCGCACGGGGTGCGGAACCTGCTGCTGGTCAGCCGTCGTGGTGAGGCCGATGTCCGCGATATCGACGCCAACGTGCAGGTGGCGGCCTGCGATGTGGCCGACCGGGAGGCACTGGCCGAGCTGCTGGCCCAGCACGACGTCAAGGCCGTGATCCACACCGCCGGGGTGCTCGACGACGGCGTGATCGACTCCCTGGACGCCGACCGCCTGGACACCGTGCTGCGGCCCAAGGTCGACGGCGCCTGGAACCTGCACGAACTCACCGGCGACCTGGACGCGTTCATCCTGTTCTCCTCCGGCGCCGGGGTGTTCGGCACGCCGGGTCAGGGCAACTACGCCGCCGCCAACGCCTTCCTCGACGCGCTCGCCGAACACCGCCGGGCCGAAGGGCTGCCCGCGGTCTCCCTCGCCTGGGGTGCCTGGGCGGAGAGCGGGATGCTCGCCGGGACTGATGTGGAGCGGTTGGGCCGGGGTGGCCTGCCGCCGCTGTCCGACGAGCAAGGGCTGCGGTTGTTCGACCTCGCGCTCGGCTCCGGCGAGGCCACCGTCCTGCCGATGCGCCTGGACCTGCCGGTGCTGCGGGCTCAGGGCGAGATCCGGCCGTTGCTGCGCGGGTTGATCCGGACCAGGGCCCGCCGGTCGGTCGCCGGCGCGGAAACCGCCGTCACCCTGGTGCAGCGGCTGTCGTCCCTCGGTGAGGCCGACCGGACCGAAGCGCTGCTGGACCTGGTGCGCGGCCAGGTCGCCATGGTGCTCGGGCACGCCGGTCCGGAGTCGGTCGACCCGGAGCAGGCGTTCGGAGGCATGGGCTTCGACTCGCTGACCGCGGTCGAACTGCGCAACCGGCTCACCTCGGCGACCGGGCTGCGGCTGCCCGCGACGCTGATCTTCGACTACCCGACCACCGCGGCACTCGCCGCCTATCTGCGCGACGAGCTGTTCGACACCGACCTCGTGCTGCCGCAGCAGGTCAGCCGGGCGGTCACCGACGACCCGATCGTGATCGTCGGCATGGGCTGCCGGTTCCCCGGCGGGGTCGGCTCGCCCGAGGAGCTGTGGCAGCTGGTGCTCGACGGCACCGACGCGATCACCGGGTTCCCGGCCGATCGCGGCTGGGACCTGGACCGGCTGTTCCACGAGGACCCCGACCACCCCGGCACCTCGTACACCCGTTCCGGCGGCTTCCTGCACGACGCGGCGGAGTTCGACCCGGCGTTCTTCGGCATGAGCCCGCGTGAAGCCCTCGCCACCGACGCGCAGCAGCGGTTGCTGCTGGAGACCTCGTGGGAAGCGATCGAACGGGCCGGGATCGACCCGGCTTCGCTCAAGGGCAGCCAGACCGGCGTGTTCGCCGGGGTCATGTACAACGACTACTCGTCGATCATCGACGGCGACGGGTTCGAGGGTTACCAGGGCACCGGTGCCTCACCGAGCGTGGTCTCCGGGCGCCTGTCCTACACCTTCGGCCTCGAAGGCCCGGCGGTCACCGTCGACACGGCGTGCTCGTCCTCGCTGGTCGCCATGCACCTCGCGGCGCAGGCGTTGCGTGGCGGGGAATGCTCACTGGCGTTGGCTGGTGGCGTGACGGTGATGGCCACTCCGGGCACCCTGGTCGAACTTTCCCGGCAGCGCGGGCTTTCCGCGGACGGGCGGTGCAAGGCGTTCGCCGACTCCGCGGACGGCGCCGGGTTCTCCGAGGGCGTCGGCGTGCTGGTGCTGGAACGCCTTTCCGACGCCAAGCGCAACGGTCACCCGATCCTCGCGGTGGTGCGGGGTTCCGCGGTCAACCAGGACGGTGCGTCGAACGGGCTGACCGCGCCGAACGGCCCGTCGCAGCAGCGGGTGATCCGGCAGGCACTGGCCAACGCCGGTCTGTCTGCTTCGGACGTGGACGCGGTGGAAGCCCACGGTACCGGGACGACCTTGGGTGACCCGATCGAGGCGCAGGCGTTGCTGGCCACGTACGGGCAACGCAGCCAGGATCGGCCGCTGCTGGTCGGGTCGATCAAGTCCAACTTCGGGCACACCCAGGCGGCGGCAGGGGTCGCGGGTGTGATCAAGATGGTCATGGCCATGCGGCACGGGGTGCTGCCACCGACCCTGCACGTGGACGCGCCTTCGTCCCACGTGGACTGGGAAGCCGGTGCGGTGGAGCTGCTGACCTCCGCGGTCGAGTGGCCGGCGGTGGACCGGCGGTACCGCGCCGGGGTGTCGTCGTTCGGCATCAGCGGCACGAACGCGCACGTGATCCTGGAGCAGCCGCCGCGGTCGCCGCAGGCGGAACCGGCGGTGACGCCCGCGGTGGTGCCGCTGCCGGTGTCGGCCAAGTCGGCGACCGCGCTGGACGCGCAGGTCGAGCGGATCCGCGCCGTCGAAGCCCCGGCGATCGATGTCGGCTTCTCGCTGGTGTCTTCGCGGACGACGTTCGAGCACCGGGCGGTGCTGCTCGACGGTGCCGAGGTCGCCCGCGGTGTCGCGGTGGACCGGCCACTCACCATGGTGTTCGCGGGGCAGGGTTCGCAGCGGATCGGCATGGGCCGGGAGCTGTACGCCCGCTTCCCGGTGTTCGCGGCGGCGTTGGACGAGGTGTTCGCCCACCTGGACGTCCGTGAGGTGATGTGGGGTGACGATCAGGAGGCGCTGAACCAGACGGGCAATGCGCAGCCCGCGTTGTTCGCGCTGGAAGTGGCGTTGTTCCGCCTGGTCGAGTCGTGGGGTGTCAAGCCGCAGTCGCTGGCCGGGCATTCGATCGGTGAGATCGCGGCGGCTCACGTCGCTGGTGTCCTCAGCCTGGAGGACGCGTGCACGCTCATCTCGGCTCGCGCCCGGCTGATGCAGGCGTTGCCGACCGGTGGGGCGATGGTGGCGATCAAGGCTGCCGAAGCCGACATCCCACTGCGGGAGGGTGTCTCGATCGCCGCGGTCAACGGGCCGACCAGTGTGGTCATCGCCGGTGAAGAGGCCGCAGTTCTGGAGATCGCGGCAGGTTTCGAGAAGGCCACCCGGCTGAAGGTGTCCCACGCGTTCCACTCGCCGTTGATGGATCCGATGCTGGACGATTTCCGGGCCGCCATCGAAGGTCTCATCTTCCACGAGCCGCGCATTCCGATGCCCGGTGATGTCACCAGCGTCGACTACTGGGTCCGGCACGTGCGCGAGACCGTGCGTTTCGCTGATCACCTCAAGCCCGAGAACGCGTATCTCGAGATCGGCCCGGACAGCACGCTGTCCGCGATGGCCGCCGAGGTGGCCGAGTTCGCGGTCCCGGCGTTGCGCAAGGACCGCGGTGAAGAGGTCGCCATCGTCACCGCGCTGGCGAACCTGCACGTCCACGGCACCCGCGTGGACTGGACGGCGTTCTTCGCCGGGACCGGGGCGCGGCGGGTGGACCTGCCCACCTACGCCTTCGAGCACCAGCGGTTCTGGCCGTCGCGGGCGCTCGGCGGGCCCGGGGACGTGCGGGGCGCCGGGCTCGGCTCGGTCGACCACCCGCTGCTCGGCGCCGCCGTGGAACTCGCCGAGGGCGACGTGGTGTTCACCAGCAGGCTTTCCCGCTGGTCGCACCCGTGGCTGGAGGACCACACCATCCTCGGCCGCGTGCTGCTGCCCGGCACCGCGTTCGTCGAACTGGCGTTGCGGGCCGGTGACGAGTTCGGCTGCGACCGCGTGGATGAGCTGACCCTGGCCGCACCGCTGGTCCTGCCGGATTCGGGAGCCTTGCAGCTGCGGTTGCGCGTCAGCGCCGCCGACGAGCACGGCCGCCGCACGCTGACCGTGCACAGCCGGGCCGAGGATGCCGTCGACCTGCCGTGGACCGCACACGCCACCGGCGTGCTGGCCACCGGCGAGCGGCGTGCCGACTTCGACACCACCGCCTGGCCCCCGGACGGCGCCGAGCCGGTCGACCTCGACGGCTGCTACGAGCAGTTCGCCGCGAACGGCTTCGACTACGGCCCGGTGTTCCAGGGCCTCGAGGCGGTCTGGCGGCAGGGTGAGCACACCTACGCCGAGGTCGCGTTGCCGGAGGAAGCCGGGCGCGACGGGTTCGGCCTGCACCCGGCCCTGCTCGACGCCACCCTGCACGCGGCCGGGTTCGGCCCGCTCGGCCAGGGCGGCCTGCCGTTCTCCTGGGAAGGCGTGTCGCTGCACGCCACCGGGGCGACCACCGTGCGCGTGCGGCTCACCTCCCTCGGCGACGACTCGATCGCCATCGCGGTCGCCGACACCGCGGGCGAGCCCGTCGCCTCGATCGAATCGCTTCTGGTGCGGGCGGTCGAAGCGGACCAGCTCGACCAGCACCGCGCCGAGCGCGACGCGTTGTTCGCGGTGGAGTGGACCCCGGTCACCGCCACCGCGGCCGACCGGTCGGTGAGCACCCTCGACGGCGCCCTCTCCGCCATTGTGGACGTACCGGACCTGGTGGTGGTGCCGGTCGAGCCGTCCGGTGACGCGGTCGGCGGCACCCACGCCGTCACCGCGAAGGCGCTGTCCCTGGTGCAGGACTGGCTGGCCGACGAGCGGTTCGCCGAGTCCCGCCTGGTCTTCGCCCTGCGCGACCCCGCCGACCTGCCGACGGCCGCCGTGGCCGGGCTGGTGCGCTCGGCCCAGTCCGAGCACCCCGGCCGGTTCGGGCTGGTCGAAGGGGACGTGTCGCCGGAAGCGCTCGGGGTGGACGAGCCACGGGTCGCCGTGCGCGACGGCCAGGTGCTCGTGCCCAGGATCGCCCGGGTCACCCCGCGGGCGCCGATCACCTGGGACCCGGACGAGCTGGTGCTCATCACCGGCGGCACCGGTGGTCTCGGCCGGGCCATCGCCCGGCACCTGGTCGACGAGCACGGGGTGCGGAACCTGCTGCTGGTCAGCCGCCGTGGTGAGGCCGATGTCCGCGACCTCGACGCCAACGTGCAGGTGGCGGCCTGCGATGTGGCCGACCGGGAGGCACTGGCCGAGCTGCTGGCCCAGCACGACGTCAAGGCCGTGATCCACACCGCCGGGGTGCTCGACGACGGCGTGATCGACTCCCTGGACGCCGACCGCCTGGACACCGTGTTGCGGCCCAAGGTCGACGCCGCCTGGAACCTGCACGAGCTGACCAGTGACTTGTCGGCCTTCGTGGTGTTCTCCTCGGCTGCCGGGGTCTTCGGTGCCGCCGGGCAGGCCAACTACGCCGCCGCCAACGCCTGGCTCGACGCACTGGCCGAGCACCGCCGGGCCGAAGGGCTGCCCGCGGTTTCGCTCGCCTGGGGTGCCTGGGCGGAGACCGGCATGCTGGCCGGCGCGGACGGCGACCGGCTCGCCCGGTCCGGGATGCCGCCGCTCGACCCGGAACTCGGCGTGGCCCTGTTCGACGCGGCACTGGCCACCGACCGCGCGGTGGTCCTGCCGGTGCGGCTGGACCTGCCGGTGCTGCGGGCGCGGGCCGAGGTTCCGCCGCTGCTGCGCGGCCTGGTCCGCACCCGGACCCGGCGTTCGGTGGCGGGCGCCGAAACCGCGGCTTCGCTGGTCAGCCGCTTGCTCGCGGTGGGCGAGGAGCAGCGGACCGAGATCCTGCTCGACCTGGTGCGCGGTCAGGTGGCCGCGGTGCTCGGGCACGTGGACGGCGCGGCCGTCGACCCCTCGCGGCCGTTCAAGGAGCTGGGCTTCGACTCGCTGACCGCGGTCGAGCTGCGCAACCGCCTCGGCTCGGTGACCGGGCTGCGCCTGCCCGCCACGCTCATCTTCGACTACCCGACCGCCACCGCGCTGGTCGCCTTCGTGGCCGACGAACTGCTGGGCGCGGAAGCGGCGGTCCCGGCGCAGGTCACCCGGGCGGTCACCGCCGACGACCCGATCGTCATCGTCGGCATGTCCTGCCGGTTCCCCGGCGGGGTCGGCTCACCGGAGGAGCTGTGGCGGCTGGTGTCCGAGGGCACCGACGCGATCACCGGGTTCCCGGCCGATCGCGGCTGGGACCTGGACAACCTGTTCGACCCCGATCCGGACCACCCCGGCACCTCGTACACCCGCGAGGGCGGTTTCCTGCACGACGCCGCCGAGTTCGACCCGGCGTTCTTCGGCATGAGCCCGCGTGAAGCGCTGGCCACCGACTCGCAGCAACGGCTGCTGCTGGAAAGCTCCTGGGAGGCGCTGGAACGCGCGGGCATCGACCCGGTTTCGCTGCGCGGCAGCCAGACCGGGGTGTTCACCGGTGTCATGTACAACGACTACGTCTCCATTTTGGACGGTGGTGGCGACAACGAGGGTTACCAGGGCACCGGTGCCTCCTCCAGCGTGGTCTCCGGCCGGGTGTCCTACACCTTCGGCTTCGAAGGCCCGGCGGTCACCGTGGACACGGCGTGCTCGTCGTCGCTGGTGGCCATGCACTGGGCGATGCAGGCGCTGCGCAGTGGCGAGTGCTCGCTGGCGCTGGCCGGTGGGGTGACGGTGATGTCCACGCCGAGCGCGTTCATCGGCTTCTCACGGCAGCGTGGGCTGGCGGTCGACGGCCGCTGCAAGGCGTTCTCCGACGACGCCGACGGTGTCGGCTGGTCCGAGGGTGTCGGCCTGGTGGTGCTGGAACGGCTTTCGGACGCCCGGCGGAACGGGCACAGGGTGCTCGCGGTGGTCCGGGGCAGCGCGGTCAACCAGGACGGTGCTTCGAACGGCCTGACCGCGCCGAACGGCCCGTCGCAGCAGCGCGTGATCCGCCAGGCGCTGGCGTCGGCTGGTCTGTCCACCTCGGACATCGACGCGGTGGAAGCCCACGGCACCGGGACGACCTTGGGTGACCCGATCGAGGCGCAAGCCCTGCTGGCCACCTACGGACAACGCAGCCAGGACCGGCCGCTGCTGGTCGGGTCGATCAAGTCCAATTTCGGCCACACCCAGGCGGCGGCGGGCGTCGCCGGGGTGATCAAGATGGTGCTGGCCATGCAGCACGGGGTGCTGCCGCCGACCCTGCACGCGGGCACGCCGTCGTCCCACGTGGACTGGGAGGCCGGTGCCGTCGAACTGCTCACCGAGCCCGCCGACTGGCCGGAGTCCGGCCGTCCACGCCGGTCCGCGGTGTCGTCGTTCGGGTTCAGCGGGACCAACGCGCACGTCATCCTGGAGCAGGCGCCGCCGATGGTGGTGCCGGAACGCCGGGACGAACCCGCGGTGGTGCCGTGGCTGTTCTCCGCGCGGACGGACGGCGCGCTGGACGCGCAGGTCGAGCGGATCCGGACGGTCGGCGAGTCGCCGCTGGACGTCGGGTTCTCGCTGCTCAGCCGCACGACGTTCGACCACCGGGCGGTGCTGCTCGACGGTGCCGAGATCGCCAGGGGGCAGGCGAAGACCCGTCCGCTGGCGATCGTGTTCGCGGGGCAGGGCTCGCAGCGGATCGGCATGGGGCGGGAGCTGTACGAGCGGTTCCCGGTGTTCGCCGCCGCGCTCGACGAGGTCCTGGAGCACCTCGATGTCCGTGAGGTGATGTGGGGTGACGATCAGGAGGCGCTGAACCAGACGGGGAACGCGCAGCCCGCGTTGTTCGCACTGGAAGTGGCGTTGTTCCGCCTGGTCGAGTCGTGGGGTGTCAAGCCGCAGTCGCTGGCCGGGCATTCGATCGGTGAGATCGCGGCGGCCCATGTCGCTGGTGTCCTCAGCCTGGAGGACGCGTGCACGCTCATCTCGGCTCGCGCCCGGCTGATGCAGGCGTTGCCGACCGGTGGCGCGATGGTGGCGATCAAGGCTGCCGAAGCCGACATCCCACTGCGGGAGGGTGTCTCGATCGCCGCGGTCAACGGGCCGACCAGTGTGGTCATCGCCGGTGAAGAGGCCGCAGTTCTGGAGATCGCGGCAGGTTTCGAGAAGACCACCCGGCTCAAGGTGTCCCACGCGTTCCACTCGCCGTTGATGGACCCGATGCTGGACGAGTTCCGGGCCGCCATCGAGAACCTGACCTTCAATGAGCCGAGCATTCCGATGCCCGGTGACGTCACCAGCGTGGACTACTGGGTGAACCACGTCCGCGACACCGTGCGCTTCGCCGACCAGCTGAAGCCCGAAGCCGCGTATCTCGAACTGGGTCCGGACAGCACGCTGTCCGCGATGGCCGCCGAGGTGGCCGAGGTCGCGATCCCGGCGTTGCGCAAGGACCGCGGCGAGGAGATCGCCTTCCTGACCGCGCTGGCTCGCCTGCACGTCAACGGCACCGCCGTCGACTGGACCCGGTTCTTCGCGGGCACCGGCGCCCGGGCGGTCGACCTGCCGACCTACGCCTTCCAGCGCGAGCGCTTCTGGCCGGAGGTGGTCGTCCGGCCGGGCGACGCGAGCGGTCTCGGCCTGGTCTCGGTGGAGCACCCGCTGCTCGGTGCTTCGGTCGAACTCGCCGACGACGGGGGTGCCCTGTTCACCAGCCGCCTGTCGCTGAAGTCGCACCCGTGGCTGGCCGACCACGTGGTCATGGGCCGCACCCTGCTGCCGGGCACGGCGTTCGTCGAACTGGCCGTGCGGGCCGGGGACGAACTCGGCTGCGACCGCGTCGAGGAGCTGACCCTGGCCGCACCGCTGGTGCTGCCGGACGACTCCGCCGTCCGGGTCCAGTTGCGCGTCGGCGTGCCGGACGACCACGACCGCCGCACCTTCACCATCCACAGCCGCGCCGAGGACGCGGCCGACCTGCCGTGGACGCAGCACGCGAGCGGGACGCTGGCCGTCGGCGAGCACACCGCGCGGTTCGACGCCACCGCCTGGCCACCCGACGCCGAACCGCTGGCCGTGGCCGGCGCCTACGACAAGTTCGCCGAGGCGGGCTTCGAATACGGGCCGGTGTTCCAGGGCCTCGAAGCGGTCTGGCAACGCGGTGACGAGCTGTTCGCCGAGGTCTCGCTGCCGGACGACGCCGGACCGTCGGCGTTCGGCCTGCACCCGGCGCTGCTGGACGCGACGCTGCACGCCTCGCTGCTGGCCGCGTCCGGGGACGGCGGCGCCGGGCTGCCGTTCTCCTGGGAAGGCGTTTCGCTGCACGCCACCGGCGCGTCGAAGCTGCGTGTGCGGCTCAAGCGGGACGGCGAGGCCGTGTCGATCGCGGCGGCCGACCCCTCCGGGCAGCCGGTCGTGTCGGTGGAGTCGCTGCTCGTGCGGGCCGTGTCCACCGAGCAACTGGCCGAGCGGGGCGTCGAGCACGACTCGCTGTTCAAGCTCACCTGGACCCCGGTCCCCGCCTCCGGCGAGACTCCGTCCACCGTGGAGCTCGACGGTGAGCTGGCCGCACTGGCCGAGGTGCCCGAGGTGGTGCTGGTCCCGGTCACCGGGGACGACCCGCGGGCGGTCACCACGCGGGTGCTCGGCCTGCTCCAGGCGTGGCTGGCGGACGAGCGGTTCGCCGACTCGCGGCTGGTCCTGGTCACCCGTGGGGCGGTGGCCGCCGTCGACGGTGACGTGCCGGACGTGGCGGCCGCCGCGGTGTGGGGGCTGGTCCGGGTCGCCCAGTCGGAGAACCCCGGCCGGTTCGGGCTGGTCGATCTCGACGCCGGCTCGGTGGCCACGCGGGCGCTCGGCACCGACGAACCGCAGGTCGCGGTGCGCGCCGGGGCCGTGCTGGCCGCGCGCCTGGCCCGGGTGCCCGCGCCCGAGCAGCGATTCACGTGGAACACCGACGGGCTGGTGCTGATCACCGGTGGCACCGGCGGCCTTGGCGGGGTGCTCGCCCGGCACCTGGTGTCCGGGCACGGCGTGCGGAACCTGCTGCTGCTCAGCCGCCGCGGTCACGACGCCGAGGGCGCCGACGACCTGGTCGGGGACCTGGAAGCGCGGGGAGCGAACGTCGAGCTGGTCGCCTGCGACGTGGCCGACCGGGACGCACTGGCCGCGGTGCTCGACGAGCACCCGGTGGATTCGGTGATCCACACCGCCGGGGTGCTGGACGACGGTGTGCTGGGTTCGCTTTCCCCCGAGCGCCTGGACTTCGTGTTCCGGCCGAAGGTGGACGCCGCGTGGCACCTGCACGAGCTGACCCGCGACCGCGAGCTGAGCGCGTTCGTGGTGTTCTCCTCGGTCGCCGGTCTCTTCGGCAACGCCGGGCAGGGCAACTACGCCGCGGCCAACGCCTTCCTGGACGCACTCGCCGAGCACCGGCGGGCCGCCGGGCTGCCCGCCGTGTCGCTGCCGTGGGGTGCCTGGGCGGGCACCGGCATGCTGGTCGCCTCCGACGCCGAGCGCATGGCCCGCACCGGTATGCCGCCGCTGACCCCCGAGGACGGCGTGACCCTGTTCGACGCCGCGTTGTCCACCGGGGAGCCCGTGGTCGTGCCGCTGCGGCTGGACCTGGCCACGCTGCGGTCGCTCGGCCGGATCCCGTCGGTGCTGCGCGGGCTCATCCGCACGCGCTCGCGCCGGTCGGTCTCCGGCACCGAGACCGCGTCTTCGCTGGTGCAGAAGCTGTCGGCACTGGCCGAGACCGAGCGGACGGAACTGCTGGTCGACCTGGTCCGCACGGAGGTCGCGGCGGTGCTGGGGCACGCCGGTGCCGAGGCGGTGGACCGCGAGCAGACCTTCTCCTCGCTCGGCTTCGACTCGCTGACCGCGGTCGAGCTGCGCAACCGGCTCGGTGGTGCCACCGGCCTGCGGCTGCCGTCCACCACGGTCTACGACTACCCGACGCCCGTGGTGCTGGCGAACCACCTCCGCGACGAGCTGTTCGACGCCGACGTGGTGCTCCCCGAGCAGGTCACCAAGGTGGTCTCCGACGACCCGATCGTGATCGTCGGCATGGGCTGCCGCTTCCCCGGCGGGGTGAGCACCCCGGACGAGCTGTGGCAGCTGGTGCTCGACGGCACCGACGCGATCACCGGTTTCCCGGCCGATCGCGGCTGGGACCTGGACGCGTTGTACCACCCGGACCCCGATCACCCCGGCACCTCGTACACCCGCTCCGGCGGTTTCCTGCACGACGCCGCCGAGTTCGACCCGGCGTTCTTCGGGATGAGCCCGCGTGAGGCGGTGGCCACCGATTCGCAGCAGCGGTTGCTGCTGGAGACCTCGTGGGAGGCGATCGAGCGCGCCGGCATCGACCCGCTGTCGCTCAAGGGCAGCCAGACCGGCGTGTTCGCCGGGGTGATGTACAACGACTACTCGTCGATCCTGCACGGCGGTGACTTCGAAGGGCACCAGGGCACCGGCACCTCGCCGAGCGTGGTTTCCGGGCGCCTGTCCTACACCTTCGGGTTCGAGGGCCCGGCGGTCACCGTGGACACGGCGTGCTCGTCGTCGCTGGTGGCGCTGCACCTGGCCGCGCAGGCGTTGCGGGCCGGGGAGTGCTCGCTGGCGCTGGCCGGTGGGGTGACGGTGATGTCGACGCCGTCCGCGCTGGTCGAGTTCTCGCGGCAGCGCGGGCTTTCCGAGGACGGCCGGTGCAAGGCGTTCGCCGACTCCGCCGACGGGGTGGGCTGGTCGGAAGGCGCCGGTTTGCTGGTGCTGGAGCGGCTCTCCGATGCCCAGCGCAACGGTCACCCGATCCTCGCGGTGGTGCGGGGTTCCGCGGTCAACCAGGACGGTGCTTCGAACGGTTTGACCGCACCCAACGGGCCGTCGCAGCAGCGGGTGATCCGGCAGGCGCTGGCTTCGGCTGGTCTGTCCACTTCGGATATCGACGCGGTGGAGGCCCATGGGACGGGCACGACGCTGGGTGATCCGATCGAGGCACAGGCGTTGCTGGCGACCTACGGCCAGAACCGCGAGCGGCCGCTGCTGCTCGGCTCGATCAAGTCGAACCTCGGGCACACGCAGGCCGCCGCCGGTGCGGCCGGGGTGATCAAGATGGTGATGGCGCTGCGTCAGGGCCTGCTCCCGAAGACCCTGCACGCCGAAACGCCCTCGTCGCACGTGGACTGGGAGGCCGGTTCGGTCGAACTGCTCACCGAGGTCACCGAGTGGCCGCAGGACGAGCGGCCACGCCGGGTGGGCGTCTCGTCGTTCGGGGTGAGCGGCACGAACGCGCACGTGATCCTGGAGCAGCCGCCCGCACCGAAGCGCACCATCGAGGCCCCGCAGGTGGAACCGGAGGTCGTGCCGCTGCCGGTCTCGGCGAAGTCCGCCGAGGCGCTGGACGGCCAGGTCGAGCGGATCGCCGAGTTCGCCGACGGCCGCACGCCGGTCGACATCGGTTACTCGCTGGCGACCACCCGGTCCACCTTCGAACACCGCGCGGTGCTGCTGGCAGGCAACCACACCGAGGACGGCATCACCGAGGTGGCTCGCGGGACGGCGGTGAACCGCCCGACGGTGCTGCTGTTCACCGGCCAGGGTGCGCAGCGGATCGGCATGGGCCGGACGCTGTACCAGCGGTTCCCGGTGTTCGCGCGGGCACTGGACGAGGTCCTGGCCCACCTGGACGTCCGGGACGTCATGTGGGGCGACGACCAGGAGGCGCTGAACCAGACCGGCAACGCGCAGCCCGCGTTGTTCGCCCTGGAAGTGGCGGTGTTCCGGCTGCTGGAGTCGTGGGGCGTGCGGGCGGACCAGCTGGTCGGCCACTCCATCGGCGAGATCGCCGCCGCCCACGTGGCCGGGGTGATGTCGCTCGACGACGCCTGCACGCTCATCTCGGCTCGCGCCCGGCTCATGCAGGCTTTGCCCACCGGTGGCGCGATGGTGGCGATCAAGGCCGCCGAAGCCGATATCCCGTTGCGTGAGGGTGTGTCGATCGCCGCGGTCAACGCACCCGGTTCCGTGGTCATCGCCGGTGACGAGACCGCCGTACTGGAGATCGCGGCGGGCTTCGAGAAGACCTCGCGCCTGAAGGTCTCGCACGCCTTCCACTCGCCGCTGATGGACCCCATGCTCGACGAGTTCCGGGCCGCCATCGACGGCATCACGCTCAACGAGCCACGCATCCCGATGCACACCACCGGTGACGTGACCACGGTGGACTACTGGGTCGGCCACGTCCGCGACACCGTGCGGTTCGCCGACCACCTGGCTGCCGCCGGTGACGCGCACTTCGTCGAGATCGGCCCGGACGGGGTGCTTTCGGCGATGGCCGCCGAAATCGCCCCCGAAGCCGTGGCCGTGCCGCTCCTGCGCAAGGACCGCGACGAGGAGCTGAGCGCGGTCACCGCGCTGGCCCGGCTGCACGTCAACGGCGTGCGGGTGGACTGGAAGGCGTTGTTCGACGGCACCGGCGCCCAGCGCGTCGACCTGCCGACCTACGCCTTCCACCGCCGGTCGTACTGGCCGCCGGTGGCCTCCCGGACCGGCGACGCCGCCGGGTTCGGCCTGGACGCGGTGAAGCACCCGCTGCTCGGCGCGGCGGTCAACCTGGCCGGGGGTGAGGGGCTGCTGTTCACCAGCCGCCTGTCGCTGGGCTCGCACCCGTGGCTGGCCGACCACGCGGTGCTGGGCCAGGTCCTGCTGCCCGGCACGGCTTTTGTCGAGCTGGCGCTGCGGGCCGGGGACGAGGTCGGCTGCGACCGGGTCGACGAACTCACCCTGGCCGCACCGCTGGTCCTGCCGGAACGCGGTGCCGTGCAGACGCAGGTCGCGGTGGGCCCGCCGGACGAATCCGGCCGCCGCGCGGTCGCGGTGTACTCGCGGCCGGAAGGGGCGCTCGACCAGCCGTGGGTGCAGCACGCCACCGGTGTGCTGGCCGTGGGGGAGCGGCAGCTCACCTTCGACACCGCCGAGTGGCCGCCAGCCGGCGCCGAACCGGTCGAGGTCGAGGGCTGCTACGACGCCTTCGCCGAGACCGGCTTCGCCTACGGCCCGGTGTTCCAGGGCCTGAAGGCGGTCTGGCAGCGCGGTGACGACACCTTCGCCGAGGTGGAACTGCCCGTCGAACCCGGGGCGTTCGGCCTGCACCCGGCGTTGCTGGACGCCACCCTGCACGCCCTGCTGCTCGCCGGTTCCGGTGAGGGGGGCCTGCCGTTCTCGTGGGGAGGCGTGTCACTGCACGCCACCGGCGCTTCCGCGTTGCGGGTGCGGCTGACCCGCACCGACGGCGGCCTCTCGATCGCCGCGGCCGACCCCGCCGGTGGGGCGGTGGTCTCGGTCGAGGCGCTCGCGTTGAAGGCCGCCGAAGCCGTGAGCACGGACAACACCGGCGATTCGCTGTTCACCGTGGACTGGACGCCGGTCGCGGTGCCGCAGGACGGCCCGGTGACCGCCGAACTGACCGGCCCGCTGGCGTCCCTGACCGGCGTTCCCGAGGTGGTCGTCGCGCGGATCGAGGCCGGTGGCGGCGAGGCTCCCGACGCGGTTCGCGAGGTGACCGGGCGGGTGCTTTCGCTGCTCCAGGAGTGGCTGGCCGACGACCGGTTCGCCGACGCCAAGCTGGCGATCGTCACCCGTGACGCGGTCGCCGCCGCCGAGGATGAGGTGCCCGACGCGGTCACCGCCGCCGTCTGGGGCCTGGTGCGGGTCGCCCAAGCCGAGAACCCCGGCCGGTTCTCGCTGGTCGACGGCGACGGTGAACTGCTGACCAGTGCGCTCGCGGCCGGTGAGCCGCAGCTCGCGATCCGGGGTGAGCAGCTGCTCGCCCCGCGGGTGGCGCGGGTCGTGCCGCCCGAGCAGCGGTTCGAGTGGAACCCGGACGGCCTGGTGCTGATCACCGGCGGTACCGGTGGTCTCGGCGGGGTGCTCGCCCGGCACCTGGTGTCCGAGCACGGTGTGGTGGACCTGCTGCTGGTCAGCCGCCGCGGTCACGACTCCGAGGGGGCCGCCGAGCTGGTCGCCGACCTGGAAGCCCGCGGTGCACGCGCCGAACTGGTCGCCTGCGACGTGGCCGACCGGGACGCCGTCGCCGCCCTGCTCGACGAGCACCCGGTGACCGCCGTGGTGCACACCGCGGGCCTGCTCGACGACGGTGTGCTCGGTTCGATGACACCCGAGCGGCTGGACCTGGTGTTCCGGCCGAAGGTGGATGCCGCGTGGCACCTGCACGAGCTGACCCGCGACCGCGAGCTGAGCGCGTTCGTGGTGTTCTCCTCGGCCGCCGGGGTGTTCGGCACGCCGGGGCAGAGCAACTACGCCGCCGCCAACGCCTTCCTGGACGCACTCGCCGAGCAGCGGCGGGCCGGTGGGCTGCCGGGGCTGTCGCTGGCCTGGGGTGCCTGGGCCGGGACCGGCATGCTGGTGGCCTCCGACGCCGAGCGCCTGGCGCGGTCGGGTATGCCCGCCATCGACGCCGAAACGGGCGTGGCGTTGTTCGACGCGGCGCTGTCGGGTGACTCGGCGATGATCATGCCGGTGCAGCTGGACCTGCCGGTGCTGCGGGCGCAGCCGGAGATCCCGCCGCTGCTGCGCGGGCTGATCCGCACCGGGTCGCGGCGTTCGGCCGCCGGTTCGCAGACGGCCGCCTCGCTGGTCCAGCGACTGTCCACCCTGGACGAATCCGGCCGGGTGGAGGCGTTGCTGGAGCTGGTCCGCGGGGAGGTCGCGGCGGTGCTCGGGCACACCGAGGGCACCAGGATCGAGGCCACCCGCCAGTTCAAGGAGCTGGGCTTCGACTCGCTGACCGCGGTCGAACTGCGGAACCGGCTCGGCGCGGTGACCGGCCTGCGGCTGCCCGCCACGCTGGTCTTCGACTACCCGAACACCGCCGCGCTGGCCGGTTACCTGCGTGACGAACTGCTCGGCGCCGAAGCGGTGGTCCCGGAGCAGGTCACCAAGGCGGTCACCGACGACCCGATCGTCATCGTCGGCATGGCCTGCCGCTACCCCGGCGGGGTGTCCTCACCCGAGGACCTGTGGCAGCTCGCGCTCGACGGCACCGACGCGATCAGCGGTTTCCCGGCCGATCGCGGCTGGGACCTGGACGCGTTGTACCACCCGGACCCCGATCACCCCGGCACCTCGTACTCGCGGTCCGGTGGGTTCCTGCACGACGCGGGCGAGTTCGACCCGGCGTTCTTCGGCATGAGCCCGCGTGAAGCGCTGGCCACCGACGCGCAACAGCGGTTGCTGCTGGAAACCGCGTGGGAGGCGGTCGAGCAGGCCGGGATCGACCCGACCTCGTTGCACGGCAGCGCGACCGGGGTGTTCACCGGCGTGATGTACAACGACTACGGCGCCGGCCTCGGCGGTGGCGACGCCGAAGGCCACCAGGGCACCGGTTCCTCGCCGAGCGTGGCGTCCGGCCGGGTCGCCTACACCTTCGGTTTCGAAGGCCCGGCGGTCACCATCGACACCGCCTGCTCGTCTTCGCTGGTCGCCATGCACTGGGCCATGCAGGCGCTGCGGGCCGGGGAGTGCTCGCTGGCGCTGGCCGGTGGGGTGACGGTGATGTCGACGCCGTCGGCGCTGGTGGAGTTCTCGCGGCAGCGCGGGCTTTCGCCGGACGGCCGGTGCAAGGCGTTCTCCGACGACGCCGACGGGGTCGGCTGGTCCGAGGGCGTCGGCCTGGTGGTGCTGGAACGGCTTTCCGACGCCCAGCGCCACGGGCACACCGTGCTGGCCGTGGTGCGGGGTAGCGCGGTCAACCAGGACGGCGCGTCGAACGGGCTGACCGCGCCGAACGGCCCGTCTCAGCAACGCGTGATCCGGCAGGCGCTGGCTTCGGCCGGTCTGTCCACTTCGGACGTCGATGTGGTCGAGGCACACGGCACCGGGACTTCGCTGGGTGACCCGATCGAGGCGCAGGCGCTGCTGGCCACGTATGGGCAACGCAGCCAGGACCGGCCGCTGCTGCTCGGGTCGATCAAGTCGAACCTCGGGCACACCCAGGCGGCGGCCGGGGTGGCCGGGGTGATCAAGATGGTCATGGCGATGCGCCAGGGCACGCTGCCGAAGACGCTGCACGTCGGCACGCCGTCGTCGCACGTGGACTGGGACGCCGGTGCGGTCGAACTGCTCACCGAGGTCACCGAATGGCCGGAGGTGCCCAGGGCACGGCGCTCGGCGGTGTCCTCGTTCGGCATCAGCGGCACCAACGCGCACGTCATCCTGGAGCAGGCCCCGCGGACCGTCGCGGAGCCGGAGGTGCCGGAGATCGAGCCGGAGGTCGTGCCGCTGCCGGTTTCGGCGAAGACGGCCGCCGCGCTGGACGGGCAGATCGAGCGGATCACCGAGTTCGCCGACGGCCGCCTGGCGGTCGACGTTGGCCTTTCGCTGGTGACCTCGCGGACCGCCTTCGAGCACCGCGCGGTCCTGCTGGCCGGCGACAGCATCGAGGACGGTGTGGTGGAGGCGGCCCGCGGGGTCGCCGACGACCACACGCTGGCGGTGTTGTTCTCCGGCCAGGGCTCGCAGCGGATCGGCATGGGCCGGGGGCTGTACGAGCGGTTCCCGGTGTTCGCCTCGGCGTTGGACGAGGTCCTGTCGCACCTGGACGTCCGGGACGTGATGTGGGGCCGCGACCAGGAGGCGCTGAACCGGACCGGGAACGCGCAGCCCGCGTTGTTCGCCCTGGAAGTGGCGTTGTACCGGCTGGCCGAGTCACTGGGCGTCAAGCCCGCCTACCTCGCCGGGCATTCGATCGGCGAGGTCGGGGCGGCCCACGTCGCCGGGGTCCTCTCCCTGGAGGACGCGGGCAAGCTCATCTCGGCTCGGGCTTCGCTGATGCAGGCCCTCCCCGCCGGTGGGGCCATGGTGGCGATCCAGGCCACCGAGGACGAGGTCACACCGCTGCTCACCGAGCAGGTGTCGATCGCGGCGATCAACGGCCCGGCCTCGCTGGTCGTCGCCGGTGCCGAGGAGCCGGTCACCGAGATCGCGGCGAAGTTCCAGGCGGACGGCCGCAAGACCAGCCGCCTGCCGGTGTCGCACGCGTTCCACTCGCCGCTGATGGACCCGATGCTGGCCGAGTTCCGGTCGGTGGTCACCGGGCTGACCTTCTGCGAACCGGAGATCCCGGTGGTGGCCGGCGGTGACGTGACCTCACCCGAGTACTGGGTGCGGCACGTGCGGGACGCGGTCCGGTTCGCGGACCACATCGGCGAACTGGTGTCGAACGGGGTCACCGCGTTCCTGGAACTGGGCCCGGACGGCGTGCTCTCGGCGATGGCCGCCGAGTCCGCACCCGGGGCCGTCACCGTGCCGGTGCTGCGCAAGGACCGTGACGAGGAGCAGACCGCCGTCACCGCACTGGGCAGGCTGCACGTGCACGGCGTGGACGTCGACTGGCGGGAGTTCTTCGCCGGAACGGGAGCACGACAGGTGGAACTGCCGACCTACGCCTTCGCCCACCAGCGGTTCTGGCCGTCGGGTTCGCTGGCCCGGGGCGGCGACGCCTCCGGGCTGGGCCTGGTCTCGCTGGCGCACCCGCTGCTGGGCGCGGCCGTCGAACTGGCCGCCGGGCCGGGCGTGCTGTTCACCAGCAGGCTTTCGCTGGGCTCGCACCCGTGGCTGGCCGACCACGCGGTGCTGGGCCGGGCGATGCTGCCGGGCACCGCGTTCGTCGAACTGGCCCTGCGGGCGGGCGACGAACTCGGCTGCGACCGCATCGAGGAACTGACCCTGGCCGGGCCGCTGGTGCTGCCGGAGTCCGGGGCCGTGCAGTTGCAGGTTTCGGTGGGGCAGCCGGACGAGTCGGGCAGCCGCCCGATCGCGGTGTACTCGCGGCCGGAGGACGCGGTCGACCTGCCGTGGACCGAGCACGCCAGCGGTTCGCTGGCCGAGGGCGTGGAACGCGCGGAGTTCGACGCCACGGTCTGGCCGCCCGCCGGTGCCGAAGCGGTCTCCGTCGAAGGCTGCTACGAGAAGTTCGCCGAGATCGGCTTCGGCTACGGCCCGGTGTTCCAGGGCCTGCGCTCGGTCTGGAAGCTCGGCGACGACCTGTACGCCGAGGTCACGCTGGACGACGAGGTGCCGGTCGACGGCTTCGGGCTGCACCCGGCGCTGCTGGACTCGACCCTGCACGCCTCGCTGCTGGCCGGTTCCGGGGAGGGCGGGCTGCCGTTCTCCTGGGAGGGCGTGTCGTTGCACGCGACCGGGGCGCGGACGTTGCGGGTGCGCCTCCGGACCGCGGGCGAGACGATGGCGATCGCCGCGGCCGACACCTCCGGCCAGCCGGTCGCCTCGATCGCATCGCTGGTGGTGCGCGGGGTGGCCGCGGAGCAGGTGAACGACGTCTCGCGGGATTCGCTGTTCGAGCTGGACTGGGTGCCGGTGGCGATGGAACCCGGGATGGTCGCCACCGCCGTGGTCGGGCCGGACGAGCTGGGGCTGGCCGAACCGCTGGCGGCGGGTGAGCCGTACGCCGACCTGGCGTCCATCGTGGACGGTGAGGTGCCTGGCACGGTGGTGGTGCCGATCGTCGGTGGTGAGGACGTGGTGGCGTCGGCCCACCAGGTCACCGCACGCGTCCTCGGCCTGCTCCAGGAATGGATGGCCGAGGAACGGTTCGCCGACTCGCGGCTGGTTTTTGTCACCCGTGGCGCGGTCGCCGCCGAGGCGGGTGACTCGCCGGACCTCGGTGCCGCGGCGGTCTGGGGGCTGGTGCGCTCGGCGCAGTCGGAGAACCCCGGCCGGTTCGGCCTGGTCGACCTCGACGCGGGTGGCCTCTCGGTGGCGGTGCTGCCGCAGGCGCTGACCGTGGCGGAACCGCAGGTGGCCATTCGCGACGGGCTCGCGCTGGCGGCCAGGGTCGTGCGGGCGCAGGGGTCCGCCGAGCCGTTCACCTGGGACGGCCAGGTGCTGATCACCGGTGGTACCGGCGGGCTGGGCGCGGAAGTGGCCCGGCACCTGGTCACCACGCGGGACGTGCGTTCGCTGGTGCTGGTCAGCCGTCGCGGCCCGGCGGCCGAGGGCGCTGCCGAACTGGAGGCGGAGCTTTCCGCGCTGGGCGCCTCGGTGTCGGTCGAAGCCTGCGACGTGACGGACCGGGATGCCGTGGCCGCGTTGTTCTCCCGGCACGACGTGCGGGCGGTCGTGCACACCGCGGGTGTGCTCGACGACGGCACGATCGGTTCGCTGACCCCGGAGCGGCTGAGCGCGGTGCTGCGGCCCAAGGTCGACGCGGTGTGGAACCTGCACTCGGTGGCCGGTGAGCTGTCGGCGTTCGTGGTGTTCTCCTCGGCCGCCGGGGTGTTCGGCAACGCCGGTCAGGGCAACTACGCCGCGGCGAACGCCTGGCTGGACGCCTTCGCCGCGCACCGGCGTGACCTCGGGCTCCCGGCGGTTTCGCTGGGCTGGGGCGCCTGGGCGCGGACCGGCATGCTCTCCGGCGCGGACGCCGACCGGATGGCGCGGTCGGGTATGCCGGCGGTGACCGTCGAGCAGGGCTTGGCGTTGTTCGACGCGTCGCTGGCCGCGGCTTCGCCGGTGCTGCTGCCGGTGCGGCTGGACCTGTCGGTGCTGCGGTCCCAGCCGGAGGTGCCGCCGCTGCTGCGGGCGCTGATCCGGACGCGGTCGAAGCGCTCGGCGGCGGGCGTCGAAACCGCGGACACCCTGCTGCGGCGGCTCGCGGGCCTCAGCGACGTCGAACGCGAGGAAGCGCTGATGGCGCTGGTGCGGGAGCAGGTCGCGGCGGTGCTGGGTCACGCCGACGGCGGGGAGGTCGAGCCGGACCGGCAGTTCAAGGAACTGGGCTTCGACTCGCTGACCGCGGTCGAGCTGCGGAACCGGCTCACCGGTGCCACCGGCCTGAAGCTGCCCGCGACCCTGGTCTTCGACCACCCGACGCCGAACGAACTGGTGGCGCTGCTGCGGAGCCAGCTGGCCCCGGCCGAGGCCGCGGCGACCCCGTCGATCCTGGACGAGCTGGCGAAACTGGAGCAGGCCATCGGCCGCGCTTCGGTCGACGACCAGGTGTTCAAGCAGGTGGCCGGCCGCCTCGAGGTGCTGCGCACGCGGTGGGCCTCCCTGCGCACCGGCACCCCCGCCGACACCCCCGACATCGACTTCGCCTCCGCTTCGGACGACGAGGTGTTCGCCCTGCTGGACGAGGAGCTGGGCCAGTCCTGACCGGAAGGCGCGGTGGGCTCACCCCGGGGCGAGCCCACCGCAGCCCCGGGAACCCAACGGAACCCAGCGGCCCCCCAACAATCAGCCCAACGCAAACCGGGGCGATCAACAGGAGCAGCCGCCCAGCCCCCACCCCGCCCCGGTCCTTCGCCGTAGTCACACCAAAAAGCCGGGGCGGACCCGCAACTCACATCCGCAGCAAAGCCTGAGCCGCCAGCCGGTACCCCTCCGCCCCCAACCCGGCGATCACCCCGCTCGCCAGTGGCGCCAGCACCGACTCGTGCCGGAACTGTTCCCTGGCCCAGACGTTCGACAGGTGCACCTCGATCCACGGCCGCGGGTAGTTCGCCAGCGCGTCCCGCAGCGACCAGCCCGCGATCATCAGCGCACCCGGGTTGACGATGGCGCCGACGGTGTCGTAGCTGTCCTGCAGCGTCCGGATCAGCTCACCCTCGCAGTCGTGCTGCACGGCGGTGACGCGCCAGCCGCGCTCGGCGACCTCCGCGGCGACCAGCGCTTCGATGTCCGCCAGCGTGCTGGTCCCGTAGACCTCGACCTCGCGTTTTCCCAGAATCCCCAGATTCGGTCCGTTCATCAGCAGCAGTTCGTCCATACTCGCAGTCCTAACACCACCGGAACCCGAAATCGCTCAGTCCGTTGAGGGAGCCATGAGCAATCACCTCGGCATCGACGTCGGCGGCACCAAAGTCGCTTTCCGCACCGGAACGCAACAAGGCGAACTGCGCTGGGCCCCGTTCCGCGACGTCCGCGACGACTTCGCCCAACTGGCCGGTGCCGTCGCGGAATTCGGCAGGCCCGACGCGATCGGCGTGGCCATGCCCGCCACCGTGAACCCAGACGGCACCGTCGCCGCCTGGCCCAGCCGCCCCGGCTGGGCGGGCGCCGATCTCCACGCCCTCTTCGACGAGGTTTTCCCCGGTGTTCCGGTGATTTTCGCCGACGACGGGGACCTCGCCGCGGTCGCCGAAGCCGACGCGGCCGGGTGCACCGACCTGGTCTACTTCGGGGTGGGCACCGGCATCGGCGGTGGCATCGTCGCCGGTGGACGGCCGTGGCCGGGCCTGGCCCGCGGCTCCTGTGAGCTGGGACACCTCGTCGTCGACCGCAACGGGCCACCGTGCGGGTGCGGGCGTTCGGGTTGCGTGCAGGCGCTGGCCTCGGGACCGGCCACCCTGCGCCGGGCCGCCGGGCTCCTCGGCCGCGAACCGGAGTTCGCCGAGTTCTGCCAGGCGTACCGGGACACCCGCGGCTGGGCGCTGGCCGCGGTGCAGGAGAGCTGCGCCGCGCTGGCGGCCGCCGCGGTCGGCGTCGCGGAACTGGCGCACCCGTCCCGGATCCTGATCGGCGGCGGGTTCGCCGCCGCGCTGCCCGGGTTCGCCGCCGAAGTGGCCGCGCAGGCGAGGAACCTGACGGGCCACGGAAAACCGGTTGTCCCCATTCGGCCCGCCGCACTGGGCGGGTTGTCCTCATTGCACGGCGCCCTGCTGCTCGCCGCCAACCAGCACTGGGGAAAACACCAGTAATCGAAATTCCTGGTGAATACCCCGGAAGAATTGCGGGCCGGATCGACTAGGGGGGTCGTCGGGGTTGGGGGTGCCCAAAACCGGTTTTACGCTCGGACACAACCCCAGGAAGGCAATCCCGGAAACCCGAATCGGAGCAGCCCGATGAATTCTCGTCCGACCCCGGCCCCCGACTACCCGGCGTGGCCGCAGCACGACGACGGCGAACGCGACGGCCTCCTGCGCGCACTGGACCAGGACGGCTGGTGGCGCATGGGCGGGAAGGAGGTCGACTCCTTCGAGCAGGAGTTCGCCGAGTACCACGGCGCGGCGCACGCGCTGGCCGTCACCAACGGCACGCACGCCCTGGAACTCGCGCTCGAGGTGCTCGGAGTCGGCCCGGGCACCGAGGTGCTGGTGCCCGCGTTCACCTTCATCTCCTCCTCGCAGGCCGTGCAGCGCCTCGGCGGCACGGCGATCCCGGTGGACGTCGACCCGTACACCTACTGCATCGACGCCGGTGCCGCCGCCGAACTGATCACCACCCGCACCAAGGCGATCATGCCGGTGCACATGGCCGGGCACATGTCCGACATGGACGGGCTGGCCAAGATCGCGAACGACGCCGGGGTGGCCATCATCCAGGACGCCGCGCACGCGCACGGCGCCCGCTGGCAGGGCAAGCGCGTCGGCGAGCTGGGCTCGATCGCCGCGTTCAGCTTCCAGAACGGCAAGCTGATGACCGCCGGTGAGGGCGGCGCGGTGACCTTCCCCGACACCGAGTCCTACGAGCACGCCTTCCTGCGCCACAGCTGCGGCCGCCCGCGCACCGACCGCCGCTACCTGCACCAGACCTCCGGCTCGAACTTCCGGATGAACGAGTTCAGCGCCGCCGTGCTGCGGGCGCAGCTGGCCCGCCTGGACCGCCAGATCGACACCCGCGAAGAGCGCTGGCGCCTGCTCGCCGGCCTGCTCGACGAGATCCCCGGTGTGGTGGCGCAGTCGCGGGACGAGCGCTGCGACCGCAACCCGCACTACATGGCGATGATCCGCCTCCCCGGCATCACCGAGGAGCAGCGCAACGCACTGGTCGACGCGCTGATCGAGCGCGGTGTGCCCGCGTTCGCCGCGTTCCGCGCGATCTACCGCGTCGACGGCTTCTGGGAGAAGGGCGCGCCGGACGAGACCGTCGAGCAGATCGCCGCCCGCTGCCCGGTGACCGAGGAGCTGTACCGCGACTGCGTGTGGCTGCACCACCGGACCCTGCTGGGCACCGAACAGCAGATGCACGACACCGCCGCCATCGTCGCCGAAGTCCTGGCGGAGCGATGAAGACCTACCGGGTCGCGGTGGTCGGGCTCGGCTGGGCCGGGCGGTCGATCTGGCTGCCCCGCCTGCGGGCCCACCCCGCCTTCGAAGTGGTCGCCGCGGTGGATCCCGAGGCGGTCATCCGCAGCACGGTCGGCCGCGAGGCGGGCGACGTCCGGCTGCTGTCCGGTGTGGACGAACTGAAGGGCGTGGCCGTCGACCTGGCCGTGGTCGCGGTGCCGAACCACCTGCACCACGACGTGGCCAAGGGCCTGCTGCTCGACGGGGTCCCGGTGTTCCTGGAGAAGCCGGTGTGCCTGTCCACCGCGGAGGTGGACTCGCTGGCCGCCGCCGAGCGCGCCGGGCGGGCCACCCTGCTGGCGGGCAGCGCGGCCAACTTCCGCGCCGACGTCCTGGCCCTGCACGACCTGCGCAAGGAACTCGGCCACATCCGGCACGTCGAGCTGAGCTGGATCCGCGCCCGTGGGGTGCCCTCCGGTGACGGCTGGTTCACCGACCGCCGGTACGCCGGTGGTGGTGCGCTGGTCGACCTCGGCTGGCACCTGCTCGACGTGGCCGGCCCGCTGCTCGGTGACGCCGAGATCGACCAGGTCATCGGCTCGGTCTCGGCCGACTTCGTCAACGACAGCTCGCGGGGCGCGGTGTGGCGGCACGACGCGGGCACCGGTGCCTCCGGTGACGTGGAGGACACCGCCAACGCGTTCCTGGTCACCGACGACGGCACTTCGGTGCTGGTCCGCGCGAGCTGGGCGTCGCACGAACAGCGCGACGTGACCAGCGTGACCGTGCACGGCAGCGAGGGCACCGCCCGGCTGCGCTGCACCTTCGGCTTCAGCCCGAACCGCGAGGACAAGGCGGTGCTGACGCTGACCTGCGACGGCGAAACCGTGGTGCTCCCGGTACCCGAGGAGCCGATCGGCTCGGAGTACGACCGGCAGCTCAACGAACTGCCCGGCCTGCTGGCCGATCCGGCGGCGCAGGGCAGGGCGATCGAAGACGCCCGCAAGACCGTGCGGGTGATCGAAGGCGTCTACGGCTCGGTGCGGCAGCGCCTCGGGAGGCGGGCATGACGATCGAACTCAACCGGCCGGTGACCACCGGCGGCCCGCTGGCGGTGGTGTTCGACCTCGACGGCGTGATCGTGGACAGCTTCGCGGTGATGCGCCGGGCCTTCGACCTGGCCTACGCCGAGGTGGTCGGCGAGGGGCACCCGCCGTTCGAGGAGTACAACAAGCACCTCGGCCGGTACTTCCCGGACATCATGCGGATCATGGGGCTGCCGCTGGAGATGGAGGAGCCGTTCGTCCGCGAAAGCTACCGCCTCGCCGGTGAGGTCGAGGTGCACGACGGGGTGCCCGAGACCATCCGCGAGCTGCGGGCGCGCGGGCACCGGATCGCGGTGGCCACCGGCAAGAGCGGGCCGCGGGCCCGGTCGCTGCTGGAGACCCTCGGCCTGGCCGAACTGTTCGACGTGGTGATCGGCTCGGACGAGATCGCCCGGCCCAAGCCCGCGCCGGACATCGTGCGGCACGCGATGGACGTGCTCGAGGTGCCGGCCGAACGGTCGATGATGATCGGCGACGCGGTGACCGACCTGCAGAGCGCGCAGGCCGCCGGGGTCACCGCCATCGCCGCGGTGTGGGGCTGCGAGGGCAACACGGCCGACCTGCTGGCCGCCGGTCCGGACGTGGTGCTGGAGGACCCGGCCGAACTGCTCGAACTGTGCCCGGCCGCCGCGGCCGCGAAGGCATGACCGCGCGGATCGACGTCGACCTCGGCGACCGGTCGTACCCGGTGCACGTCGGCGCGGGCACCCGGCACCTGCTCGGCGGGGTGCTCGCCGGGCTCGGGGTCCGGCGGGTCGCGATCGTCTCGGCGCGACCGGCGGAACTGCTGCCCGACCCCGGCGTGGAGTCGGTCGTGCTCACCGGGCAGGAGGGTGAGGGGGACAAGAACCTGGCGACGGTGGAGGAGCTGTGCCGCCGGTTCGCCGGATTCGGGCTGACCCGGTCGGACGCGGTCGTGTCGTGCGGTGGTGGCACGCTGACCGACGTCACCGGCCTGGCCGCGGCGCTGTACCACCGGGGCGTGCCGGTGGTGCACCTGCCGACCTCGCTGCTGGCGCAGGTGGACGCGAGCGTCGGCGGCAAGACCGCGGTGAACCTGCCGGAGGGCAAGAACCTGGTCGGGGCCTACTGGCAGCCCGCGGCGGTCCTGTGCGACACGGACTTCCTGGACACGCTGCCGCGCCGCGAGTGGATCAACGGCTACGGCGAGATCGCCCGCGCGCACTTCATCGGCGCGGGGGAACTGCGGTCGCTGCCGCTGGCCGAGCAGATCGCGGCGAGCGTGCGCCGCAAGGCCGAGATCGTGTCGCAGGACGAGCGCGATTCCGGGCTCCGGCACATCCTCAACTACGGGCACACCCTCGGGCACGCACTGGAACGCGCCACCGATTTCCGGTTGCGGCACGGGGAAGCCGTGGCGATCGGCACGGTTTTCGCCGGGCGGCTGGCCGGCGCGCTCGGGCGGATCGATCAGGCGCGGGTGGGCGAACACCTCGAAGTCGTGCGGTCCTACGGGTGCCCGTCCGAGTTGCCACCCGGTCTCGACCCGGCCGAGCTGATCCGGTTGATGGCCAAGGACAAGAAGGCGACCACCGGGCTGGCGTTCGCGCTGGACGGCCCGTCCGGCGCCGAACTCGTGCGCGACGTGCCCGAAGACGTGGTGCTGGAGGTGTTGCGGGGGATGCCGGTGGGGACCGCCCTACCCTGAACCCTCCGGCCGGCCCGGTGGGCTCGACGGGTTCACCGGGCCAGGCTGAGCCGCATGAGAATGGTCTTGCTCAGCGCCCTGTGCCTGGTGGGTCTGGCGACCCCGGCCGCGGCCGCCCCGGAAACCCTGCGGTGGGAACCGTGCCCGGTCGCCGGAAGCACCGAACGGCAGGAGTGCACCACCCTGCGGGTTCCGCTGGACTACCGGAAACCCCGCGGTGACCGGATCGACGTCCGGGTGTCGCGGATCCCGGCGAAGCGGCCGGAGGCACGGCACGGGGTGCTGCTGCTGATCCCCGGCGGCCCCGGCAGTTCCGGGTTGAACCGCCCGTCCACCCTGGACCTCCCGGCCGAGCTGCGTGAGCGGTTCGACGTGGTGGGCTTCGATCCGCGCGGGGTCGGCAGGAGCACACCGATCAGCTGCGGGTTGTCGCCGGAGGACAACGGCCGCACGATGGCCTGGCCGGACGCGGACGGCGGCATCGAGGCCAACGTCGTGCAGGGCGAGCGGATCGCCGATGCCTGCGCACGCAACGGCGGCCCGCTCCTGCCGCACATCAACACCCCGAACGAGGCCCGCGACCTCGACCGGCTGCGGCGGGCGCTGGGGGAGCGGAAGCTGTCGTACTGGGGCCTTTCCTACGGCACCTACGTCGGCGCGGTCTACGCCACGATGTTCCCGCAGCACACCGACCGCGTGGTGCTGGACAGCTCCGGCGACCCGCGCCGGGTGGCTCGCGGCTGGCTGGCCAACTACCAGATCGGCGTCGAGGACCGGCTCCCCGACTTCGCGCGCTGGGTCACCGATCCGGCCAACGGCCAGGACCTGGCCGGCGATCCGGCCGCCGTGCGCCCGCTGTTCCTCGACCTCGCCGCCCGGCTGGACCGCGCACCGCTCCCCGGGTTGACCGGCAACCAGCTGCGGGAAGCCTTGCTGCGCAACCTCTACACCGACGCCGGCTTCCCGGTGATCGCGAAGCTGATGGTCGCGGCGAGGGACGGCACGCCGGTGCCGCCGCAGCCGCAGCCGCCGGAGGACGTGCTGCAGAACACCAGCGCGGTGGCCATCACCACGGTGTGCAACGACATCGACTGGCCGGGTTCGGTCAAGGCGCACGAACGCGCCGTGGCGAAGTCCCGGGCGGAGTTCCCGCTGACCGCGGGCATGCCGGTGAACATCACGCCGTGTTCGTTCTGGCCGTACGAACCGCAGAAGCCGGTGCGGATCACCGGCGACGGGCCGTCGAACGTGCTGCTGGTGCAGAACACGCGTGATCCGTCGACCCCGCTGGCCGGGGCCCGCGAAATGCGCCGGGCGCTGGGGGACCGGGCGCGGATGATCACCGTGGACTCCGGTGGGCACGGCGCCTACCGCGCCAACGGCAACGCCTGCGGCGACGCCCACGTCACCGGATACCTGCTGACCGGTCAGCTCCCGGCCGACACCACCTGCCCGGCCTCGTCGGGGCAGTGGTAACGCGGCAGGCCGGCTTCGGTGACCTTGACGTAGTCGTGCAGGGCCTGGCGGGTGCGGACGAGCGTGTCGATCTGCTCGTCCAGGCTCTGCAACCGGCCGTTGAGCAGGTCCAGCGTCTCCTGGCACGGGGTGAGGTCGGGGCCGGTGCCGGACAGGCAGGGCTGGAGGTGGGCGATCGCCTGCGTGGACAGCCCGGCGTCGAGCAGCTTGCGGATCTGCAGCACGGTGAGCACCGCGTCCTCGCCGTACTGGCGGTAACCGCTGCTGCCGCCGCGGCCGGGGGCGAGCAGGCCCTGCGACTCGTAGTACCGCAACTGGTGCGCCGCGACGCCGGTGCGCCGGCTCAGTTCTCCGATCAGCACGCTCGCTCCTTGACCTTCATACCGGTGTGAAGGTTCACCATAGCGCCATGACCAACGAAGATTCGGTGAAAGCGGTGACCGTGCTCGGCCTCGGGCTGATGGGCCGGGCACTGGCCGGCGCGTTCCTGCGCGACGGCATTCCCACGACCGTGTGGAACCGCTCGGCGGCCAAGGCGGACGAGCTGGTCGCCAGGGGCGCGGTGCTCGCCGGTTCGGCGGGCGACGCCGTCGCGGCGAGCCCACTGGTGATCATCTGCGTCTCCGACTACGACGCCGTGCGCGAACTGCTCGGCCCGCTCGGCGACCGGCTCGAGGGGCGGGTGCTGGTGAACCTGACCTCCGGCACGTCGGCGGTGGCCGGGGAAACCGCCGCCTGGGCCGCCGAGCGCGGTGCCACCTATGTCGACGGGGCGATCCTGGCCGTTCCGGCGGCGATCGGGAGCGCGGACGCCGTCGTGCTGTACAGCGGGCCGCCGGGTGCCTACGAACCGGTGCTGCGCAGCCTGGGGACGGCCGTGCACGTGGGCACCGACCAGGGGCTGTCGTCGTTGCACGACGTCGCCGTGCTGGGGCTGATGTGGAGCATCCTGAACGGGTTCCTGCAGGGTGCGGCGCTGCTGGGGGCGGCGGGGGTGCCCGCGTCGGCGTTCGCCGAGCTGGCGAAGTCGATGACCACCACCATCGCCGGCTGGCTCCCCGGTTACGGCGAGCAGATCGACGACGACGCCTACCCGCCGCTGGACGCCACCCTCGACACCCACCTGGCCGCGATGGACCACGTCGTGCACGAAAGCGAGTCGCTGGGGGTGAGCGCCGAACTGCCGAAGTTCCTGAAGGCACTGGGGGAACGCGCCGTGGCGGCGGGGCGCGGCGGAGCCGGTTACGCTGCCCTGGTCGAACAGTTCCGGAAGCCTTCGGAGGTGGGAGCTTGACCGCTTACGACCCGCGAGACCTGCTCGCCGACCGCGATCTCGGCGTGCTCGCGACGATCAAGGCCGACGGGCTGCCGCAGTTGTCGCCGGTCACGCCGTACTACGACCGGGAAGCCGACGTCATCTACGTTTCCCTGACCGAGGGCCGGGCGAAAACGAAGAACCTGCGCCGGAACCCGCGGGCGGCGCTGGAGGTCACCAGCGCCGACGGCTGGTCGTGGGCCACGGCGGAGGGCACGGCCACCCTGATCGGCCCGAGCACCGATCCCCACGGCCCCGAGGTCGAGGCGCTGGTGGACTACTACCGCAAGGCCGCGGGCGAACACCCGGACTGGGCCGAATACCGCTCGGTCATGGTCTCCGACCGGCGGGTCCTGCTGAAGCTGTCCGTCACCCACGTCTACGGCGAAACGATGACCTGACCGGCACCTCTGCGGCGCGTTCGCGGCTGGCGCCGGGCTTGGCGGTGGGAGTCGGCTTGGCTGGGCGTGAGGCTGGACCTCGGCGGGTCCGGGGATCACCGGGTGAGCAGCGGGGCGAGGGTGGTCAGGGCGGTGTTGATGTCGGTGGGGGTGGTGGCGCCGTAGCCGAGGACGAGGCCGGGTGGGCCGGGGCGCTGGCGGTGCCACGACAGGGGTTGCACCTTGACCCCCTCCGCCAGCGCCGCGGCCGCCAGGTCGGTGTCCGGCGGGCCGCCTCCGTAGGTGATCACCAGGTGCAGCCCGGCCGCGGCACCGTGCACGCGGGCGGTGGGCAGGTGCCGCCCGATCGCCTCGATCATCGCGTCGCGGCGGCGGCGGTGCCGCCGGCGCAGCAGGCGCAGGTGCCGCTCCAGCTCACCCGACTCCATCAGGTGCGCCAGCACCAGCTGCGGCAGCGCGGCGTTCCCCAGATCGGCGAAGCGCTTGGCGTCGACCAGGTCGTCGAGGAACGGGGCCAGCACCCACCCGATCCGCAACGCCGGGGCCAGCAGCTTCGACACGCTCCCCGCGTAGCAGATCCGGTCCAGCACCGACCGCAGAGCGGGCACCGGCGGGCGGTCGTAGCGGTGTTCGGCGTCGTAGTCGTCCTCGATGACCACGCCGCCGTCCTCGGCCCAGCGGCACAACGCCTCCCGCCGCGTGCCGTCGAGCACCACCCCGGTCGGGAACTGGTGCGCCGGGGTGACCAGCACCGCGGGCGCGGCCAGCTCCCCGACCCGGAGGCCCTCCTCGTCCACCGGCACCGGCGGGGTCGCCAGGCCCAGGTGCCCGAGGTGCTGCCGCGCCCCGAGCGAACCGGGGTCCTCGACCGCGACCGCGCCGATCCCGCGCTCGACGAGCACCTTCCCCAGCAGGTCCAGCGCCTGCGCCACCCCGGCGACCACGACGATCTCACCGGGGTCGGCCCGGATGGCGCGGTTGCGGGCGAGCCAGTTCGCGATGGCGACCCGCAGCGGCGGGGTGCCCCGCGGATCGCCGTACCCGAAGTCCGCCGGGGACATCTCGTTGAGCACCGCGCGTTCGGCACGCAACCACGCCATGCGCGGGAACGCCGCCAGATCCGGCTTGCCGGGGGACAGGTCGATCCGGGCAGGCGCCGTGCGCAGCCGGTCGAACACGTCCGCGCCGGGGCCGCCGGCGAACACGTCACCCGGCGGCGGCGCCTCGGCCGGTTCCGGGGCGGTCACCGGCCGGGCCACCACCACCGTGCCCGCCCGGCCGTGCCCGGCGACCTGCCCGTCCTCGGCCAGCCGCCGGTACGCCTCGGTGACCACCCCGCGGGAAACCCGCAGCTCCGCCGCCAGCACCCGGCTGGCGGGGAGCCTGCTGCCCACCGGCAGGCGGCCGTCCGCGATGGCCGCCCGGAGCTGCCCGGTCAGCCAGGCGGCCCGCCCGCCCGCCGGGGCCCGCTCGATGCGCAGCTGCAGGAAGTCGGATCCGCCGGTGGTCACATCGAACTGGCCAGCCTGCTCGCCAGCAGCCGCATGAACCGCGGCGGGTCGCTCAGCTCGCCGCCCTCGGCCAGCAGCGCCATGCCGTAGAGGATCTCGGCGGTCTCGGCCAGCGCCGGGTCGTCCTTGCGCTCCTCGTGCGCCCGGCGCAGCCCGCTGACCAGCTCGTGGTCCGGGTTCAGCTCCAGGATCCGCTTGATCGGCGGCATCTCCTGGCCCATCGCCCGGTACATCTTCTCCAGCGTCGGCGACACGTCGTGCGCGTCACCGACGATGCAGGCGGGCGAGGTGGTCAGCCGGGAGGACAGCCGGACCTCCTTGACCTGCTCCGAGAGCGTCTCGCCGAGCCAGCTCAGCAGCCCGGCGAAGTCCTTCTGCTTCTCGTCGCCGTCCTTCTTCTCCTCGTCGGAGTCGAGGTCGACCTGCCCCTTGGCGATGGACTGGAACTTCTTGCCGTCGAACTCGGTGACCGATTCGACCCACATCTCGTCCACCGGGTCGGTCAGCACCAGCACCTCGTAGCCCTTGGCCTGGAACGCTTCCATGTGCGGCGAGTGCTCGATCATCGAGCGGGACGGGCCGGTGAGGTAGTAGATGTGCTCCTGGCCGCCCTTCATCCGCTCCACGTACTCGCGCAGCGTGGTCGGCTTCTCGGCGTCGTGGGTGGAGCCGAAGGAGGAGATCTCGAGCAGGGTCTCGCGGTTGTCCGCGTCGTTGACCAGCCCCTCCTTGACCGCCGGGCCGAACTCCTTCCAGAACGTCGCGTACTTCTCCGGCTCGGTGCTCTGCATCGCCTTGACCGTGCTGAGCACCTTCTTCACCAGGCGGCGGCGCATCAGCTGGATCTGGCGGTCCTGCTGCAGGATCTCGCGGGAGACGTTGAGCGAGAGGTCCTGCGCGTCCACCACGCCCTTGACGAACCGCAGGTACTCCGGCATCAGCGCTTCGCAGTCGTCCATGATGAACACGCGCTTGACGTAGAGCTGCACCCCGCGCTTGCTGTCCCGCATGTACAGGTCCAGCGGCGCGTGCGACGGCAGGAACAACAGCGCCTGGTACTCGAAGGTGCCCTCGGCACGCAGCTGGATGGTCTCCAGCGGGTCGGTCCAGTCGTGGCTGATGTGCTTGTAGAACTCGTGGAACTCCTGCTCGGTGGCCTCGTCCTTCGAGCGGGCCCAGAGCGCCTTCATCGAGTTGACCGCCTCGGTGCTGTCCTTCCCGAGGCGCACCGGCCAGGTGATGAAGTCCGAGTACCGCTGGACGATCTCCTTGAGCTTCCAGTCGGCGGTGTAGTCGTAGAGGTGGTCGTCGGCGTCCTCGGGCTTGAGGTGCAGGGTGACCGCGGTGCCGACGGGCGTGTCCTCGGCCTCGTCGATGGTGTAGGTGCCCTCGCCGGTGGACTCCCAGGTGGTGCCCTGGCTCTCCCCGGCCCGCCGGGTCACCAGGGTGACCTTGTCGGCCACCATGAAGCTGGAGTAGAAGCCGACGCCGAACTGGCCGATCAGCTCGGCCGAGGCGTCCGAGTCCTTGGCCTCCTTCATCTTCCGCAGCAGCTCGGCCGTGCCCGACTTGGCGATCGTGCCGATCAGCTCGACCACGTCGTCCCGCGACATGCCGATGCCGTTGTCCCGCACGGTCAGCGTCCGGGCCTCCTTGTCGGCCTCCAGCTGGATGTGCAGGTCGGCCGTGTCCACGTCCAGGTCCTTGTTGCGGTACGCCTCGAGCTTGAGCTTGTCGAGGGCGTCGGACGCGTTGGAGATCAGCTCACGCAGGAAGATGTCCTTGTTCGAGTAGAGCGAATGGACCATCAACTGCAGCAGCTGGCGCGATTCGGCCTGGAACTCGAGCGTTTCCACCGGATTCCTTTCGGGCTCACCATGGTTGACCAGGAGCCCTCATTATCCGGGGTGCTCAACCCAGCTTTTCGCGCAGGGCGGGCAGCAGCTCGCGCTCGGCGAAGCCGAAGAAGCCGTCCTGGTGGTCACCGCCGATCTGCACCAGCGCCACGTCGGTGTACCCGGCGTCGGCGAAGCCGCGGAACGCCTCCACGATCGGCTCGGCGTCCGGCCCGCACGGGATCGATCCGGCCACGTCCTCCTGCCTGACGAACTGCGTGGCGCCGGCGAAGGCGGCGGTCCCCGGCAGCTCGGCGTTGACCTTCCAGCCACCGGCGAACCAGCGGAACTGCTCGTGCGCCCGTTCCACGGCCGCGTCCCGGTCGGGGTCCCAGCAGATCGGCAGCTGGCCGACCTTGCGCGTGGACCGCCCGGCGTGCTGGTCCCACGACCGGCACAGCTCGGCCTTCGGCTCGGTGGAGATCATCGTGTCGGCCTTCGGCGCGAACGCGGCGATCGACTGCTCACCGGAAACCGCGACGCCGATCCGCGGCTTGGTCTCCGGCAGGTCCCAGAGCTTGGCCGAGTCCACCCGGTAGTGCTTGCCCGCGTAGTTGAAGTAGCCGCCCTCGAACAACCCGTTGATGATGTCCAGCGCCTCGCCGAACATCTCGTGCCGGACGTTGGCCGGCGGCCAGCCCCGGCCGACGACGTGCTCGTTGAGGTTCTCCCCGGCGCCGAGGCCGAGGGTGAACCGGCCGTCGGCGAGCAACTGCACGGTCGCCGCCTTCTGCGCCACCACGGCCGGGTGGTACCGCAGGATCGGGCAGGTCACGTAGGTCATCAGCTCGACGCGTTCGGTGGACTGGGTGACCGCGCCCAGTACGCTCCAGGCGTAGGGCGCGTGCCCCTGCTCGTCGAGCCACGGGAAGTAGTGGTCGCTCATCACCTCGAAGTCGAAACCGGCGCGCTCGGCTTCACCGGCGAAGCGCACCAGGTCCTTCGGCCCGGCCTGCTCGGTCATCAGTGTGTACCCGAATCGCATGGTGAAGGCGTTCCCCTTCGGTCAGCCGTGAAACCTCGCACCCCTCGTTCACCTGTCGTTCACACTGAGTTCAGTAGCCGGGGTAACCACTTCGGGTGACCACCATGGATGATCTGCACGGAGAACAGCATTCTTGGCCGCGCCTCCGGCGCGGCGGGCGAGGTCGCTTTTGACCGGCGCGACCTCGCACTGGGACGATCGAGCGGCCGTCCGGCCGAGGTTGGAACGGGGATTCGTTGGCACGTAGGCTCATCCTGGACGTCGACACCGGCACCGACGACGCCGTGGCGCTCATGCACGCGGCGTTGCACCCGGAACTGGACCTGCTCGGCGTGACCACGGTGAACGGCAACGTGGGCCTGGTCAACACCACGGACAACACGCTGCGCGTGCTCGACTGGATCGGGTGCGCCGTGCCGGTGCACCCCGGCCTGGCGCACCCGATCGCCCGGCGTGGCTTCCCCGGGCAGAAGCACTACGAACGCGACAGCGAGCGGGACATGCACGGCACGTCGCTGCCGCTGCCCGAGGCGCGGTCGAAGGCCCGGGACAGCACGGCGGTGGAGTACCTGCTGGAGACGCTGCGGGCGGCGACCCAGCAGCTGACGCTGGTCCCGGTCGGGCCGCTGAGCAACATCGCCACCCTGGTCAACATCGACCCGTCGGTGGTGGAGGCCGTCGACGAGCTGGTCGTGATGGGCGGCGCGCACGCCTACGGCAACGTGACCGCGTCGGCGGAGTTCAACGTGTGGGCCGATCCCGAAGCCGCCGCCATGGTGTTCTCGGCGGGCTTCGAACGGGTGACGCTGGTGCCGCTGGACGCCACGCACCAGGCGCTGGTCACGCGCCGGGACTGCGAGGCGATGGCGGCCCTCGGCACCCCGGCGGGCACGGCGGCGGCGGACCTGATCACCCGCCGGATCGACGCCTACCGGGCCGGTGGTGGCATCTCGGCCGAGGACGCCGCGCCGGTGCACGACGCGGTGTGCACCGCGTACCTGGTGCGGCCGGAGGTCGTCACCACCCGGCACCTGCACGTCACGGTGGACACCGAGAGCCCGCTGACGGTCGGCCGGACGGTGATGGACACCCGGCCGAACGCCGCCGGTGCCCCCAACGCCCACGTCGCCTTCGGCGCCGACGCCGGGGTGCTGGTGGACGAGTTGCTCACCACCTTCGGGGTTTCGCCCGGCTAGGCCGGTGGTAGCCGCCGGGCGAACGGAAGGAGGCCCGGGATGCGTTCCGAGCAGAACGAGCGGCTCGAACTGGGTGATCGCGACGATTGGGCCGAGGACCCGGACGTCCGCACCAGCGGCGACCCCGAAGCGCCCGCCCAGCAGTTGCAGCCGACGGCCGACGGCGGCCTGCCGCTGGACAACGAGAAGGACGAGGTCGCCGAGGACGCCGGGCAGGCGGGTGCGGCCGGCCCGGAGCAGAGCGCACTGCACATCGAGCCGGGGGGCTCAGGCGGATAAGCGCACCCCGTGCTCGCGTTCCGCCCGGGCCAGCGCGATCTCCGCCAGCTTGTCCCGGTGCACGTGGTCCGAGCCGAAGGCCCCCACCGCGGGGTCCAGGTACCGGTCCAGCCCGGTGGCCGACAGGGTCAGCAGCGCGCTCGGCCGCAGCTTCGCCGAGATGAACGCCTGCACCACACCCGGTACAGGAGCGCTCCGGCGCAGTCGCGCGAACGCGTCTTCACACGGGCGGGGCATCAGCCAGGGCCGCCGCTTCGCCAGCGCGCGGTAGGCGGCGGCCAGTGCGGGCAGGTAGGTCGGCAGCAGCCTGCGGGCGCCGATGCGGGCGAACCCGTTGTGGCACAGCAGGTCGACCGCGAACAGCGGATCGGTCTGGTCCAGCATCGGCGGCTCGTGCACCGGCCGCTTGCCGGTCACCCTGGCGAAGGCCACCCGGTGCGCCTCCCGGTCCAGCCGCCGCGAAGGCAGCAGGACCAGGTCGAGGTCCCAGACCACCACGCCCGGCTCCGCGCCGGTGTCACGCGGGGTGAGCGCCGGAGCGGTCCACTCCAGCGGCAGGTCGCGGACGTGGGCCGTGGTCACCGACATGGCAGGTCTCCCGGTGCGGTCACGGCCTGGCGCACCTGGTCCAGGTACGCCAGGGAGGACAGGGTCAGCTGGTCTGGCACGCCGAAGTCGATCAGGCAGGCGACCTCGTCCACCCCCACCTCGGACAGGTTCCGCACGAAGTCCGCGCAGCGGGCCACCGAGCCGAACAGGGCCGAGGAGCGGAAGTACCGTTCGAAGGCGTGGTCGAGCAGGTTGCCCTGCCTGGCTTCGTCGAGTTCCGGCCACTTGCTGCGCCAGAGGTCCACAGAGGACTCCAGGTAGCCGAGGAACGGTTCCCGGATGGTTTCCCGCACGGCGTCGTCGGTCTCGCCGACGAAGGTGTGCAGCATGACCGTCACCGTGCCCGCGCCCGGGTCGAACCCGGCGGCCGACCGCGCCTCGCGGTACGCCTCGATCCGCGGCACCAGGTCGTCGACCTCCTGGAACAGCAACGCGGTGAGCACGTTGAGGCCGCGGGCCCCGGCTTCGGCGAAGTTCCGCGGGTTCGACGAACAGGTCAGCCAGAGGTCCAGGTCCGGCTGCACGGCCCGGGGGTAGGTGGTGATCTCCACCTCCGCGCCCTCGCCGTTGACCCGGCTCACCGGCTTGCCCGCCCACAGGTCGCGCAGCGTGTCCAGGTGCTCGAAGACGTACTCGCGACGCCCGGCGTAGCGGTCCGGGGCGAGCGCGAAGTCGTTGGCGTTCCAGCCGGTGGCCAGTGCGAGGTCCACCCGGCCCCGGGAGAGGTTGTCCACGAAGGACCAGTCCTCGACCACGGTCAGCGGGTCGTGCAGCGGCAGCACCACGCTGCCGGCGCGCAGGCGGACCCGGCTGGTCGACACCGCCAGCGCGGTGGCGGCCAGCGCCGGGTTCGGGTACGCGCCCCCGAAGGGGTGGAAGTGCCGCTCCGGCAACCACAACGCGGTGAACCCGTGCTCGTCGGCGAAGCGCGCCGAATCGAGCAGCAGGTCGTACTCCTTCGGCGGATCGGTCACTTCCCGGTTGGCGAAGTAGAGCAGGCTGAAGTCCATGCGGTCCCACCTCATCTGGTTCCGGCGCCGGCCAGGCCGCCCTTGAGCGCCAGTGCCACCGCCTGGGTCCGGTTGGCGCAGTCCAGTTTCACCAGCACGCTGGCCATCACCCGCTTCACCGCGTGGTCGGAGATGGCCAGGCCGCGGGCGATCTGCTTGTTGCTCATGCCTTCCACGAGCAGGGAAAGCGCCTGCAGTTCCCGGCGGGTCAGGCGTGTGCGGTAGTCACGCGGCGGCGGCGGCGCCGGGGCCGCCGGGCCGGGGCCGCGACCGGCCCGCCGCAGCAGGCCGCGGGCCATCACCGAGGGCATCGGCACCTGGTCCACCAGCAGCCGGTGCAGGGTGTCCTCCAGCACCGGCACGGTCAGTTCGTCCTCGACGAGGTAGCCGTCGCCGGGCAGCCGCGCGGCGGCGGACAGTTCCGCTTCGCCGGGATCGCGCATCAGCAACAGGATCCTGGTGTGCGCGAGGCGCGCCTGCTCCAGCAGCGTGGCCAGGCCGGGGTCGGGCCCCAGCCCGGCCACCAGCACGTCCGGCCGGTGCGCGGCGACCAGTGCGCCCGCCTCGCGGAAGCCGGCGCTGGTCAGCACGTGGCGCACGCCATCGACCGACTGGAGCATCGCCTCGATCCCGCGCCGCACCACCTCGTTCTGCCCCACCAGGAGAATGCTTGTGCCAACGTCCGCCCCAGCGATGACCGAAATGCTCTCCGAGCTTCTCTGATTCATCGGATTCACCCATTCACGACGCCTGCCCCCAATGCAGGATCAGCCCATTACTACCGACGCAGGTGTGAAAGATTTCCTCTGGTCTTCATCTCGGCGCTGTGGTAAGCAGTGAGCAGTCAATCGCTCTTGGTAGCAGTCCGCCGGAATTGCCGCATTACCCTTGTTCAACGGTATTCGAGCCCCCACGCAGAACAACACGCGGCCACAGGAAGGCCAAGCCCTCCCACATTCTGGTGGAAGGGCTCGGCGTTGGCGAACAGGAATCAGCTCATCGCCCGGCGCTGGAACCGGCGCACGGCCAGCGGCGCGCAGACCGCCACGATCACCGCGCACCAGGCGAACGCGCCCCAGCCGCGCCAGCCCAGCGGCTCGTCCAGCAGGAAGCCCCGGACCGCGTCGACGATCACGGTGATCGGCTGGTGGTCGGCGAAGACCCGCAGCCCGGCGGGCATCGATTCGGTCGGCACGAAGGCGCTGCTGGCGAAGGTCAGCGGCAGCAGCCAGATGTAGTTCGCCGACTGCGCGCCCTCGGCGTTGCGCACCAGCAGCCCGATGGTCGAGGACACCCAGGAGAAGGTGAGGCTGACCAGCAGCAACAGGGCGATCGCACCGATCCAGCCGCCGACGCCCGCGGTCGGCCGGAAACCGACCACCAGCCCGATCAGCACCCCGGTGACGATGATCAGCGAATTGCGCACCACGTCGGCCAGGATGCGGCCGGTGAGCACCGCCGAGGGTGCCATCGGCAGCGAGCGGAACCGGTTGACCAGCCCGCGGTGCATGTCCTCGGCCAGGCCGACGCCGGAGTTGACCGCGCCGAAGGCCACGGTCTGCACGAAGATGCCCGCCATCAGGAAGTCCGGGTAGGTCATGCCGGGGGTGCCGATCGCGCCGCCGAAGACGTAGCGGAAGAGCAGCACGAAGATGATCGGGTTGACGGTGGCGAAGATCAGCTGGTCCGGGATGCGCGGGATGTGGCGCAGGCTGCGCCTGGTCAGCACCAGGGTGTCGGTGATCGCCCAGCGCAGCCTGCCGCGCTGCAGTGGCTGGACGGGGGCTTGGGCCGTGGTCACGGTGTCTCCTCGGGTTCTCGGGCTGCCCCGGCTCAGGCTCGCTGGGGTTCGGCGGGCACGGCGTTCTTGCCGGTGAGGGTCAGGAAGACCTCGTCGAGCGTGGGTTCACGCAGGCGCACGTCCGCCACGCCGATCTCCAGGTCGTCGAGTTCGCGGATGACCCTGGCCAGCAGCCGCGGTTCCTTGATCGCCGGCACGGTGATCACGCCGGTCTCGGCGTCCACCTCGGCCGAGGCGGTGCTGAACCGTTCGAGCGCTTCGAGCGCCACCGTGGTCCGGCTGCCCGGAGCCAGGTGCACCTCCAGCCGCGCGCCGCCGACCTGCTCCTTCAGCGAATCCGGGGTGCCCTGGGCGACCACCGCGCCGCCGTCGATCACCACGATGTCGTCGGCCAGTTCCTCGGCTTCTTCCAGGTACTGCGTGGTCAGCAGCAGCGAGGTGCCACCGGCCACCAGCTCGCGGACCAGCTGCCACACGGTGATCCGGCTGTGCGGGTCCAGTCCGGTGGTCGGTTCGTCGAGGATCAGCAGCGCCGGGTGCAGGATCAGGCTGGCGGCCAGGTCCAGGCGCCGCCGCATGCCGCCGGAGTAGGTCTTGACCAGCCGCTTCCCGGCTTCGACCAGTTCGAACCTGGCCAGCAGCTCGTTCGCCCGGCGCTTGGCGTCGGCCCCGCTGAGGTGGTACAGCCTGCCGATCATCTCCAGGTTCTCGTACCCGGTGAGGTACTCGTCGAGCGCGGTGTACTGGCCGGTCAGGCCGATCTCCGAGCGCAGCGCGCGGGCGTCGCGCACCACGTCCCGGCCCAGCACGGTGACCGTGCCGCGGTCGAACGGCAGCAGCGTGGAGATGATCTGCACGGTGGTGGTCTTGCCCGCGCCGTTCGGCCCGAGCAGGCCGAGCACGGTGCCGCGGCGGGCGGAGAAGCTGAGCCCGTTGACCGCCTCGACGTCGCCGTAGCGCTTGTGCAGGCCGTCGACCACCAGCGCGGGTGTCGGGTCGGACATGGCGAGTCCCTTCCTGGCGTTCCTGGTTCGGTTCACAGTGAACTGGTAGATAGTGAGGAAGTACACTAATATTCGGGAGTATGTCCGCCCCCGCTTCCGGCCGTCAACCCGAGAGCCCGCCCGCCAGGGACATCGTGGCGCTCCTGTTCGACACCTCGCGCCGCCTGTGCCTGCAGTCCGACCGCCTGCTCGGCGCCACCATCGGCCTGTCCGAGGCCCGCGCCCGCCTGCTGGTCACGGTCAGCGAGCTGGAGCCCGCGCGGATGGGCAGGCTGGCCAGCGATCTGGGCGTCAGCCCGCGTTCGGTGACCAGCATGGTCGACGCGCTCGAACGCGACGGGCTGATCACCAGGGAGCCCGATCCGGAGGACCGCCGCGCCACCCTGCTGCGGCTCACCGCGGACAGCCGCGCCCGGATGTCCCGGCTGTTCGACGCCCAGCACCAGCTCGCCGAGGACCTGCTCGCCCCGCTCGACGACGGCGACCGGGCGAACCTGCACCGGATGCTCAGCGTGCTCTGGGAGAGCGCCGGCCCGGACGGGGCGCCCCGATCGGGGCACCCCGCCGGTGCCCAGGGCTGAGCCGAATGGGGCGCGCCTTCGTGGCTCTCGGTTCCGTCTTCGGGCGTCTTAGCATCGGCCGCATCGAATCGAGGCACGCCGCATTGGGGGAAGAACTTCCACGGGCCCTCCCGCGGCGCGCTCCCGCGGCGGAAGGCGAATCCGATGACCACGTTGCAGTCCGGGCCGGTGGCGGTCGAGGCACCCCTTTCCGAACCGGCGCCGTCGAGCCGCCCGGGTTCGGCGCACCTGGCGCTGGGTTACCTCTGCTTCTCCACCACGTTGTTCATCCTGGCGGTGTTCCACGCCGGGCTGGTTTCGTTCAACTTCATCGTCGTGGTGTTCCCGACGGCGATCTTCTTCGGTGGGGTGGCGCAGTTCATCGCCGGTATCCTGGCGTTTTCCCAGCGTGATTCCTTCGCCGCGGTCACCTTCACCTCGTTCGCCGCGTTCTGGCTGAGCTACTCGCTCTACACCTGGCTGTTCCTGCCGCAGCTGGTGGCGAACTTTGGTGATTCTGTCACTGCCGCCACCGGTAGTTTCACCCTGGCGTGGGGACTGGTGGCGCTGTTCGTCACCGTCGCCGCGCGACGGGTGAACCGCGCGGTGTTCGGGCTGCTGGTGCTGACCACGCTGATGTATGTGTTCATCACCATCGGCCAGTTCGCCGTCGCGCCGCCCGTCGACCTGGTGGGCGGGGTCTTCGCGCTGGTGGCAGCGCTGCTGGGGCTCTACGTCGGCGCCGCCTACCTGATCAACGGCAGCTACGGCCGGGTCGTGCTGCCGCTGGGTGAACCGCGCTCTTAGGAAACACGCCACAGCTGGGGACAGGGGCCGTGCCATGCCGTTTTCCACCGTAGTCGAAGCCGTCCGCGCCGGTGCGGAAGCCACTCCGGGAAAAACCGCCTTCACCTTTCTCGAGAACGGTGAGCGCGAAAACGCGCGATACGATTTCGCCGGGCTCGACGCCGCCGCTCGCCGGGTGGCCGCCCGGTTGCAGGCCGACGACCTCGCCGGGGGACGGGTGCTGCTGGCGATCGATCCGGGGCCGGACTACGTGGCCGCGTTCTTCGGCTGCCTCTACGCCGGGGCCACCGCCGTCCCGTGCTACCCGCCGCGACGGCACGGCAGGTCGCGGGAACTGGCCGCGATCGCGGTGGACTGCGGGGCCGGTGCGGTGCTGACCGCGGGTGGCACGGCGGCCGCGGTCGCCGAACGGTTCGCCGAAACCGTTGACGAGCGCGAGTTCCCGGTCCTCGACGTGGAGACCCTGGACGACGGGCTGACCGCGACCTGGGCGCCACCCGCGATCGACGGCGGCGACCTCGCCTTCCTGCAGTACACCTCCGGTTCCACCGGCGCGCCCAAGGGCGTGGTGGTGCGGCACCGCGACATCATGCGGCACGTCGGCGCCATGTACCGCCGGTTCGAGCTGACCCCGGACAGCGTGGCGGTGTCCTGGCTGCCGCCGTTCCACGACATGGGCCTGATCGCATTCATCCTGATGCCCGCGGTGATGGGGTACCACGCCGCGCTGATGACCCCGCGCGACTTCGTCACCCGGCCGGCGCGCTGGCTGGAGGCGATCAGCCGGTACCGCGGCGAGATGGTGGCCGCACCGGACTTCGCCTACGAGCTGTGCGCCGAGCGGGTCACCGACGAGGAACTGGCCGGGCTGGACCTGTCGAGCTGGCGCCACGCGTGCAACGGCGCCGAGCCGGTGCGCGCGGAGACCATCGAGCGGTTCACCGAACGCTTCGCCCCGGCCGGGTTCCGGCCCGAGACCTTCCGCCCCTGCTACGGCCTGGCCGAGGCGACCCTGGCCGCCGCGGTGCCGCTGCCGGGCCGCCGCCCGGTGGTCGCCGAGCGCACCTGGGACACCGAGGAGCCGGGGAAGCGGCTGGTCGGCTGCGGGGCCCCGCTGGACGACCACGAACTGGTCATCGTCGACCCGGAAACGCTGGAGCGCTGTGCCGACGGCACGCCCGGCGAGATCTGGGTGACCGGGCCGAGCGTGCCAGCCGGGTACTGGAACCGGGAAGAGGAAACCGAGCGGACCTTCCGGGCCACGCTGCCCGGCAGCGGCGCGCACCACCTGCGCACCGGCGACATGGGCCTGGTGCAGGACGGGGAACTCTACGTCGCCGGGCGGTACAAGGACCTGATCATCATCCGCGGCCGCAACTACGCGCCGTCCGACCTCGAGCACCTCATCGGCCCGTGCCACCCCCGGAACCGCGCCAGCGGCACGGCCGCCTTCTCGGTCCCGGCCGGCGGCAGCGAACGGCTGGTCGTGGTGCAGGAGGTCCGCACCCGGCGCGAGAGCGACTTCGAGGCGATCGTCGAGGCCGTGCGCAAGCGGGTGCTGGAGGAACTGGAAATCACCGTCGACGTGGTGGTGCTGGTCAAGCCGACCGCGTTGCCGAAGACCACCAGCGGCAAGATCCAGCGCCGGGCCTGCCGAGCGCGGTTCCTCGCGGGCAGCCTGGAAGCCCTGCACGAGTGGCGGGGTGCCACCGGCGCGCGGACGGGGAGCCCGGGCGCACTGGACGACGGCTGGTCCGGCACCGCCGAGGCGATGGAGGTGCTGCTCGCGGAGAACGTCGGCCGGGTGCTCGGCGCCGACGGCACGGCGATCGACCGCGCGCAGCCGTTCAGCACGCAGGGCCTGGATTCGGTGCGGGGCGCGGAGTTCACCGGGAACCTTTCGGTGCTGCTCGGGGTGCCCGTGCCCGCCGCCGCGCTGTACGAGTACCCGTCCATCCGCGATCTCGCCCGGCACCTGGTGGAGCAGCGGGCGGCCGAGGGGACCGGGGACGCGCTGTGACGGTCGTGGTGACCGGAATGGCCTGCCGCCTGCCCGGGATCGCCGGACCGGACGAGTTCTGGCGGCTCATCCGGGAGGGCCGCAGCGAGGTCGGTGAGGTGCCGCCGTCGCGCTGGGACGTCGACGCCACCTACGATCCCCGTCCCGGGGTGGCCGGCCGGACCTGTTCCCGCTGGGGTGGCCTGCTGTCCGAAGTGGACCGGTTCGACCACGAGCTGTTCGGCATCACCCCGCGTGAGGTGGAGCGGCTGGACCCGCAGCAGCGGCTGGTGCTGGAGGTCGCCCGGGAGGCGCTGGAGGACGCGGCGCTGGTCCCGGAGGCGCTGGCGGGCAGCCGGACCGGGGTGTTCGTCGGCGCCTCGAACAGCGACTTCGCCAGGATGCTGCTCCAGGACCTGTCCGAAGTGGACATCTACTCGCTGGTCGGCGGCGGGCTGAGCCTGCTGGCGAACCGGCTGTCCTACACGCTCGACCTGCGGGGGCCGAGCGTGGTGGTGGACACCGCGTGCTCCGGGTCGCTGGTCGCGGTGCACCAGGCGATGCGCAGCCTGCTCGACGGCGAATGCGACCTGGCCATCGCGGGCGGGGTGAACCTGTGCCTCGCACCGGAGGTGGACATCGCCAACTCGCACGCGCGGCTGCTCTCGCCGACCGGTGGCAGCAAGGTTTTCGACGAAGCCGCCGACGGGTTCGTGCGCAGCGAAGGGTGCGGACTGGTGGTCCTGCGCCGCGCGGGCGAACCGGGGCCGGTGCACGCGGTGCTCAAGGGGTCCGCGATGGCGGGTTCCGGGCGCGGCAACGGCCTGGGTGCGCCGAGTGCGGCCGGGCAGGAGGAGGTCGTCCGGCTCGCCCTGCGCAACGCCGGGGTCGACCCGGCCGAGGTCGGTTACGTCGAGACGCACACCACCGGCACCGCCATCGGGGACGCGGTGGAAGCCGGGGCGCTGTCACGGGTGTTCGGCGGCCCGCGGGAAACACCGCTGCGGCTGGGGTCGGTCAAGGCGGGCCTCGGGCACCTGGAAGCGGCGTCCGGGGTGATCTCGCTGATCAAGACCGTGCTGGTGCTGCGCCACGGCTGGATCCCGCCGATCGCGGTCGACCGGCTGAGCCCGCAGGTCCGCCTCGGTGCCGGGGTGGAGATCCCGGCCGAACCGCGCCCCTGGGACGGGCCGCGGGTCGCGGGCATCAACTCGTTCGGTTACGGCGGCAACAACGTGCACGTGGTGGTCGGTGAGGCACCGGCTCAGGTCGCGCAGCCCGCCGAGGGGCCCGAGGTGCTGGTGCTGTCGGCCCGCTCGGCGACCTCGCTGACCGAGCTTTCCCGCCGGTACACCGAATTCCTGCGTGAGCACCCGGAGGTCCCGGTCGCGGACATCGCGCACACCGCGTGGACCGCCAGGAAGCACCACCCGCACCGGCTGTTCGCGGTGGGCGCCACCCGCGAAGAACTGGGGCGGAGCCTGGCGGAAGCCGAGCAGTTCGTGGCCGGTGCGCCGGTGATCGCCTTCGAATTCACCGACGGCAAGCCGGACGGCGAGTGGTTCGAAGCGCTGTGCCACCGGGTTCCCGGGCTGCGGCTGATCGCCGAAGACCTGCACGGCACCATCGACGCACCCGGCTTCGTGCCGCAGTACGCGCTGGCGAGCCTGCTGGCGGAGTGGGGTGTCCACCCGGACCTGGTCCTCGGGCACGGCTCGGGTGAACTGGCGGCGGCGGCGGTGGCGGGCGCGGTCAACCCGTACGAGTTCGACGGGACGTTCGGCGAGCCGGACACCCCGCTGCACCTCGGCGGCGAGAGCCCCGAGCGGGATTTCACCGTCCGCTTCTGCGACGACTTCACCGGTGACGGCCTGCCGCGGGTGCTCGGCGCCCTGCACTGCCGTGGGGTCGGGATCGACCGGGCATGGGCCGGGCGGTCGCTGGTGCACCTGCCGGTCACCCCGTTCGAACACCACGAGCGGTGGCCGATCACCGTGCGCCGGGCGGCGCCGAAGGCACCGGCCAGACCGCGTGCCGCGCACCCGCTGCTGCGCGGCCGCTGAAACCTGCACGCGAGGGCTAGAGGAATGGGGTTGGGACCTGATGCGCTCCCTTGACCGGATCGAAACCGAGCTGGACACCGAGTCCGTGCCCTGCCTGCGGGACCTCGAGCTGGCGGGTGTTCCGGTCGTGCCGTCGGCGGTGGTGCTGGAGATCGCCGGCGCCACCGCGGCGATCGCCGAGCAGGGCGAAGCCATGGTCGACGTGCGCCTGCCGGAACCGGTGGTGCACACCGAACGCGACGAGATCGAGCTGGTGGCCGAACTCCACCAGAACTCCGCCGGTGCCTGCGGGGTGCGCATCCGCCGCGCCGACTGGGCCCGCACGGTCCACGTGCGGGCGCTCTTCGCGCCCGGCAGCAGCGCGGAGAAAACCGCCGACCCCGTTCCGCTGGCGGACATCCGCCGCCGGTGCGCGCAACCCGTTTCGCGAGCCGAGTTCTACGCCGATCTGGCCGCGCTCGGCCTTTCCTGCGGGCCCGCGATCGGCTGCGTGGAAACGGCTTGGCGCGGTAACCAGGAAATGCTCGGTGCGGTGAATTCCACTGTTTCCGAGGCGGAAGCCGAGCTCTACCGCCTACACCCCGTCATGCTGGAAGCGGCGCTGCAACCGGCGTTCGCACTTCTCGGGCCCTGGGAAGGCGGAGGCTGGTACGTCGGCGGCATCGACCGGTTCGAAATCCACCGCGAGGGTGCTTCGGTGGCGTGGACGCACGTGGTGCGCAGCGACACCAGCGAAGACTTCCCGGCATTCCACATCGGCCTGCTGGATGCCGGCGGTTACGTGGTCGCGGAACTCACCGGCGTCCGAATGCGGACCTTCCGCGCCGGTGAACTGCGCCCACCTCGCCTGGAACCGCCGTCCGGTGCGGAAATCCGGGAAATGGCCGAGGGGGAACGCCGGGAAACCGTTCGGGTGGCGGTGCACCGGTGGCTCGCGCGGGTGATGCGCGTGGACGAACTGGACCCGAACCGCGAACTGCGGTCCTACGGCATCGATTCGTTCATGGGCATGGAGTTCAAAGCGCTGCTCCAGCGCCAGTGGGAAATCGATCTCCCGGTGACGTTGCTGTTCGACGGCCGCACGGCGGAAACCCTGGCTGACGAGGTCGTCCAGCGATTATCGGCCGGGCACACGAACGCCATCACCCGCCGGGAACACGGCGGACTGTCCAGGCTTTCCCGCGGGCAGGAAGCGCTCTGGTCCATTCACCGCTTCGCCGCCGAATCCGGTGCCTACCACGTCGCGACGGCGTTGCGGGTGCTTTCACCGTTGGACACCGACGCGTTGGAGGAGGCGTGGCGGGCCGTCGTCGCCCGGCACGGACTCCTGGGCGCGACCTTCGGCGAGGACGACCAGGGCCCGTTCTACCGCCCCGGTTCCGCGATCGACTTCGAGTGCCTCGACGCCCCGGAGGACTTCGAGCGCGCGCTCGCCGACGAAGCCGACCGCCCGTTCGTGCTGGAAGACAGCGTGCCGGTGCGGCTGCGCGTCTACCGGCGCCAGGACGGCGAAGCGGTCCTGCTGATCTGCGCGCACCACATCGTGGTCGACCTGTGGTCCTGCGTGGTGCTGCTGGAAGAACTGGCGCTGGAGTACGGCGGCGGCGCGGAACCCGCCCGGCCCGCCGTCGAGTACGCCGACTTCGTCGACTGGCAGCGTGAACTGCTGGCGAGCCCGGACGGCGACCGGCTGTGGGACTACTGGCGCGACCGGCTGTCCGGCGAGTTGCCGGTGCTGGCGCTGCCCGCGGACCGCCCGCGTCCGGCGGTGCAGTCCTTCCGCGGGGCGAGCCGGGTGTTCGGCCTCGGGCGGGAGCTGACCGAGCGGCTGAAGGACCTCGGTGTCCGATGTGGGGTGACGCCGTTCGTGGTGCTGCTGTCGGCCTACCAGCTGCTGCTGCACCGGGAGACCGGGCAGGACCGCGTGGTGGTCGGCTCGCCGATCTCCGGTCGTGGCCGGGGTGAGCTGGAGCGGACCGTCGGTTACTTCGTCAACCCGGTGCCGCTGATCGCCGACTTCACCGCGGGCATGTCGTTCGAGGACGTGCTGGCGCAGGTGCGGGAGGTGGTGCTCGGGGCGTTCGAGCACGAGGACTTCCCGATGGCGGAGATGGTGGAACGGCTGGCGCCGGAGCGTGATTCGTCGTATTCGCCGCTGTACCA